>JAEWHT010000333.1 GCA_023387695.1 Pseudomonadota bacterium | reverse complement strand
CGGTGGCGGGATCGGCACCGACGAACAGGAAGAGATTCTTGATGTCGGCGGTCTCCTCGTCATCGGACAGACGGCTCTTCAAGCGGATCCGCCGCAGCAGTGAGGCCTCATCGCCTTCGAGAGCCGATATCTCGGTGTTGAACAGCAGCTCGATGTTCGGCGTCGCCTCGATGCGCTCGATGAGATAGCGCGACATGCTGGCGCCGAGGCCACCGCCGCGGATGATCATCAGCACTTTCTTGGCGTGGCCCGAGAGGAACACCGCAGCCTGCCCCGCCGAATTGCCGGCGCCGACGAGCGCGACCTCCTCGCCGGAACAGAGCTTCGCCTCGACCGGCGAGGCCCAGTACCAGACGCCGCGACCCTCGAACTTGTCGAGATTTGCGATGTCAGGCCGGCGATAGCGCGCCCCGCTCGCAACCACCACCGAGCGCGAGCGCAAGGGATCATTGCCGTCGAGCGTCACCGCAAACGCGCCATCCTTGCGCGTGCAGTCGAGCGACTCCACCGTGACGGGGATCATGATGTCGGCGCCGAATTTTTGCGCCTGGTTGAACGCGCGCGCGGTCAGCGCCTGTCCGGAAATGCCGGTCGGAAAGCCCAGATAGTTTTCGATGCGCGCGCTGGCACCGGCCTGGCCGCCGAACGCGCGCGTGTCGAGCACCGCGACCGAAAGCCCTTCGGACGCCGCATACACCGCGGTCGCAAGCCCCGCTGGTCCGCAGCCGACGATCGCGACGTCGTAGATGCGATCATTGCGCGGACCGCCGATCATGCCGATCGCGCGTGCAAGCTCGGTCTCACCAGGGTTGCGCAGCACCGCGCCATCCGATGTGACGACCAGCGGCCAATCCTCAGGCTTGGGCGAATAGCGTGCGATCACTTCGGCAGCGTCGCGATCTCTCTCGGGATCGAGCAGATGATGCGGCTGGCCGTTGCGGGTGAGGAAGCCCTGCAGACGCACCACGCCGGCCGAATGCGACGGACCGATCAAGACGATGCCGCCGACGCCGGCCTGGAGCAGATTGACCCGGCGCAGGATCAGCGCGCGCATGATGCGCTCGCCGAGCTCGGCCTCGGCAACCAGCAATGCACGCAAGCGGTCCGGCGGCAACAGCAGCGTGTCGACATCGCCTTCAGCGCGACCATCGACCAGCGCCGGACGGCCGGAGAGCTGGCTGAGCTCGGCCAGAAACTGGCCGGGACCCTGGTCGATCAACGGGGTGACATGGCCGAGGCCATCGCGTTGGGTGATGGCGACATGGCCCTTCAGCACGACGAACATGCCCGGCCCCGGCTTGCCGGTTTCGAACAGCAGTTCGCCATGCTTGTAGGTGCGAACCTCGCCGAAATGGCGCATGCGCTCGATTTCGGCCGGTGTCAGCTCGGGAAAAGTCTGCTCGGGGCGAGTGAAACGCGACATCATCGCGTTTCCATCAGTCTGGTCTTGCTCACTTTGCCCCACGTCCACGCACTCCAAATTTCTAAGTCCCGGCCTTGCCGGCGGCCCCCTCATTTAGGGAACCATCATCGTTTTGCGAGGGATCATCACTTGCGGCGCGTTCACGCGCCTGCGCCTTACGGCGCTTGAGATTTTCCCGCAGGGCCGATTTCAGGCGATCGTCCCGCGATCCCTTCGCCTCTCTCGTGATCTTGCTCGTGGTCTTGTCGTTCTCGTCAGCCATCACGGGTCCAATACAGCGATCCGCGATAACATGACCAGAGAATGCGGCAGCTCAAGAGGCCGGCGCGGTCCCGATCGTGCGAAATCCAAAATGGGTCGAATCCGCCGCAGCGGCCAACTGGCCAGTTGGCCGGGGCATCGGAACCAAAATCGATGGAAAGTCGGTCGTTTCGGGCGAAAACAGCCGTAATACCCCCGATATCGCCCCGATTTTATCGTTTTGGCTGATCATGCAAGCTTGCACAGCGGGGAGGCCTGTGGCAGATATCGGCCCGCTTGGTAGGCCCCTGTGGCGGCCGATTCTTATCCCAGCATTGCTGCCGTAGCTCAGTGGTAGAGCACTCCATTGGTAATGGAGAGGTCGACAGTTCAATCCTGTCTGGCAGCACCATTTCATCTTCAGAAATAGCGCCCAAACGCCCGGAATCTGCCGCGCTATTTCCCTGCTGCAGTCTCGGTCTCCTTCTCCGGCGCCGACAACTTCTTGAAGATCTTGGTCGTGGCATCCGCGACGCAGCTCTTGAACTCCTTATCGGCGACCGCGTTGCAGGCGACGGCTGCAGTACCGACCGTCATCGACGTCGTGTACAGGTTGATCTCTCCGCCCGAGACCTTCACGCCGGCGATCGTCTTTGACGCATCGATCTTTAGCTTTCCGGTCAAGACTTCGAAACTGACCTTCGCGGCCGGCTCCTTCTCTGCTTGTTGGGCGGCGGACTGAAGGTTCCTTCTCACGGCGCTTATCGCATCATCGAGCTGCAACGGCCGACGTGCAGCCAGATCGTCGATCATCGTCGGCTCGACGCGCGAGAAGAAATTAGCGGCCGCCGACGGCGCGACGTTCTGATAGGGCTGGGCGAGGAGGTTCGGTACGATCACAGGTCTCGGCAGCGAACTCTGACCGTATGCCGCGAAGGCGTCATCGCCGGCTTGCGTTACGGTTTGCAATCGAGCGAACGGGTCGAGCTGTGGAGCGATGGAAGGCGTCAACGCTCTCGCCGAGGCCGGCGCATTTTCGACCACGACCAGCGACGAATAGCTTGCGGGCGTGCCAAACTCTCGGAGTTTTCCGATGCCGATCGGGACAGTCCGCAATTCGATATTGGCCGCCGCAGTTCCTCCGAAAATCTCAGTCGCGGTATAGGTGCTGACGCGCGCCGAGTTGACTTCAAGCGCCGGCAACAGCCGCGATCCCCAATTTGCAAGATATTGTTCGCCGCCAACCGCAACGAGAGTGACCAGTCCGGCTCCCGCGCCCACGGCCTTGGTTCTTCCGGTGACATGCATTTGGAGGACTCCCACCGCGTGATCGAGATCCCGGACAAAGACTACGACCAGCGTCACCGCGCCCAATGTGAAGCAGCACACAATTGCAACCTGTTATTGCAGATCGACGGGTGAAGTGCCGACCGGTCTCGGCAGGCGGGATTCCGGCAGCATCACTGCATCGTCTGGAATGTGCATGGATCAGCATTCTCGCGGCATCGAAAGCCCGAGTCCTGCTCTCGTCCGTTGCCCTCTCGGTTGAAGAGGGCGCAGGGAAGACCGGGTGCCGACGAGCACCCGCGGTCCGCTGCGCAAAGATGTAGCGCAAGGAAACCGCACAGCAGCATACAGGTGGCGCCGAACACTCGGCCTTCCCTGCGCGATGGTTTGACGGCTTATGCCGCGCTCTCCCCGGCGACGAATTCTTGTTGTCACCGTCACTTCGCGAAAGATGACGCACCGCGCCCGGTTGGGACGATGCGCCTCCGCGGAAGCTTGGCTGTAGCGACGACAGCCGGGACCACGCGGTTTTGCCGTACGCAACAACCCGGCTTCGCCAAGAGGCTACGCCGGGTACAAGCGCCGTTCGTACGACACGGCTTGCGACGAGTTCACGGGGTTCGGCTCAATCCTCCGCCCGCCCTGCCCTCACATCCGCGCCGGCGCTGCCGCGTCCACCGCAACCCCGGCCCACGTTCGTGACGACGTACGATCGCCCCTCTCCTCGGGCCGGGATGCGGAGACAATGCCGCAATTCCGAATTTCGGTAAAGTGGAATATTTTTGCGGGAAGAGGTTGACGGGGTTTGGGCGGGAGGTGGGTGTTTTGCCCGACGGGCCGGCGCTGCCTCAAAGATGTTCCATTAGGAACCGCTCGATGAAATCGATCATATCCTTTACATCTGCATCGCTGAACTCATCTGGACGCCCGTGGGCCGCGCTGTTGCGTACTCCAGCCACAGCTGTGATCCTCTTTTGCACAATGCTGTTGTATAAAGCCGACTTAGCAAGATCGGCATTCATCCGATCAAGCTTTCCCGCCGAAATTCCGGAGTCAGAACAAAGCTGGCGAAGTTTAGTCTCAAGCACCACGCCAGCCACGACAGCCGCGGGTAACCGATAGCCGGAAGCCAGCAACTCGCTAGCTTGCTCTAGCTCCGTGCTAAAAACTTCGGCCTGAACTAAATTCCGAACACTATTTAGATATCCGCCTGCGTAATCTTCCTTTGCGGCTTGAAAGACTGCGCTGAGCAACTCTGCTCTTTCTAGCGAAGACTGGTAACTTTGAGGTTCTTCGGCGCTCTTGAAGTCCTTCAAATGTTCTGAGTCTTTACCGCATGCTGCCACGATTAAACTTCTGGCCTTGACCCTCCAGTTCAACAACTTGGGCTCATCAACATTGTAAGTACCGGCGAAACCAGAGGGAGTTTTAGTTGCCGTGACCTCGTCGAATTGTTTTAGCAACTCCTCGAACCGCAGCTGCAACAGTTGGACTGTCATCGTGCTCCTCGAACTTTCACTGCAATCAAATGATGCTCGTCTAGCTCATAGGGTGATTAGACTAAATGCGCCGCTTGGAGGCCTTGCGCTGAGAGCGCATGGCGTGCTTCGCGCCCTAAATATTGTACCCACGACATCGACCCCAGCCTCGCCACTAGGTCTATAACGAGATGCTTTGGGTAGGCTTCAGAACACTCAACAAGGACTTCTGCTTTCCCCCTCAATCCTGCTGCGCCTGCTGGTCGCGAGCCACGAGTGCCGACTTTTCGCCTTGCGCCTCAGCTTCCTTAAGCGCCGCTTGCCGCAACTCCCCATAGGTCTGGTCTGTGCCAGAGACCTTCCAATTTGCTGGCCCGCTCATTGATGCGCCGTATACTACGGAAGCTGCGGCGGATGGACTCGTGAATGCAACATCACGCGCGAAGACAAGCGTCTGATTGTCTCCCGATGTTAAGGAGCCGTCCGCCTTGAGCTTCATTCGCAACGCCTTATAGCCGGCACCAAGCGTAGCAGTCTCGGTATCGCGAGCAACAGAACCGATCTTGACAATGAAATCACCTTCCAACTCGACCGCTTTGGCAGATGCTGGTCCAACCTTCAGCTCAAACGTAAGTGTGGTTGCCGATGACGGATGCTGAATTGCTGAACCGACTGATTGGGCTTTGGCAGTCGCGATTGGCCGAAGCACATCCAAGCCCAAAACAGGTAAGACAATCTCGATCTGATCGAGAAAGTACTCCATGTCGGCAACGTCTGCCTCGGGCAAGGCAGCCCCACCTGGGTTATTTACGTTGGTCGGAATCGAACGCCCAGCGGTCTTTATTCTGTTCGTGAGGTGCCGCTCCAGAAACCTTGCGTGTGCATTGGTCAAGTTTTCGTCTTTGCTCACGAATACTATCGCCCGATCAAAAAAGTCTTTCTTGGCATCGCTATCGTGTTCAACTAAGCGCCGCCCGACCGTCTCGCTTTGGCCGACATACAGCTGCTGACGAAACGGATCATCTGGATCGGGTCCAGTTAGAATGTAGACCCCAGCGCTTTGCGCCTCTTCGCGCTTAAGAAACGTAGCCAAGGCAGTCCTTGGTACGACGAGCGCCTTCCCGGTCCAATTCACTATTTCAGCAATGATCAGCCCAGTAGGCGTCCCATCAGTTAGAAACATCCTTATGGAGCGGCCCCTCTGTCTCATAAAAGCTCCGAACGTTTTAGGCGAGAAAATGGCACGCTGCCACGGCTGGTTGAGCCCGGCAATAGGTACATTGCTTTCTCGAATTGCTTTTTCGAAGGGTGCTTGCCCAATTCTAGCCTGGAGATGGAAGCTAGCTCGGATGCGTTGAGCGAAGCGAAACCCAAAGCTTCTCCCGCTGAGACGTAATGGGTTTCGCAAGTGCTCAACCCGTCGCACTAGTGGCGAGACCCAAATGAATGCGCCTCCAGGACAATGACGGGCACGAAGCTGATAAGCTCAATTCGCGCAAGTCTGCCGCGTGGACTTTGCCAAACCGGCATGAGCGCGTTGACTCCCGCCGCAACTATCGATGCATCAAGCTCGCGCGCCAAAGTCACATGCGGGACCCAACGATCGGGCGCGTAATGTGGATTGTCGCTTGGAACTGACGCGTGCAGTTCGCGATGAAGTGCGAGGAGTTGTCCCGTGACGATAGGAATGGCGCACAGGGCATGTGTCTGGCCTGGAAAGATGCCGCAACCCGACAGCGCAACATCGGCGGCCTTATGCCCGGCAGCGAGATCGCGAATAGCCTTGAACGCGGCCTCGCGCTTGATGACATCGTGATAGACGCCAAGCGTGATGTGAGGATGATTGCCCTGCACCTGCCCTTCCGAAGCAATGCCGACGCTGGAAAGGGCATCCCACATCTTCTCGACAGTGGCACCGACGACGGCATCGAGTGTCACCACGACGGAATAAGGCATTCTGGCCAATCCTCTCTATCTCCGACCGGACCTCTCCGCCGAGCAGACTACGCAGTGTTCGGCCGCGCAGGTAAGGTTAATTCTTCCTTTCGATTGTCGGTAAAATTTTATCTATTATCGTCCCTGGCATCGACGACGAACCAGAGGCTTCAATAGTGTTTGCGTGCTGCCTGATCCTGACCGGGACTGCGTTGCTTCTCTCCGGCCTGGTTGCCTTCGGCCTCCATCGAAATTCGCTGCACTCGCTGGCGCTGCTGTAGCCTCGCCAATATTCCTGACCAGGACCCGCGCGAGACGCCGACCAACCCGGTCACGAAATGGACGGCAATCTGCGCTCCCCGATTACCCGCACCGGCGGGAACGTCACGCAGTCCACCACGTCGAACAGCACCGTGATGTCCAGATCGAAAGACCGCGCAAATGCGATTGCCTCATCGCGCCTTGCATCCAGGATGCGCGAGCCAAGCGTGCAATGAGGCGTCCATGCTCCGGGTCGATAATGAGGTCGACAGTGAGCAGGGTCGATGGCTTCGCTGATCGAGGCGTGCCACTTCGCGAGCACCTCGTCATCCCCGGGCTCAGCCCACAGGACAAGCGGAGGGCCGGCGAACCAGCTGATACGCTTGAAAGCGATACGCATTTGCGTATCTTCGTTCACAGC
>JAEWHT010000239.1 GCA_023387695.1 Pseudomonadota bacterium | reverse complement strand
CGAAGGTCGCCGAGGCGCAGTAACCAAATCCTCTGTCCTCGACCTTCAACCGAGGAACCGGTGTGGCCTTGAAGGGATGGCTTGAGGCCGTCACTTCCCCTAGACTTCGGGCGAATCCAAGCCTGCCCCTCCCCGCCGGACACCCTATGCTCCTGACCCGATTTGCGATCGCGGCCGTGACCCTCGCGGCGTTCTCCATTCCTGCATCCGCCCAGTTCGCGCCGCCGCCCGCACGGCCTGCAGCGCCCAAGGCCACGGCACCAAAGGCGACTGCGCCCTCGCCGCGTGCGGCGTCGTGCCACAACGGCGCGAGCTTCGATCGCTTCCTCGCCGACGTGAAGAGCCAGGCGGTCGCTGCCGGCGTGTCGCAGCGGGCGATGTCGGAGGCTTCGCCCTATCTCGTCTACGACCAGGGCATCGTCAACCGCGATCGCGGTCAGCGCGTGTTCGGCCAGCTCTTCACTGAATTCGCCGGACGCATGGCCGCGCCCTATCGCATGCAGAACGGCCAGCAGCACATCAAGCAATACGCCGCAGCGTTTGCGCGCGCCGAAAAGGAATACGGCGTGCCGCCGGCGGTGATCGCGGCGTTCTGGGGACTTGAGAGCGACTTCGGCGCCAACATGGGCAATTTGCCGACACTGAAGTCGCTGGTGTCGCTCGCCTACGATTGCCGGCGTTCGGAGATGTTCGTCAACGAAACCATTGCCGCACTGAAGGTGATCGACCGCGGCGATCTCACGCCCGACGAGATGATCGGCTCCTGGGCTGGCGAACTTGGCCAGACGCAGTTCCTGCCGACGCATTACGTCAACTACGCCGTCGACTATGACGGCGACGGGCGGCGCGACCTGTTGCGCTCCGCGCCCGACGTGATCGGCTCGACCGCGAACTACATCGCCAACGGATTGAAGTGGCGGCGCGGCGAACCGTGGCTGGAAGAGATCAAAGTGCCCTCGAGCCTGCCATGGGATCAGACCGATCTCAGCGTGCAGCTGCCGCGCTCGAAATGGGCGCAGTTCGGCGTCACCTATCCCGACGGCCGTCCGCTGCCGAATGACAATCTCGCGGCGTCCGTTCTGTTGCCGATGGGACGCTTTGGGCCGGCCTTTATGGCCTATCAGAATTTCGCCGCTTACACCGAATGGAATAACTCGCTGATCTATTCGACCACCGCGGGCTATCTCGCCTCGCGCATTGCCGGTGCCGCTCCCATGCGCAAGCCCGCCGGACAGGTGGCGCAGCTGCCGTTCAACGAGCTCAAGGAATTGCAGCAATTGCTGGTGCGCGCCGGCTTCAATGTCGGCAAGGTCGATGGTGTGCTGGGCCAGCAGAGCCGCGCGGCCGTCAAGGCGATGCAGATCAAATACGGCCTGCCAGCCGATTCCTGGCCGACGGCCGAGCTTTTGGCCCGCATGCGCGGCGGCACGGCACAGGCGCAGCCACCGGCAACGATGCGGTAGAATTTTCGCACCGCACAAGCCATTTTCGCGATTGTATTATTCCATGACGCTCCCATGTGAGTGGCTCAGGTTTTTCGCCTGAGATCTCTCACCCATTGAAGCGAGCATCACATGTCCTTCTACGACGCCGTCGTCCCCGCGTACTTGCAAATGCTGAACAGCCTGACCGGCCTGCTCACGAAAGCCGAGGCGCATTGCGCGGCCAAGAAGATCGACCCGAGCGTCCTGCTCGGCTCCCGCCTCTTCCCGGACATGCTGCCGCTGTCGAAGCAGATTCAGCTCGTCAGCGACTTTTCGGCCAAGGGCTGTGCGCGGCTGACGCATACCGAGACGCCGTCGATGCCCGACACCGAAACCAGCTTCGCCGAATTGAAGCAGCGGCTGGCGAAGACCATCGACTTCGTGAAGTCGTTCAAGCCGGAGCAGTTCGAGGGCGCCGACACCAAGGATGTCACGTTCCCCGCAGGTCCCGACCGCACCATGACCCTGAAGGGCCAGCAATTCTTCAGCGCGGTCTCGTTGCCGAACTTCTATTTCCATGCCGCCACCGCACACGGCATCCTGCGCCATAACGGCATCGAGATCGGCAAGCGCGATTTCCTTGGCGTGAACTAATTTGCGCAATCGCGCAGCTGCGGCAGCGGAATTGCGCTGCCGTGGTCGAAAATGCGCATGAATCATGCTGCGCGGACCCTGTCGCGCAGCTCGCCTGCACTTTCCGTATGGCTCATCCCTTGCGTCGATTGACGCAATGCACAAGTGTTCCAGACATCTTAACCCCTGGAAGCACCCCAATGAGCCGTTCGACCAAATTGTTTGAGACCTACAAGCTCGGCCCGATCACCCTGGCCAATCGCCTAGTGATGGCGCCGCTGACGCGCAATCGCGCCGCGCCCGGCACTTTCGTCCCCTCGCCGCTCGCCGCCGACCATTATAGCCAGCGCGCTTCGGCCGGCCTCTTGATCACCGAAGCGAGCCAGGTCTCGCAACAAGGCCAAGGCTACCAGGACACCCCCGGCATCTATTCCAAGGACCAGGTCGCCGGCTGGCGCAAGGTCACCGACAAGGTGCATGAGCGCGGCGGCAAGATCTTCATCCAGCTCTGGCATGTCGGCCGCATCTCGCATGTCGACCTGCAGGCGGGTGGCGCAGCTCCGGTCGCGCCGAGCGCAATCCGCGCCAAGGGCAAGACCTTCGTCAACGGCACCTTCGCCGACGTCTCCGAGCCTCGCGCGCTCGATCTGTCCGAAATTCCAGGGATCATCGACGACTTCAAGCGCGCTACCAAGAATGCGCTGGAGGCCGGCTTCGACGGCGTCGAGATCCACGGCGCCAACGGCTACCTGCTCGACCAGTTCGCCAAGGACGGCGCCAACAAGCGCACCGACGCCTATGGCGGCTCCATCGAGAACCGCGCCAAGCTGATGCTCGAGGTCTCCAAGGCTGTCGTCGCGGAAGCTGGCGCCGACCGTACCGGCATCCGTATCTCGCCGGTAACGCCCGCCAACGACATCGTGGATTCCAATCCGCAGGCGCTGTTCGATTACATTACCGACGGCCTCAACGCGTTGAAGCTCGTCTACCTCCACGTCGTCGAAGGCGCCACCGGCGGTCCGCGCGACTTCGCACCGTTCGACTATGCGAGCCTGCGCAAGCGCTTCTCGGGCGCCTACATGGCCAACAACGGCTATGACTTCGAACTCGCCACCAAGGTGCTGGATGCCAACGCGGCCGACCTGATCGCTTTCGGCAAGCCGTTCATCTCCAATCCCGACCTGGTCGAGCGGCTGAAGAAGGGCGCAGCGCTGAACGATTGGGACAAGAACACGTTCTACGGCGGTGGCGCCAAGGGCTACACGGACTACCCGACGCTCGCGGCTGAGCCGGCGGAGTAGTTAGGCGCACGCTGTCATGCCCCGCGAAAGCGGGGCATCCAGTACGCCGCGGCTTCTCGGTTCAATCACGCCTGCCTCGGAGTACTGGATTGCCCGCATTCGCGGGCAATGACAGTGAGTATGTCGAGACGGAACGCACGTCACACCGAAGAAAAAAGGCCGGGATTGCTCCCGGCCTTTCGTCATTTTGAGGCTTCGCTTACTGCAGCGAGGCGCGCTTGGGCGGGGTGGCCGGCCACGACTTGATCAGCGTGTCGTAGTCGACCGTTTCGCCCTTCGGCTTCTCGTTGGCGAGCTTGCGCTGGGGCGCGATGGTGCCGTCCTTCTGAGCCTTGGCGAACCAGTACTCAGCCGACTCCTTCTTGTGGAGCTTCGGACCGCACTTGCCCTGCACGCCGGACTTCTCCAGACGCTCCATGACGGAGTCCTGGGCAGCGGCCAGTGCATCCATCGCAGCTTGCGGCGTCTTCGTACCCGACGACGCATCGCCGATGTTCTGCCACCACAGCTGCGCGAGCTTCGGATAGTCAGGCACGTTGTTGCCGGTCGGGGTCCACTGCACGCGCGCGGGCGAGCGGTAGAACTCGATCAGGCCGCCGAGCTTCGGCGCACGCTCGGTGAACGACTTGTCCCAGA
>JAEWHT010000192.1 GCA_023387695.1 Pseudomonadota bacterium | reverse complement strand
GATACCGCCCTCTTGAACGCCATTTCCTTGAACCCATATCACCATGGTGCAGGCCGCTACCAGTGTTTCGGAACCGGAACATCAGGCTGCACACAGACTAAAGCCCGGCCCGATTGGCGGGCGGGTTACCCAAAACAGTCGCTCAATGGAGGACTTGACCATGCGAACCTACGATCTGACCCCGTTTTATCGTTCCACCGTTGGCTTCGACCGCCTCTTTAACCTGCTCGACCAGGCAGGCTCTGACGGCAGCCCCGGTTATCCCCCCTACAACATCGAGCGCACCGGCGAGAACGCCTACCGCATCACCGTTGCGGTCTCGGGCTTTGCCAAGGATGAGCTCTCCATCGTCGCGAAGGAAAACACGCTGACGATCAAGGGCGAGAAAGTCGCCAACGAGAACTCGAAAGCCGAAGTGCTCTATCGCGGCATCGCCGCCCGCGCCTTCGAGCGCGCCTTCCAGCTTGCCGACTTCGTGCAGGTGAAGGACGCCTCGCTCGAGAACGGCCTGCTTCATGTCGACCTCGTACGCGAGATTCCCGAAGCCAAGAAGCCGCGCCAGATCGCAATCAACACCGGCGCTGCAAAGGCGCAGGTCATTGAGAGCTCGGTCGCCGCCTAAGTAAGCAGCAACTTCCAGGTTACGAGAACGCCCCGGTGCCCCGGGGCGTTTTTCGTTTTGCACCGCATCACAGAGCGGTGAAGCCACGTAACGCCGCAGCCTTTTGCTCCGTCCTTTGGACATCGAACACAAACAAGACGGAGAACAATCGTGACTTTCTGGCGCAGCCTTTTCGTCGCCGCGAGCCTGCTGGCGGTCCCCATCAGCCTTGTCCATGCGCAGGCCCCGCAGTCAGTGAAGGCCAAGAACGTCGTGCTGGTGCACGGCGCCTGGGCTGATGGTTCGAGCTGGTCGGAGGTGATCCCGCTGCTCCAGGCCGCCGGCCTCAACGTCACTGCCGTGCAGAACCCCCTCGGCTCGCTCGCCGAGTCGGTTGAAGCAACCAAGCGTGTACTGGCCGAGCAGGATGGTCCGACCGTGCTGGTCGCGCATTCCTGGGGCGGCACCGTGATCAGCCAGGTCGGCACCGATCCGAAGGTCACCGGCCTCGTCTACATCGCTGCGCGCGCGCCCGACGCCAACGAGGATTTCGTGGCGCTGTCGAAGCAGTTTCCCACCGGCCCTGCGCGCGCCGGCATCGTCGAGCACGACGGCTACACCAAGCTGTCGGAAGATGCCTTCCTGAAATATTTCGCCAACGGTGTCGCGCCGGAGCGCGCGAAGGAGCTCTATGCCGTGCAATGGCCGACGGCCGCCTCGATCTTCGCGGGCCGCACCACTGAAGCCGCATGGCATTCGAAGCCGAGCTGGTACGCGGTGTCGAAGAACGACGGCACCATCAATCCCGATTTCGAACGATTCCTCGCCAAGCGCATGAACGCGACCAAGATCGAGCTCGACGCCGGCCACCTCTCGCTGGTGTCGCATCCGAAGGAGGTGGCGAATTTGATCCTGGATGCGGCGGGGTATCCGCGGAGCTGAGCGGCGGTTGCCGAGATGCCAGAAGCGCCCGAGACTCCGGGCGCCTCTTGGCTGGCTCATATCAATCCAGCCCTTGCGCTGCCGGCATTTCCTGCGTCGGCAGGATCGTCGGAGCCGGCTTGGCCTGACCGACAGTCGATGCGGCGGCTTGTGGCGCGGTCTCGGGTGGCTTGGCCTGTACGGCGGCGGTCTGCTCGACCGGCTTTGCGGCTGCCGCCGGCGTCTCGGGTCGCTGCGGCGCCGCTTTCGGCACCGGGACCGTCCGGCTCGCGACGTGCGGGATCGAGGCAGGCGGGCGCGGCGGGAAACCGCGGACCATGGTCGGCGGCGGCAGCGCACTTTGCGGCCGGTAGGGCACAACTGTGGGCTCCTCATAGGTCGGCGCCATGCCGTAGGCGTCAGCGTTCGGCATGAAGCGGATGATCCGGCCGTCGCGGGCATCAATCACCAGCCGACCATCGTCGCCACGGCGGTCGATCACCGCGATGGTGTAGACGGCGCCGTGCAGGCGCGGGATGCCGAGCGGCGAGAAGCCGTTGTCGCGCAGCACCGCATAGACCTCGGTGGCGGGTAGCAGGGCCGGCGCAGGGCCGCGCTCATCATAGCCGTAGCCGTACCCATAGCGCGGCGGTGGCGGCGGCGCCGCGACCGGTGGCGCGTAGGGTCCGTCGAAATCGGACACGGCAACATAGGCCCCGCCCGCGATACCGTTCGCGGGAACTTGGGCCTGAGCAGCGGTTGCAGCCAGCACCAGCGTGGCCGCAGCCACACATCCTGTGAAAAACTTCATGGTCGACACGCTCCTGTCAGGCCCCCGAAGGTGCGCGCTCTTTCGCTTCTTGTGGCGTGGCGCGTCTTTCGAAGGGTTGATCCGAAGCTTCATCCGGGATTTCGGCGCCGCTTGGGCCGGATCGGGGCGTGTTTGCTTCAAAACCGGGGCCGCGCAACTTTCGGAAAGCGATTGATTGACAGATCGGGAATCGGGACTTCCGCGCGCTTGTGTGATAGACAAAAATTTGGCAAGGTGACGTTTAGGACAGGAAGACTGTCTCAATTTTGCTTGCGGTTCCGGCATAGGGATTGCAACGAAAGTCGGTGCTTTCGAGCGCCATAAGGCAACAGGCAAAGCCGTTCTCGGGGACGAAGAACGCCTAGGCCTGAATTTAAGAAAATGCGGCTCGCAGCGGACGAGCGGTGACCCAGAGGCGGGTGCCGCGGAACGCCCAAGGTGCGCCGAAGATGGCGGTGAGGCAGCTTGCCGCACGGAGAGGATTGGAACAATGAACGGGTCGCAATTCGAGAGCGCAAACATCGTGGCAGAAGAGCTGTCGGCGACGGTCGCCTCGAAAACGACCGATCCGATTCAGGAACACAATTCGCGCCCGCCGGCCGTAGGCCTCTACGATCCGAGCCTGGAGAAAGACTCCTGCGGCGTCGGCTTCATCGCCAACATCAAAGGCAAGAAGTCGCACGAGATCGTGGCGGACGCGCTCAACATCCTCTGCAACCTCGAGCATCGCGGCGCCGTCGGCGCAGACCCCCGCGCCGGTGACGGCGCCGGCATCCTGGTGCAGATTCCGCACGCCTTCTTCAGCCGCAAGGCCAAGGAGAACAAGTTCGAGCTGCCTGCGCCCGGCGAATACGCCATCGGCGCGCTGTTCATGCCGCGCGACACCGCCTGGCGCAACGTCATCAAGAGCATCATCGCCGACCAGATCAAGGCCGAAGGCCTGACCCTGCTCGGCTGGCGCGACGTGCCGACCGACAATTCCTCGCTCGGCGTCACCGTGAAGCCGACCGAACCCGCCTGCATGCAGGTGTTCATCGGCCGCAACGGCACCGCCAAGACCGAGGACGATTTCGAGCGCCACCTCTACATCCTGCGCAAGTCGATCTCGCAGGCCATCTACCAGCGCCGCGACCGCGGCGGCGCGGGCTATTACCCCTGCTCGATGTCCTGCCGCACCGTGATCTACAAGGGCATGTTCCTCGCCGACCAGCTCGGCAAGTACTATCCCGATCTGCACGAGAAGGATTTCGAGAGCGCGCTCGCGCTCGTTCACCAACGCTTCTCGACCAACACCTTCCCGGCCTGGTCGCTGGCGCATCCCTATCGCATGATCGCACATAATGGCGAGATCAACACGCTGCGCGGCAACACCAACTGGATGGCAGCGCGCCAGGCCTCGGTGAGCTCCGAACTTTACGGCAAGGACATCAGCCGGCTCTGGCCGATCTCGTATGAAGGCCAGTCAGACACCGCCTGCTTCGACAACGCGCTCGAATTCCTGGTGCAGGGCGGCTACTCGCTGCCTCACGCCGTCATGATGATGATTCCGGAGGCGTGGGCCGGCAATCCTTTGATGGATGAGAAGCGCCGCGCCTTCTACGAATATCATGCAGCGCTGATGGAGCCGTGGGACGGCCCCGCCGCGATCGCCTTCACCGACGGCCGCCAGATCGGCGCCACGCTCGACCGCAATGGCTTGCGGCCGGCGCGCTATCTCGTGACCAAGGACGATCGCATCGTGATGGCGTCCGAAATGGGCGTGCTGACGATCCCCGAGGACCAGATCATCACCAAGTGGCGCTTGCAGCCTGGCAAGATGCTGCTGGTCGACCTCGAGCAGGGCCGCCTGATTCCGGATGATGAGATCAAGGCCGAGCTTGCCAGGAGCCATCCGTACAAAGAGTGGCTGGAGCGGACCCAGATCGTGCTGGAAGACCTGCCGAAGGTTCCGACCACCGGCGTGCGCTCGAACCTGTCGCTGCTCGATCGCCAGCAGGCGTTCGGCTACAGCCAGGAAGACGTCGCGATCCTGATGACGCCGATGGCGGCCACCGGTGAAGAAGCCGCGGGCTCGATGGGCAACGACACGCCGATCTCGGCGCTGTCGGACAAGGCCAAGCCGCTGTTCACCTACTTCAAGCAGAACTTCGCACAGGTCACCAACCCGCCGATCGACCCGATCCGCGAGGAGCTGGTGATGAGCCTCGTCTCCATCATCGGACCACGGCCGAACCTGTTCGACCTGCAGGGGCTTGCCACCACCAAGCGTCTGGAAGCGCGCCAGCCGATCCTGACCGACGCGGATCTCGAAAAGATCCGTTCGATCTCGGACGTCGCTGAATCGCACTTCAAGTCGCGCACGCTGGACACCACTTTCCACGCCGGTCTCGGCGCGGCCGGCATGGACCAGGTCCTCGACGAACTCTGTGCACGCGCCGAGAGTGCGGTGCGCGAGGGCGTCAACATCATCATCCTGTCCGACCGCATGGTCGGCACCGACCGGGTTCCGATCCCGTCGCTGCTGGCTTGCGCCTCCGTGCATCATCACCTGATCCGCACCGGCTTGCGCACGTCGGTCGGCCTCGTCGTCGAATCCGGCGAGCCGCGCGAAGTGCATCACTTCGCCTGTCTGGCGGGCTACGGCGCCGAAGCGATCAACCCTTATCTGGCGTTCGAAACCATCATCGCGATGAAGGACCGCCTGCCCGGCTCGCTCGACGACTACGAGATCGTCAAGCGCTACATCAAGTCGATCGGCAAGGGCCTTCTGAAGGTGATGTCCAAGATGGGCATCTCGACCTACCAGTCCTACTGCGGCGCGCAGATCTTCGACGCGGTCGGCCTCAAGGCTGATTTCGTCGCCAAGTTCTTCGCCGGCACGCACACCCGCGTCGAAGGCGTCGGCCTTGCCGAGATCGCCGAAGAAGCCGTGCGCCGTCATGCCGACGCGTTCGGCGACGCCCTGGTCTACAAGACCTCGCTCGATGTCGGCGGCGAATACGCCTATCGCAGCCGCGGCGAGGACCATGCCTGGACCGCAGAATCGGTCGGCCTGCTTCAGCATGCCGCCCGCGGCAATTCGCTTGAGCGCTATCGCGCCTTCGCCAAGATCCTCAATGAACAGTCGGAGCGTCTCTTGACGCTGCGTGGCCTGTTCCGGATCAAGAATGCCGACGAAGAGAAGCGCAAGCCGATCCCGCTCGACCAAGTCGAGCCGGCCAAGGATATCGTCAAGCGTTTTGCCACCGGCGCGATGAGCTTCGGCTCGATCTCGCGCGAGGCGCATACGACGCTCGCGATCGCCATGAACCGGATCGGCGGCAAGTCGAACACCGGTGAAGGCGGCGAGGAAGCCGACCGCTTCAAGCCGCTCCCGAACGGCGACAGCATGCGCTCGGCCATCAAGCAGGTTGCCTCGGGTCGCTTCGGCGTCACCACGGAGTATCTCGTCAACTCCGACATGATGCAGATCAAGATGGCGCAGGGTGCCAAGCCCGGCGAAGGCGGTCAGCTGCCCGGCCACAAGGTCGACGCGACCATCGCCAAGGTGCGTCACTCGACCCCGGGCGTCGGCCTGATCTCGCCGCCGCCGCATCACGACATCTACTCGATCGAGGATCTCGCGCAGCTCATCTACGACCTCAAGAACGTCAACCCGACGGGCGACGTTTCGGTCAAGCTGGTCTCGGAAATCGGCGTCGGCACGGTGGCCGCGGGCGTTGCCAAGGCGCGCGCCGACCATGTCACCATCGCGGGCTTCGAGGGCGGCACCGGCGCTTCGCCGCTCACCTCGATCAAGCATGCCGGCTCGCCGTGGGAGATCGGCCTTGCCGAAACCCACCAGACGCTGGTGCGCGAGCGGCTGCGCAGCCGCATCGTGGTCCAGGTCGACGGCGGCTTCCGCACCGGACGTGACGTCGTGATCGGCGCGCTGCTGGGTGCCGACGAGTTCGGCTTCGCCACCGCGCCCCTGATTGCGGCCGGCTGCATCATGATGCGCAAGTGCCATCTCAACACCTGCCCGGTCGGCGTCGCCACGCAGGACCCCGTCCTGCGCAAGCGCTTCACCGGCCAGCCCGAGCACGTGATCAACTACTTCTTCTTCGTCGCGGAGGAAGTCCGCGAGATCATGGCCTCGCTCGGTTTCCGCACCTTCAACGAGATGGTCGGCCAGGTTCAGCTGCTCGACCAGACCAAGCTGGTCGCGCATTGGAAGGCCAAGGGCCTCGATTTCTCCAAGCTGTTCGTCAAGCAGAAGGAAGAGAAGGGCCAGAAGATCTATCACTCCGAGCGCCAGAACCATCATCTGGAAGCCGTGCTCGATCGCACGCTGATCGAGAAGGCGCAGCCCTCGCTCGACCGCGGCGCGCCGGTGAAGATCGAAGCTGCGATCAACAGCACCAACCGCTCTGCGGGTGCGATGCTGTCGGGCGCGGTCGCCAAGATCTACGGCCATGCCGGCCTGCCGCAGGACACGATCCACGTCAGCCTCAAGGGCACGGCCGGCCAGGCCTTCGGCGCCTGGCTCGCCAACGGCGTCACCTTCGAGCTCGAGGGTGAAGCCAACGACTATGTCGGCAAGGGCCTCTCGGGCGGCAAGATCGTCGTCAAGCCGCCGGCCAACAGCGGCATCGTGCCGGAAGAGAGCATCATCGTCGGCAACACCGTGATGTACGGCGCCATCCAGGGTGAGTGCTACTTCCGCGGCGTCGCCGGCGAACGCTTCGCCGTCCGTAACTCGGGCGCGGTCGCCGTCGTCGAAGGTGCGGGCGACCATTGCTGCGAATACATGACCGGCGGCATCGTGGTCGTGCTCGGCAAGACCGGGCGCAACTTCGCGGCCGGCATGTCCGGCGGCATCGCCTACGTGCTCGACGAGACCGGCGACTTCAACAAGCTCTGCAACATGGCGATGGTCGAACTCGAGCCGGTGCTGTCGGAAGAGATGATCAACGCCGACACCTACCATCACTCCGGTGACCTCGAGGCACACGGCCGGGTCGACGTGTTCAAGGATCTGCTCGACTCCGATGTCGAGCGTCTGCACGTCCTGATCACGCGCCATGCCAAGGCGACCGGCTCCAAGCGCGCTGCGGACATCCTTGCCAATTGGAAGGAATGGCTGCCCAAATTCCGCAAGGTGATGCCGGTCGAGTACCGGCGCGCATTGCGCGAAATGGCGGCCAACGCGGACGCCGAGCCGAAAATCGCGATCGGGGCGTAAGGCATCACACCCCGTCAATGCGTATGGAGCGAAGCACTAGATGGCTTCGTCGCTTCGCTCCTCGCAATGACGACGAGAAGAAACAAAACGACTAAGCGGCAGGGACTTCGGGTTTAATGGGCAAGATCACGGGTTTTCTCGAAATCGAACGGCATGACCGCAAGTACACCCCGGTTGCCGAGCGCGTGAAGCATTACAACGAGTTCGTCGTTCCCTTGACCGAGAAGGAAACGCGCGACCAGGCCGCGCGCTGCATGAATTGCGGCATCCCCTATTGCCACGGCACCGGCTCGGTCGCGCCGGGCACGCCCGGCTGCCCGGTCAACAACCAGATCCCTGATTTCAACGACCTCGTCTATCAGGGTAATTGGGAAGAAGCCTCGCGCAACCTGCACTCGACCAACAACTTCCCTGAGTTCACCGGCCGCATCTGCCCGGCGCCGTGCGAAGCGTCCTGCACGCTCAACATCGACGACAACCCGGTCACCATCAAGACGATCGAATGCGCGATCGTCGATCGCGCCTGGGACAATGGCTGGCTGAAGCCTGAAGTCGCGGCCGTCAAGACCGGCAAGAAGGTTGCGGTGATCGGCTCGGGTCCGGCCGGCATGGCCTGCGCGCAGCAGCTCGCGCGCGCTGGTCACGACGTGCACCTGTTCGAGAAGTACGCCAAGGCCGGTGGTCTTCTGCGCTACGGCATTCCCGACTTCAAGATGGAGAAGGGCGTCATCGATCGCCGCGTCAAGCAGATGGAGGGCGAAGGCGTCACTTTCCACTACAACAGCCATGTCGGCGTCGACGGCAATGTCGATCCGCGCGAGATGCTCAACCAGTACGACGCGATCGCGTTGACCGGCGGCGCGGAAGCTCCGCGCGACCTGCCGATCCCCGGCCGCGAGTTCGACGGCATCCACTACGCGATGGACTTCCTGCCGCAGCAGAACCGCCGCGTCTCCAGCGAGCCGTTGAACGGCGTCACCGAGATTCTGGCCGGCGGCAAGCATGTCGTCGTCATCGGCGGCGGCGACACCGGCTCGGACTGCATCGGTACCTCGCTGCGCCAGGGCGCGCTCTCTGTGACCCAGCTCGAAATCATGGCCGCGCCGCCCGAGCGTGAGAACAAGGGCCTGACCTGGCCGAACTGGCCGCTGAAGATGCGTACCTCGTCCAGCCAGGCCGAAGGCGCCGTCCGCGAATTCGCCGTGCTGACGCAGAAGTTTTCGAGCGAGAACGGCAAGGTCAAGAAGCTGCACTGCGTGCGCGTCGACGACAAGTTCAAGCCGATCGAAGGCACCGAGTTCGAGCTCGACGCCGAACTGGTCCTGCTCGCGATGGGTTTTGTGCACCCCGTGCACGAGGGCCTGTTGAAGCAGCTCGCGGTCGACCTCGACCCGCGCGGCAACGTCAAGGCCAACACGCTCGACTATCAGACCTCGCGTCCGAACGTGTTCTCGGCAGGCGACATGCGCCGCGGCCAGTCGCTGGTGGTCTGGGCCATCCGCGAAGGCCGGCTGTGCGCGCGCTCGATCGATACGTTCCTGATGGGGAAGACGGATCTGCCGCGGTAGTAACTGTCGCTAACGCTTGTAGCGAGTTAGCTACCTCGGCACCACACCTTCTCAGATGGCCATCCGGCCGGAAGGCTAGAAATAGCGCTCTATGTTTTGAAATACCCGCCGGGCGAGAAGATTGCGGAGCCATTGGGTCCGCATCTCTCGTCTTGTGGTCCACACATTCTTCTTCACGTCGTAGAAACTAACTTTCCTCTTTAGCATCGGCCCGAACAAAGGATGGGCATCGACGAAGCATGGAATCGCTGGCGCAATCCACTTTTTCAAGGTCGCTTCATAGACGAGCAGCCACATGTTCGATTTCAAGCCATCCACATTGTAGAATGTATTCCAATAGGCAGCATCAATACCGCCGTCGATTAAGCCCCGAGAGTTGAGATCCATGGTGAGAAGTGCGCACACAGAGCTTTCTGCGCCGAACACGTCGACCAACTGATTCCTAAGCAGCTGGATTTTCAGCGCCTTCGCTAGAAATAAGACCCAACTCACTTCGAAATAATTGTGAATTGGCGCATTGTAGCGAATCGTCTCGACGACAAACTCCTGAATTAAGCCACGTCCCAAAGGACGCCCCAAAAAATTAGCCTCTACCAAAATTTGGACAACAGCCGGCAAACAAGAAGGATCTTTTCTACTTAGCCGAAGCAGGAAGCCCACGTAATAGTCGAAGACGGTATCAGCCACTCGGAAGGAGCGGCTTCGTTTCACCGCATATTGCAGCACTTGATCTCTTCGATTGGCCTCCGAGAGATAGAGAGCCATTTTGAAGTAGTGCTCAATATCAATAAGCTGCCGATCGGCCCTCCGCGAAACCGCAAACTTCAGTAGCGGCATCGTCCATTCGGGGGTCGTCGTCTCTCCCACCCCCAACACTGAAGTTTTCTCGATGTTGATGTCTAATTCAAAATGGGAAAATGCCTTCGTGATCGTGCCGAGCAGACCGTCAACGCTTTCTCGCTCATCGAATCCAATGTGTATGTCATCAACATATCGCAAACATCTTTTGTCTGCGGCAGCGAGCTGCTTTGCTATCTCTCGCTCTATGCCGACCCCAATAATCTCGCCTATGACGCGAGAAGTGTCAGGACCAACAGGAATACCGATCGTTTGCCGGCTCTGACAATCTCGAATGGCTTTGTCGAGTCTATCGCCGAGCAATGACTTAAAGGCAGCCGTAGAATAGTTCTGCTTGCAGTATGCTTTCGTATGCAAAGCCCAGGGGATGGAGTGAGTGTATATCGTGTGATAGTAGCGCGAGATATCTGTCTTCAGGCACGATCTGTAGCGCGATAGAATGTCAACCGTTCTTCGCTCGATCAGCCCGAAATCGATCTGAAAGAACGTCCTATCACCCCCCATATCAAAAATGGGCTTAAATTCGGATATCTTCGAAGTCTTCAAGAAATCTCGAATCTCGTTCCACTCGTAGGCAATCAGCTCAGACACCTTAAAGTGGTTGATTGGGTTGACGAGAGAGAAACGTCTCCGAGCTCTTCCGAACTTCGGTATCGTGAGAAACTCGGGGTCACTGGAAAACTTTTTAAAATCGGCGACCGGCCAAGTCTTCTTCAAACGCGTCCGATATCGCGCCAAGTCACGTGAGACAAAAGGAGGGGGCAGCTCTCGCGGGAAAAAACCGGCTTCGAGCAATCGCTTGAGACGCTGATCCTTCGTCGGGCGTCGGAGGGGCATCTAAATTCGCGCACGCACAAGTGACATGGCTTGACGCAAAATACTTGATCAGAATTTCTAGAAAATCGACGTTACAACTACATGTTGCCACCAACCTTCTCTGGTAGCAATCGCGACGTTAGTTTGATCTCCAATCCGGAGCTTCGCGCACCGAAGAGCGCTGCTTAATTCTGCAACCTCACGCCCAGCATCACCACCGTGCCCTGTGAACTCGAGCCGGGCTGGTTCGAATCCAGGATGTCGTGGCGCAGCGTGCCCTTGATCCAGACATTGCGGTTGAGCTTGTAGATCAGGTTGCCTTCGAGCGAGTAGGTTTTGTCGTTGCGACCCTGGTTCTGGTAGTCGTAGGTGCCGTAGGTGAATTTGCCGACCGCGGTGAGCCAGCGGCGGAAGTCGTGGTCGACTTCGGCGGCGTAGGTGTGCACCAGCACGCCGGAGGAGCCAGGGATCGTGGTTTCCGCGATCTGCGTGTCGGTGTTGAATTTCACCGTCGTCAGCCCGCTCGCGTTCCAGATCAGCGAGGCCGTGGTCAGGAAGCCCGAGAGTTGGCTCAGCCGTGGGTCGACATAGTTGCGCGCGGAATAGCCGACCGAGACTTCGCCGGTGAGGATGCGGGTGAACTCGAAGGACGAACCGACCTTGGCGTAGCCTCCGTTCGAATCTCGGAAGTAGCCGTTACGATCGGCGGCCTGGTCGTGGACGCGGGTGTCGCCCTGGATCTCAACGAATGGCTTGAGGCCGGGCTTCAGCTCATACGAGAAGCGCCCGACGCCGCCATACTGGTTGAAGTCGCGATCGTCGTTGCTGAAGGTCGATCCGTCGGTGAGTTTTGAATCCGTGTAAGCCGTGCGATCGATGGTCGCGCCGGCAGCGACCTGGAAACGGTTGAAGGTCTGGTCGAAGCCGAAGGTGCCGCCATAGGTGGCGTAGATGGGATATTTCTGCAGGCCTGCCTGCACGTTCGGGCTGCCGGGATTGTCGGTGGCGAGCCGCAGGCGTAGCTGCGAGGTCAGCTTGAGATCGCGATCGACATCGACGCGGCCATCGACATGGCCGGTGAAATCGGGGCGGTTGATCTCGACCGGCGACGGCGAGGCGAGCCCGTCGATCGTCGCCGGCATGTTGTTGGTGTAACCGTTGAACGAGCCGCGCAAATCGGCGACCAGTGCGTGGCGCTCCCAGTCAGACTGAATGAGAAGATCCGGCGCGACGACATAGACCGGCGAGCCGACCGGCTTTTGCAGGCGCGCAGGATTGGTGTCGTAACCGGTGGAGAGCTCGAGCCCGCCCTTGATCAGGAAGCTGCCGGCGTAGTCGCCGACCGCGCCGAATGCGTCGTCATCGACCTTGAGGCGACGGCGCTGCGGCTGGCCGGGCACAGTGCCCGCCATCGCCGGCGGCATCGGCGTCTTGTTCGCAGTCTCCGACGGCGGCGGCGCAATGCGAGGCGGACCGAGCGTGGACACTGGCGGTGTTGCAGGCGCTGGCGAACCTGGACCCGCGGGCTTCTTCGGCTTCGGCTGCCCGGGATAGAGCTTCGGCTGCTGGCGCTTGCGATTGAGCGAGTCGTAACCCGAACTGCTCGCGCCGTTAGCAGCGGGCAGGCCATAGGTCGGGACCTGGCCAACACGCGTCGTCGGCGCGGGCAAGTCGCTCTTCTTGCGCGGATCGTCGTTCGGATCCGGCGGCTGCGGGATCGCAGCCGACGGTGCCTGCGGCACGCCCGCCGTGCGGCGCGTCGGCAGCGTGTCAGGCGAGGCGAAGCCGCCACGGTTGGGATTGAACAGGTCGGGCGTGACGCTCTGGGCGGCCGCCGGCGCGCTTTCCAGCGCGGTCAGCAGCAGGCACGGCAAAGCGGCGCGGAAAACGTACGCGCTACGGCTCCGGCCCCTGCCTGGAGGCGACCCCACGATGGAAGAACTCCAACGAAATCAGACACTTCACTGATGGCCTTCCGCGGACTCGCGGAAACCATCGTTAATGGAGTTAAAACAATTATGGTTAATGACCCGTTGAGGGATTTCGGGCCCGCGTCGCCTCATCCGCCGGGGCGTGCTAAGGAGGCGCCAACGGGCCGAAGCCCTCCTCCCTGGACCAGAACATGCCGAGTTCGAAACCGCTGATGACCTCATCATCCGCCCCCGCCAGCGTCGAATCCGCGCTCCGCACGCTGGAGACCGAGAGCGGCGGCATCAACGCGCTCGCAGCTGCGCTACGCGGCCCGCTGGGCGACGCCTTTGCCAAAGCCGTCGACCTGATCCGTCAGGCAAAAGGCCGCGTCATCGTCACCGGTCTGGGCAAGTCCGGCATTATGGGCCGCAAGATCGCGGCGACCCTGGCGTCGACCGGGACACCGGCCTTCTTCGTTCACACCGCTGAAGCCGCCCATGGCGATCTCGGCATGATCACGACCGACGACGTCATCATGGCGCTGTCCTGGTCGGGCGAGCAGCCGGAGATGAAAACCCTCGTCAATTACTCGGCGCGCTTCGCGATCCCGATGATTGCACTAACGTCGAGCGCCTCGTCCTCGCTGGGACAGGCCGCCGACATCGTCCTCGAACTGCCGAAGGCGCGCGAGGCCTGCCCGCATAATCTGGCGCCGACGACCTCGACCATCATGCTGGTCGCGATCGGCGATGCGATCGCCATCGCACTGCTCGAAGGCCGCGGCTTCACCGCGCTGGAGTTCGCGCATTTCCACCCCGGCGGCAAGCTCGGCGCGATGCTGAAATTCGTCCGCGACTA
The DNA here is from genome assembly GCA_023387695.1 of Pseudomonadota bacterium. Taxonomy (GTDB): domain Bacteria; phylum Pseudomonadota; class Alphaproteobacteria; order Rhizobiales; family Xanthobacteraceae; genus Bradyrhizobium. The sequence goes on along the minus strand of JAEWHT010000192.1, from coordinate 18,227 downwards.
CATGCGCACCGGCGCGGAGATCCCGGTCAAGCCGCTCGGCACCAAGATGTCGGACGCCGTGATGGAAATGTCAGCCAAGGGTCTCGGCTGCGTCTGCATCGTCAACGATGCGAACGAGGCCGTCGGCATCATCACCGACGGCGATCTGCGCCGCCACATGCGACCGGATCTGCTGACGGTGTCGGTCGACGACATCATGACCAAGCAGCCCAAGACCGTGCCACCCTCGATGCTCGCGAGCGAGATGATCGAGGTCCTGAACACCCGCAAGATCACGACGCTGGTCGTGACCGAGGGGGCCAAGGTCGTCGGCATCGTGCATCTGCACGATCTGCTGCGGGCGGGCGTGGCGTAGCCACCTACGCCGGAAACCGCGCCGCCTTCTCCTCCAGCGGCAGCTTCAGTCCGTTCGCGAGATACGACACCGTGCGGTAGAAGCCGCACAGCAGCATGATCTCCAGGATCTGCGCCTCGTCGTAATGCACCGACAGCGCCGTGAACTCTACATCGGTGAAGGTCGCGCGGTAATGCAGCGCGTCGACCGCTGCGATCAGTGTCTGTTCGGCCGGCGACCAGCAGGATGAGGTCGCATCGTCCTCCACGGTCGCGCGGATCTCATCCTCGGTGAGCTTGGCTGGGCCAGCGAAGATCGCGACATGGACGCCCCATTCATATTCGCATGTGTTCAGTGCGCAGGTGCGATCGATGACGATCTCGCGTTGGCGCAGTGACAGCGGACCGGGATCAAGCAGCCCGCCGGCGCGAAATTTTTCCCAGGCGCGGGCGTGGCCCGCCATCACCCGAAACAGCACCAGCGGCGGCGCGCCGCGCATGATGCGGTCGAATTGCGCCTGGATCTCCGGGGGATAAGGCGGCGAGAGCGGAGCAATCCGCGGCATCGGGGATGACATGGGCGTCTTCCTTGCTACAATTACTGTAGCAATACGCTACATTATCTGTAGCACGACGCAAGAGGCTACGATGGCGAAACCGGCGGCATCAGGGAAAGTTCGTGGCTCGCGCACCGGGCGGCCGATCATGGCGTTGCTCGACCTCCTCGGCCGGCGCTGGAGCCTGCGGATATTGTGGGAGCTGCGCGAAGAGCCCCTCACCTCGCGCGCCCTGCGCACGGCCTGCGACGAGGCCTCACCGACGGTGCTGCAGGCCCGGCTGACCGAGTTGCGCGATGCGGGGTTTGTGGAGCTCGGCGAAGGTGGCGGCTATGGGCTGACGGCGCTCGGGCGGGAGTTGTGCGAGACATTCATGCCGCTGCACCGGTTTGCGGAGAGGTGGAAGAAGTGAGGGTAAGAGCGGCTACGCCGCCGCCACCGTCAGATTCGCGCCATCCACCTGCACCACCTTCACCCGCGTGCCTGCCGGCGTATCCGGGCCGGCGACGCGCCAGACGGTGTCGCCGATGCGGACGGTGCCGTTGCCGTCGATGATCGGCTTCTCCAGCGTGAACTCGCGGCCCAACAAAGCCTCGGTGCGCTTGTTGAGGAAGGGGCTCGCGCTTGCTTCCGGCTTCGGCCTCGCGAGCCGGCGCCACACCGGCACGGCAGCGGCTGCGAACACCGCGAACATCACGAGTTGGATCTGCCAGGAGATGACGGCAGCGAACGAGATCAGGCCAACCAGCAACGCGGCTAGCCCGAGCCAAAACAGGAACACGCCCGGCGCGATCACCTCCAGCGCCATCAGGATGAAGCCGAAGATCAACCAATTCCAGTTGCCGAGCGATACGAACATGTCGGTCATGACGCGACCTCTCAATTAAGCGCACGCCCTTGATCGGGCATGCGCCATTCCTTACCCCTGCCGCGGCGGCACCGTTGGCGGCGTGCTGCCGGTCGGCGGCACTGAACTGGTACGGCGGGCGGCAGCCGCCGCGGACGCCGCGCTTTCGCCGAACGTCGCCTTCGCGATTTCACCGATGCCGGCGAGCGAGCCGAGCATGCTGGTCGCTTCCATCGGCAGCATGATGATCTTCTGGTTCGGCGCGTCAGCGAACTGGCCGAACGCCTTGATGTATTTGTCGGCGATAAAATAGTTCAGCGCGGCAACGTCGCCTTTAGCAATGGCTTCGGAGACGACCAACGTCGCCTTGGCCTCGGCCTCCGCGGATCGCTCGCGCGCCTCGGCATCACGGAAAGCAGCCTCGCGGCGGCCCTCGGCCTGGAGGATCTGGCCCTGCTTGGCGCCCTCGGCGCGCAGGATTTCGGACTGGCGCTGGCCCTCGGCCGAGAGAATGTCCGCGCGCTTGACGCGCTCGGCCTTCATCTGCCGGCCCATGGCTTCGACGAGGTCAGCCGGCGGCACGATGTCCTTGATCTCGATGCGGTTGACCTTGACGCCCCAGGGCGAGACCGCGGCGTCGACGACGCGTAGCAGGCGCTCGTTGATCTCGTCGCGGTGCGACAGCACCTGGTCGAGATCCATCGAGCCCATCACCGAGCGGATGTTGGTCATGGTCAGCACCGTGATCGCCTGCGTCAGGTTAGCGACCTCGTAACTGGCCTTCGCGGCATCGAACACCTGGAAGAAGGCGACACCGTCCACCGTCACGGTGGCGTTGTCCTTGGTGATGACCTCCTGCTCGGGGATGTCGATCACCTGCTCCATCATGTTGATCTTGCGCCCGACGCGATCGAAATAGGGCACGATCAGATTGAGCCCGGGGCTCAGCGTCTGGGTATATTTGCCGAACCGCTCGATGGTCCAGTCATAGCCCTGCGGCACCGTCTTCACGCCGGCAATCAGCGTGATGATGACGAGCAACACCAGAACAATTGCGAAAATATCGAAGCCGCTCATATGTCCTCCAAGGCGGGAAAAAGGCCTTTCCCGCGCTGTCATTGGTCGGGATCAGCACCCTACCGGTTCAGCGGTCGCTTTTCACGTCGGCATCGACACCATTCCGCACAAGGCGGTCGAAGCAGGAACGGTCACGATTATGTATTTGCGAAGGGCCCTTGAAAGCCAGGGAGCGCAGACCTAGCGGCAAACGTTAAGGAATTGCGACACTATTCGATGACATCGTTCGCGGTCGCAAGCAGGCTCGGGGGAAGCGTGACGCCAATCGCCTTGGCTGTCTTGAGGTTGACCGCGAGCTCCAGCTTGGTCGGGTTCTGGACCGGAAGGTCGGCGGGCAGCGCGCCCTTCAGGATTCGGTCGATATAGGAGGCGGCGCGGCGGAGCTGCTCGGCAGTATCGGTGCTGTAGGAGATCAGCCCGCCGTCCTCGACAAAGGCGCGGCTCCAGTACACCGCCGGCAGCCGCGCAGTTGCAATCACCGCCAACAGCTGCGCGCGGTTGGCCATGGTGAAGAAGTCCGGCAGGACCAAGAAGCCACCATCCGTGCGCGAGGCCAGCGCGGCGATCGAAGCGGCATCATGCACCGGAGCCGGCTCGACTGCGACATGCAGCGTCCGCGCGGCGTCCTCGAGCGTGTGCAACATCAACGGCGCGAACGGTGCGGTCGCGGGATTGTAAACAACGAAGACACGCGTGACCTTCGGCGTAACCTGCGTCAGCATCTGCAGCCATTTGCCGGCGAGCGGGCCGTCATAATCGGTGAAGCCGGTGATGTTGCCACCGGGATGCGCCAGATTTTGTACAAACCCCTGGCTGACGGGATCGGTGACGACGGCAAACACGATCGGTGTCGTCGTGGTGCGCTGGCGCAGCTCCTCCACCGAGGGCGTACCGATCGCGAGCAGCACGTCCGGATTGAGTGCGATCAACTCGTCGGCAAGCCGGGCGATGGGCGCGCGATCGCCGGCCCCGCTGCGCCAATCGATTTTGATATTGTCTTGCTCCCGCCAGCCATGGGCGGCGAGCGCCTTGGCGAGGCCCGCCTGCCCGATCACATCATCGGCGGTGACCGAGAGTACGCCAAGACGGCGCATCGCACTCGGCTCTTGCGCCGGTGCTGAGGACGACAGCACCGGGATCGATCCAAGAAGCGCCAGACATTCGCGGCGATTCATGGAGCGCTCCTCAGATCCAACCCTGCAGCTCGCGCAGCACCAGCGTGCGGATCACGTCCATGCCGGGATCGCTGTCGTTGAGGCAGGGGATCGCCGAAAACTGCTCGCCGCCATTGTGCTTGAAGATCTCGGCATTCTCCTGCGCGATCTCTTCCAGCGTCTCCAGACAATCGGCAGAGAAGCCCGGCGTCACCACCGCAATGCGACGCACGCCTTCCTTCGCCAGGCGCTCCATCGTCTTGTCGGTGTAGGGCTGCAGCCACTCGTCATTGCCGAAGCGCGACTGGAAAGTCAGCAGCAGCTTCGTGTCGTCCGTGCCGAGCCGGCGGCGCAGCGCTTCCGTCGTGGCGACGCAGTGGCTCTGATAGGGATCGCCCTTGTCGACATAGGATTTCGGCATGCCGTGGAAGGAGGCGACGATCAGCTCCGGCTTGAACGGCAGCGTCGCCAGATGCGTCTCGATCGAGACCGCGAGCGCCTCGATATAGGCCTCGTCCTCGTAATAGGGCGGCGTCACCCGCAACGTCGGCTGATTGCGCAAACGGGCGAGCACCCGGAACACTTCGTCGCAGACGGTGGCTGAGGTCGAGGCGGAATATTGCGGATAGAGGGGCACGGCGAGGATGCGGTCGCATCCCTTCGCGATCAGCGCGTCGATGCCTGCCTTGATCGAGGGATTGCCGTAGCGCATCGCCCAATCCACCACGACATGCGCGCGGTCGGACAGAGCGGCGGCGAGCTTGTCGCTTTGCGACCGCGTGATGGTCTTCAGCGGGGACTCGTTCCCCTCGTTGTTCCAGATCTTGCGGTAGTCGAGCGCCTTGGTGCGGGGGCGGCTGCGCAGGATGATGCCGTTCAGCACCAGCTGCCAGATCAGGCCCTGGTCCTCGATGACGCGGGCATCCGAGAGGAATTCCTTGAGGTAGACCCGCACGCCCTGGGCGTCGGCCGTATCCGGCGTGCCGAGGTTGACCAGGAGCACGCCGACGCGTGGCTGGGCTGATGATACAGCCGGTTTCGCAGTCTCGATGGGGGCGACGATCGTCATGCCTGTTGCGTCGCGCGTTGGTCCGAACTTGTCAAGATGAGCCCGGTTTCGCTAGGGTCGCGGCCAAGCGGGGGAGGGAAGATGACACTCGCGGAATTCTGCGTTCTCGGAGCGCTGCTGCTCTATCTCGTAACGATCGCCTCGATCAAATGGATCAGATTTCGCGGCTTCGACAATTCCAGGCCGCGCGATCCCGCCTTCTATGAAGACGCCATCGCGCAGCGCGCCCTCGGCGCGCACCAGAACGGGATCGAGACCTTCCCCTTCTTCGCCTTCGCCGTCCTACTCGCCGAATTCCGGGACTCGCCGCAGAGGCTGATCGACGAGCTCGCCGTGCTGTTCCTGATCGTGCGGATCGCCTACGTCCTGACCTATCTCGGCAACCGCCCGACGCTGCGCTCCATCCTCTGGAGCATCGGCTTTGCGATCAATCTCGGGATCTTCTTCATGCCGCTGCTGAAGCGGCTGCTGCCGGTGTGAGCTTCCTTGTCCCGGACGCGGAGCAGCGTGAAACGTTGCTCCGCAGAGCCGGGATCCAGAAGCCAAGCCCACCAGACAGAGAGATGGGCCCCGGCTCTGCAGCGCACCGTCGAAGGGACGCTGCGCTGCGTCCGGGGCACGAGAGCTCAGCTCAAAAACACGTCGTCCGCTCGGCCGCGATGTAGCCGAGTAACAGCCCTGCCCCGAACAGCAGCACGAGGGCGGCGGCGCCGAGCTCGATGCCGCGCATGAACAGCGCCCCTCCGCCGTCGCGGGCTCCGCTGAGGCGGCCGGCGACATCCTTGGCGGAGACGGCAATCACCGCAATGGCGGCGACCGTGATCGCGGTGCCCAGGCCCATCAGGAAGGTCGCCGCAATGCCTGCCCAGAACAGACCCTGGGCCAGCGCGAACACAAGCACCAGGATCGCGCCTGAGCAGGGGCGGATACCGACGGTCAGGATCGCGGCAAAGCCGCGCTTCCAGCCACCGGGGCCGGCAAGCTCGCTCGGGGTGGGACCGTGGGAATGGCCGCAATGCTCGTCGTGGACGTGGTCGTGTCCATGGTGATGATCGGCGCGCGCGTGATCGTGGCCGTGATGATCGTGGTGATGGTGATCATGGTCGTGATGATCATGCGCATCATGATGATGGTGATGGCCGTGATCATGATCATGCGGCACGCCGGCGATCGCCGGCACCGGCTGCGTCGCCTGGAGCGCGCGGAGGAAGGTGCGACCCTTGACCCAGACCAGCCGGAGGCCAAACAGCGCTATCAAAGCGTAGCTCGCGATCTCGATCGCGCCCTCGGCCTTGCACATGGTCTTGGCGGTCGCGTTCAGGATCCAGGCCGAGATGCCGACGATCAGGATCGCCACCAGCGACTGCATCAAGGCGGACGCAAACGACAGCGCGATGCCGCGCCGCGCGGTCTCGCGGTTGGCGACGAGATAGGAGGCGATCACCGCCTTGCCGTGGCCGGGGCCGGCGGCATGGAAGATGCCATAGGCAAAGGAGATGAAGAGCAGCGTCCACACCGCCGAGCCGTCGGATTTGGCGGCGCGGATGGTCGACGACATCTGGCGATAGAATTCCGACTGTTTTGCCAGGATCCACCCGACCAGGCCGCTGGCCTCGGGCTCGGCCGCTGGGGCCTGCTTCGGCGCGCCGAACGGATTTTGGGCGAAGACATCATGGAGCGCGGCATCGGCCACGCCGACGACGAGCAGAACAGCGGCACAGGCAAGCAGCCCGCGCAAAAGAGGCGAGAGATGCGGCTTCATGGGCAATCCACCGTGATCTTGTTGGCGAACATCATGCCGAAATTGGCGTTCGGGCCGTCCATGAACGTCTGCTCGTTGAGCTTCTGCGCGGTCGCGGTGCCGTCGCTGGGGCGATCGAGCTTCATCTGGCAGCCCGAGGGCGCCCCGACCAGCTTGACCGGATTGTCCTTGGCCATCTGGAAGTCGATGAAGAAGGAGCGGTCGAACACTTCGAGCACCAATTGCTTGGGCTTGACCGGGTTTTTCAGCGGCAGCGTGAAGTGCAGGGTCAGCACCGTGTCCTTGTACTCGAGGTAATAGTCGACCGGCTCGTTGAAGCGTTCCTTCTTGCCGTCCGCTTTCGCGAAGGTGAAGTAGGCATATTCCTTGAGCGACTCGACATTGGTCTGCGCCAGCGGGACGAGCTCCTCGCGCGTATAGGCGCCCTTCTTCTTGCTCTCGAGCCCCTGCACCGCATAGGCCGAGAACATGTCGTCAAAGGTCCAGGCGTGCCGAACGCCCGTGATCGAGCCGTCCTCGGCATAAAGCAATTCGCTGGTCGCGGTGATCCAGACATGCGGATGCGCGCTCGCCGCACTTGCCGCGAGCGTCATTGCGGCGGCGAGCAGCAATCCCAGCAGCGCGCGCATGCCGATCAGGCCGCCTTTTCGCCGAGTAGGCCGCGGCGCCGGAGCAGCGCGTCGGGCTCGGGCGGACGGCCGCGGAAGGCCTCATAGGCGGCTTCCGGATCGACCGATCCGCCGCTCGAATAGATGTCGTCATGAAGGCGCTTGGCGACGGCGGGATCAAAGATGTTGCCGGCCTCCTCGAAGGCGCCGAAAGCATCGGCGTCCATCACCTCCGACCACATGTAGCTGTAATAGCCGGCCGCATAGTGATCGCCGGAGAAGATGTGCCCGAACTGGGTCGGCCGGTGCCGCATCGAGATTTCCTCGGGCATGCCGATCTTCTCGAGCTCTTTCTTCTCGAAGGCGCGGACGTCCTGCGCAGCAGCGGCCGGCTGGGAGTGGAACTCGAGATCGACCAGCGCCGAGGAGACGAACTCGACGGTGGCAAAGCCCTGGTTGAACTTTCGCGCGGCAAGGAAGCGCTTGAGCAGGTCGTCCGGCAGTGGCTCACCGGTCTGGTAGTGACGGGCGAACTGCTGCAGCACCTCGGGCCGCTCCTGCCAGTGCTCGTAGAGCTGCGACGGCAACTCGACAAAGTCCGTGAAAACAGAGGTGCCCGATAGCGACGGATAGGTCACGTTGGACAGCATGCCGTGCAGGCCGTGGCCGAACTCGTGGAATAGGGTGCGGGCATCGTCCGGCGACAGCAGCGAGGGCTCGGAGCCGGTGCCCTTGGCGAAGTTGCAGACATTGATGACGAGGGGCGCTATCTCGCCATCGAGCTTCTGCTGGTCGCGCAGCGAGGTCATCCACGCGCCCGAGCGCTTGGACGGCCGGGCATAGTAGTCGCCGTAGAACAGCGCCTTGTGCTTGCCGTCGGGGCCCTTCACCTCCCAGACCCGCACGTCAGGGTGCCAGACCGGCACATCCTTGCGCTCTTCGAAGGTGATACCGAACAGGCGCGTGGCGCAGTCGAAGGCTGCCGCGATCATGTGGTCGAGCGTCAGATACGGCTTGATCGCGGCGTCGTCGAAATTGGCGCGCTGGAGGCGCAGCTTTTCGGCGTAATAGCGCCAGTCCCAGGAGGCCAGCTTGAAATTGCCGCCCTCCTCCGTGATCAGCGCCTGCATCTCGTCGCGATCGGCGAGCGCCCGGGCGCGGGCCGGCTTCCAGACCCGCTCGAGCAGGCCCCGCACCGCATCAGGCGTCTTGGCCATGGAATCTTCGAGACGGTAGGCGGCGAAGGTCGGGTAGCCCAGCAGCTTGGCGCTCTCCTCGCGCAGCTTCAGGATCTCGCCGATGGCGGTGTTGTTGTCGTTGGAATTGCCGTTGTCGCCGCGGGCGGTGAAGGCCTTATAGACCTTCTCGCGCAGGTCACGCCGGGCCGAGCTCTTCAGGAACGGCTCGGTCGAGGAGCGCGACAGCGTCACGATGGCCTTGCCGGCCATGCCGCGATCTTCCGCCGCAGCCTTCGCGGCTGCGACAAAGCTCTCCGGCAGGCCCTGGCGATCGGCCTCTCCGAGCTCCATGAACCACTCCTGCTCGTCGCCGAGCAGATGATGGCTGAAGCCGGTCGCGAGCTGGGCCAGCTTCTCGTTGATCTCGGCCATGCGCGTCTTGGCCTCGTCGGAGAGGCCGGCACCGGAGCGGTGGAAGCGGGTGTAGGTGCGCTCCAGCAGGCGGAGCTGCTCAGGCGTCAGGCCGAGGTCGGCGCGGTTCTCGTGCAGCTTGGCGATGCGGCCAAACAGCACAGCGTTCATCATGATCGGATTCCAGTGCCGCGCCATCCGCAAGGAGACCTCCTTGTCGATGTCCAGGATGGCCGGGTTGGAGTGCGCCGAGACGAGGTCGTAGAAGACCGCCGCGACCTTGTTCAGCAGCTTGCCGGAGCGCTCCAGCGCCGTGATGGTGTTGGCGAAGTCGGGCGCAGCCGGATCATTGGTGATCGCGGCGATCTCGGCAGAGTGATCGGCGAAGGCCTGCTCGAAGGCCGGGAGGAAGTGCTCCGGCGAGATCTCGTTGAAAGGCGGGGTCGCAAATGGCGTCACCCAGGCCTTCAGCAGCGGATTGGTCTCGGAGTCCGTAATTTGGCGGGTTTCTGACATCACAAGTCCCGATTTTTGAGCTGATTTGTTGGGGCCAGCTATAGCACGTGATGGGGCTTTTTTGGGCCATTTGGCCTTGCTCCCGCCCGCCTTTTCGGGGAGATTGCGGCCCTCGAAACACCGGACCCCAATGCCCATGAACGCGCCCTCTTCGTCCTCCCGTCAGATCGTCTGGCCGAGCGTCATCACCGTCGTCAGCGCCGCCATCCTGATCGGTGCAGAGGTGTTCGGCGCGGCGTTTGCCGGCGGCTGGGCGCTCGCGATTCTGCTCGGGCTCGGCGACCAGGGCGCACACATCCTGCAGGCGGTGCTGTTCGTACTCGGCGTACTCGTCATGGTCGCCTTCATCCGCGCAGCTCAGCGCGTGGAGCCGTTCTTCAAGCGCGGTTGACGCGCCTCGCACACGCGAGCCACGCGCGCGACACAGAAAACTTAACGCGCGTTCATCTTCCGCGTCGCTCGCGCAACACAGCGCAAGCAGATGTTAGGCAATTCTGTTCTCAGCCTAAAAAAATTCTTGCGAAGCTCTGTCAAAACCCTTATGTGCGTTTTTGCCCAATTTCGCACGTGCCTGTGGTCGTGTGTCAGTCGGTAGGTATCCGGACAAGAGGCCGGACAGCCGCCAAGGGGTGAAGAGGCCGAGGGGCTCTTCGGAAGTGCAGAAGTCGCAAGACCTCAGCAAACCCGGAGCGTCCAGCATCTCTCTCCAGAGATGCCTTGTCGAAGGTGACTTCACTTTTTGCAACCGTGACTGGCAGCCGGAGGCGAACCGGCGCACCCCGCTCTCAACGGGGGACGCGACTTAAAGCAACGACGGATCGGGCTTTTTTGGTCTCTACCGGCATTCCAACGCCGGCGCGGGCTACTGAAAAGGCTTGTCCTTCATTGCCAGGTGTGCGGGCGGGAAGCTCTCCCAACCAATCCACGGCAGCACAGTCTGGTTTGAGTCTCTTGGCTTCAGCGCGCCTCCATCGCGCGATGTGGCCGAAGCGCTCATATCCGACGTCACGTTGATGCGGATCCCGTCGCTGGGACCGTTGGAGAGTGCCATGACCGAACGTATCCAGGAATTCCTGCGTAACCGCCGCAAGGAAGGTCTCGACACCGAGCCGTGCCTCGTCGTCGACCTCGAGGTCGTGCGCGACAATTACCAGACCTTTGCAAAGGCGCTGCCCGACAGCCGCGTGTTCTATGCCGTCAAGGCGAACCCGGCGCCGGAAGTGCTGGCGCTGCTGGCTTCCATGGGCTCCTGCTTCGACACCGCGACCGTCGCCGAGATCGAGATGGCGCTGGCTGCCGGTGCGACGCCCGATCGCATCTCCTTCGGCAACACCATCAAGAAGGAGCGCGACATCGCGCGCGCCTTCTCGCTCGGCATTCGCCTGTTCGCGGTCGATTGCGTCGCCGAAGTCGAGAAGATCGCCCGTGCCGCTCCCGGCGCGAAGGTGTTCTGCCGCATCCTCTATGACTGCGCCGGCGCCGAATGGCCGCTGTCGCGCAAGTTCGGCTGCGACCCGGAAATGGCCGTCGAGGTGCTCGACGTCGCCAAGCGCCAGGGCTTGGAGCCGTGCGGCATCTCCTTCCATGTCGGCTCGCAGCAGCGCAAGGTGAAGGCGTGGGACCGTGCGCTGGCGATGGCCTCGCAGGTGTTCCGTGACTGCGCCGAGCGCGGCATCAACCTGACCATGGTCAACATGGGCGGCGGCTTCCCGACCAAGTACCTGAAGGACGTGCCGCCGGTCGTGACCTACGGCCGCTCGATCTTCCGCGCGCTGCGCAAGCACTTCGGCAACCAGATTCCGGAGACCATCATCGAGCCGGGTCGCGGCATGGTGGGTAACGCCGGCATCATCGAATCCGAGGTCGTGCTCATCTCGAAGAAGAGCGACGAGGACGAGGTGCGCTGGGTGTACCTGGACATCGGCAAGTTCGGCGGTCTCGCCGAGACGATGGACGAGTCGATCCGCTACGCCATCCGCACCCCGCATGACGGTGCGGACATGACCCCGTGCGTGCTCGCAGGCCCGACCTGCGACAGCGCCGACGTGCTGTACGAGAAGAACCCGTATCCGCTCCCCGTCACGCTCGAGATCGGCGACAAGCTGCTGATCGAAGGCACCGGGGCCTATACGTCGACCTACTCGGCGGTGGCATTCAACGGCATTCCGCCGCTGAAGACCTATCACATCTGATCCGCCTCTCTTCTCTGAGGCCTAACGAACCCGGGAGCCGGCTTGCCGGCTCCTTCTCCTGACATTGCCACTCTGACGACGCCTTGAGCCGGCGTGCTGTGCGCACGCCAGTTCAAGCGGGGACTGACCCGCCATGACTGCTTTTCGGAAGCCACAAGTCGCCCTCACTTCGGAAGCCGCTCCGTTCGCGATCCGTGCGGAACGTGCTGCCGACGTCACGATGCGCGAAGCGCTGCTCGATGCGAGCTTTGGCGAAGACCGCCACGGCCGCACCTGCCAGCGCCTGCGCGACGGACGTGCGCCCGCCACAGGCCTTGCCCTGTCGGCGATGCGCGAGGGTAAGCTCGTGGGTACCGTGCGGCTGTGGCACGTCAGCGCCGGAGGCAGGCCCGCTCTGGTCCTCGGACCACTGGCGGTCGACCCTGCCTGCCGCGAGCTCGGGATCGGCGCCGCGCTGATGCAAAAAGCGCTGGCCGCCGCCCGGGCGCGCGGGCATCAAGCCGTGATCCTGCTCGGCGATGCCCCCTACTACGCCCGCTTCGGCTTCTCGGCCGAAAAGACCGGCGCGCTGGTGCTGCCCGGCCCGTTCGAGCGCGACCGCCTGCTGGCGATCGAATTCACCGATGGCGCGCTGGATGGCGCCGAGGGGATGATCGTCCCGACCGGCGCGGCCCTGCCCAAACGGAGGGTCGTTCGCGCCCTCGAAGCGCACGCGGCCTAAGGGATAGCCATCATGGCGACCACCCGAGCCGCGTTCCGCGGCAGCGTCCGGCCGCGCCTGTTCTGAGCTCGTTCCTTGGGGGTTGCGCGAGCCCCAGAAACGCCCTTTAAACCCACGAAATTCCCCCTTTCAGTCGAGGCCGAACCCATGTCCCGTCGCCTGATTTCCACCGGCTCCCCCTTCGAGAAGACTGCCGGCTACAGCCGCGCCGTGGTCGACGGCGACTTCTGCTTCGTCGCGGGAACCACCGGCTATGACTACACGACGATGACGATGCCATCCGATGTCACGAGCCAGTCACGCAACTGCTTCAAGACCATCGCGGCGGCCCTGAAGGAGGGCGGATTCGAGATGGCCGACATCGTCCGCGTCACCTACTACCTCACCAATGCCGGGGATGCCGACACCCACTTCGCGGTTTGCGGCGAGGTCCTCGGCGAGATCCGCCCGGCCGCCACGCTGCTCGTCGTCTCGGCGCTCTACAAGCCCGAGATGAAGGTCGAGATCGAAGTCACCGCCAAGCGCCGCAGCGTCTAACGAGCGCCGCAGCGCCTGATCCAACCAACACACCTTTTGTCCGCCAGCACGTTCCGGAGAAACCGTCCCATGAGCCCTCCCTCGCAGATCTACGCGAAGATCACCGGTCCCATCGTCATGGTCGGCTTCGGTTCCATCGGCAAAGGCACCTTGCCGATGATCGAGCGGCACCTCGATTACGACAAATCGCGCGTCACCGTGATCGATCCCAAGGACGAGGGCCGCAGGGCGCATTGCGAGAAGCAGAATGTGCGCTTCATCCAGAAGGCCGTGACCAAGGATAATTATCGCGAATTGCTGACGCCGCTGCTCACTGAAGGCGGCGGCCAGGGCTTTTGCGTCAATCTGTCGGTCGACACCGGCTCGACCGACATCATGGAGCTCTGCAACGAGCTCGGCGCGCTCTATATCGACACCGTCAACGAGCCCTGGCTCGGCTTCTACTTCGATTCCACGAAGGGTCCGGAAGCGCGCTCCAACTATGCGCTGCGCGAAGTGACGCTGGCCGCCAAGAAGGCGCGCCCGGCGGGCTCGACGACCGCTGTGTCATGCTGCGGAGCAAATCCCGGCATGGTGTCCTTCTTCGTCAAGCAGGCGCTGCTCAACGTCGCCGCCGATCTGAAGCTCAACGCCCCCAAGCCGAAGACCAAGGCCGAATGGGCAGACCTGATGCGGCAGGCCGGCATCAAGGGCATCCACATCGCCGAGCGCGACACCCAGCGTTCCAAGACGCCGAAGGAGCCGGATGTCTTCGTCAACACCTGGTCGGTGGAAGGCTTCCTGTCGGAGGGCGTGCAGCCGTCCGAACTCGGCTGGGGCACCCACGAAAAGTGGATGCCCGAGAATGCGCGGACCCACGAAGCCGGCTGCGGCGCTGCGATCTATCTGATGCAGCCCGGCGCCAACACGCGCGTGCGCACCTGGTGCCCGACGCGCGGCGCGCAATACGGCTTCCTCGTCACCCACAACGAGTCGATCTCGATCTCCGATTACTTCACGGTCCGCGACGCATCGGGCAAGGCGGTCTACCGGCCGACCTGCCACTATGCCTACCACCCGGCCGACGATGCCGTGCTGTCGCTGCATGAAATGTTCGGCCGCGCCGCCAAGATGCAGGAGAAGCATCACATCCTCGATGAGAACGAGATCGTCGACGGCATCGACGAGCTCGGCGTGCTGCTGTTCGGCCATGACAACAACGCCTATTGGTACGGGTCGCAGCTCTCGATCGAAGAGACCCGCGCGCTCGCGCCCTACCAGAACGCGACCGGCCTGCAGGTGACCTCCGCCGTGCTCGGCGGCATGGTGTGGGCGCTGGAGAACCCCAGGGAAGGCATCGTCGAAGCCGACGAGATGGATTTCGATCGCCTGCTGGAAATCCAGCTGCCGTATCTCGGCCCGGTGAAGGGTTTCTACACCGACTGGACGCCGCTAACGGACCGTCCGGGACTGTTCCCGGAAGACATCGACACCAGCGATCCCTGGCAGTTCCGGAATATTCTGGTGCGCTGAGGGACGCGCCTGTCCAAGCCGCGATAAACGGGAGGCTAATAGCCTTCCGCCAGCGCGGATGCTAACCAGCCGCCCGGTCGCACGGCAACCGGGAGGTCCGCATGAAACACATCGCCTGCATCGCGGGAGGCGTCAGCCTCCTGATCGCGTCCCACGCCTTGGCCGCGGACACCGGTCAGTTGCCCTGCAAGACCACGCAGGAATGCAACGAAAACGCCGCCAAGATCGGCGCCAACGCCCTCAGCAGCGCGCAGCCCACGACCAGCAAAACGGACGCGGACGAGGATCAGTTCTACTGGCTCAACAAGATCAACAAGGCCTCCACCGTGATGCTGGTGGAGGAAGGCATCTTCCCGAAAAACACCGGCCAGCTGATCGCCTCCGGCGTGGACTACACGATCCGCCAGGCACGTGAGCCCGACGGCAAGCGCCCGAGCGACGTCCTTCAGATCGAGAAGATCATGACGGACAAGGTCGGCGAAGAGGCCTCCGTCATCCACGCTGGGCGCAGTCGCCAGGACATGTACGCGACCTTTCGCGCTGCCAAATTAAGGAACCAGACGCTGGATTTCGCCGAGGCACTGCTCGGCATGCGTGCCAAGCTGCTCGCCAAGGCGGCCGACAATCTCGATGCCTTGATGCCCGGCTACACCAACGGCGTGCAGGCGGTGCCGATCACCTATGGTCATTACCTGCTGGCCTATGAGGAATCGTTCGAGCGCGACCAGCAGCGCATCAGCGAGGCCTATCGCCGGCTCAACCTCAGCCCGATGGGCGTCGGCGTCATGTCCGACTCGATCTGGCCGCTGAACCGCACGCGCCTCGCCCAGCTGCTCGGCTTTGACGGCATCGTCGAGAATTCGATGGACGCCAACCAGGTGATCCCGTTCGACAACCAACTCGAGGCCACCGCGATCGCCAATTCGGCCGCCATCCGCATCGGCGTGATGATGCAGGACCTGCATACGCAATACGCCGAGGTGCGGCCGTGGCTGTTGCTGCAGGAGGGCTCGACCTACACCAGCAGTTCGATGCCACAGAAGCGCAATCCGGGTCTGATCATGCAGGCGAGGATCGCCGCTTCAGATGTCGTAGGGCTAGCGGGGGCGGTATCGATCCGCGCTCACAACGTCATGTCGGGCATGGTCGACTCCAAGTCGCAGTCCGAGGACATTGGCCTTTTCCCGCGTGCCATCAAGATGGTTGCCGCGACCGACCGGGTGCTCGATGCGACTGTGGTCAACAAGACCCGCGCCAAGGAAGAGCTGGAGAGCGACTGGACCTCGACAATGAACCTCGCCGAGTTGCTGTTGCAGGCGCACCAGATCCCGTTCCGCGTCGGGCATGGCTTTGCATCACAGATGGTCAGCTACGCACGGCCGCTGGATCTCACGCCCAAGACCATCCCCTTCAACGAAGTGACTGACCTCTTCGCCAAGACGCTTGCCAAATTCAACATGCCGGCGAGGCCCTTCCCGATGAGCGAAGCCGAATTCAGGAAGGTGATGTCACCGGATTGGATCGTGGCGCACACCAAGGGCGTCGGCGGTCCGCAGCCGGAGGAGACTGCGCGTATGCTCAAGGTGGCCCAGGAGCGCCTCGATGCCGACAAGCTCTGGCTTGCCGCCCAGCGTGACAAGCTCGTGAAGGCCGATACCGCGCTCGATCAGGCGTTTGCGGCGCTCTTGCCGAACGACGCGGCGCATTAAATGAGCGGCGGACCGGGGCGCGTCATGCCGCGCCCCGCCCGCTCACATCACTTCGCCAGATAATCGAACGCGACGCTGCCGAGCCCGAGCGTCAGGTCTGCCCTGAAATGCAGCGCCGAGATCACCTCGCGCACGGGCAGGCGGGAGACGTCACAGAGCGCGTGCGGAAACAGGCCGAGCGCGGCAGGGCCGGTCCAGGCTTCCTTCAGCGTGATGTCCTCAAGATGGAAGCGCACCAGTTCGCAGATCCGCGGGCTACCGTCGACATGTGGGATGATCTTGAGAATAAAGTTCGGTGCCTTCATCGGCTTCAGCACCGCGTCAAGGTCGACCTTGCGATGCTTGTAGCCCATGGTGGCGGAGGCGCACAGCACCGAGCCGTAATGCAGCGAGCCGACCAGCACGTCGCTCTCGACCTCGATCTTCGGTTTAGCCAGCTTCTTTGGAAAGCCCCAGAGCTCGCGGCCGCCGGCGATCGGACCCTCGTCGTCCAGATACATCGCATGGGTGTAGGCGCCCTCCTCGCCGTTAAAGCGAACCGGGATCACCTGCCCGGTCTCGGTGTAATCGCCAAAACCAGTCGAGTCGGGCATGCGGATGAATTCGTATTTCACCACCGGCTCGGTCACCTCGAGAGGCTCGGGCACGACAGCGGCAAGGGCTTCGGGATCGGTTCTGTAAGTGATGATGAAATATTCGCGGTCGAAGAAGCGATATGGGCCCGGCGGGAATGACGGGTTGTTGAGCGGCATCGAATAAGCGTTGCGGCGGACGTCTTCGATCTTCATGGAGGGCCCCATCTGTCGTTGGTTCGACGGATTATGGAGCGAGCCGCGCGCAGACGCGAGATCGTTAAATCGGCATGTGGTCACATGCGTGTCAGAATGCGATGGCCGTCGGGCTACTTCTTCTCCAGCGGCGGCGCGACCTTCTCGGCCGGCGCGGGTGGGAGCGCCGGCTTGGCTGCGCCTTGCGTCTGCGGATCGGGACGCGCCGGCTCGGGAGCCGGTGTGGTCGGACGTTCGCCGCCGGGTTTTGCTTCAGCAGGCGTCTTGTCCTGATCATTGGACGGCGTGCCTTGCAATGGCTGTGTCGCTTGCGCCATCTCCATCCTGTTCTCAGCGCGGATTTGCGCGAGCGACATCACGGACACCAAGATGCCCGCTGCGAACAGCGAGCAGGCGATCGTGAGGTTGAGCTTCAGGTTTCGCTTGTCATTGTGGCCGGACATGTCGATCACCGCCTTTATGCGCGGAATCAACGAACTTGCCGGACTGCGGTTCCACGGCCGATTTACGGGCCAACCGCTACGCTACTCCGTCGTGCTGACTTCCCAGGTGGCGTGGCGCACGCCGGGCAGATGCTGAAGATCGGTCGCCACCGCGTTCAGCTCGTTCGGATCAACCGCGGTCGCGACCAACTTGGCGACAATCTCCAGGAGGTCGTCGTCGCCGATCTCGACCACGTCGACATCGGCCACCGGATATTTCGCAGCCTCGAGCTTGTCGACGAGACGGTCGCGCATGTCGGGCAAGGCGTCGATCGTGACCGCAAGCTTGAAATAGTAGGTCGCCTCGAGCGCTTTCTCGTTCAGGGGGATGCGGTTAATGGCATTGACCAGCGGGCGCAGCATGGTGTTGCCGGCAATGACGAACACCGTGAGCGCGGCCGCCTGCGCGACCATGTCGGCGCCAGCGCAGGAGCCGACCGCGGCCGAGGACCACAGTGTCGCCGCGGTATTGAGGCCGCGCACGTCCATGCCCTGCTTCATGATGACGCCGGCGCCGAGAAAGCCGATGCCGGAGACGACATAGGCGATCACCCGCACCGCGCCGTCCGCACCCTGCAGATGCATGGCGAGATCGACAAAGGCGGCAGCGCCGACCGCAACCAGCACGTTGGTGCGCAGGCCGGCCGTGCGTTGCCTGTATTGCCGCTCGGCGCCGATCAGCGTGCCCAGCACAAAGGCTGTGAACAGGCTGACCAGCGTGTCGGCGAAATCAGCAAGCTGGAAGGTCGTGAGAAATCGCATGGTCCCCTATAC
>JAEWHT010000138.1 GCA_023387695.1 Pseudomonadota bacterium | reverse complement strand
GGCGCTGCTCGGCTTCCTGCCGGCCTTGAGCCCTCGTCTGCTCGGCGAAGAGCTGAAGATGCCGCACATCGCGACCTGGTGGTGCGGCCAGAAGTCGGCGCGCGACGAGGTGCTGTCGCGGCTCGACGAGGTCGCGATCGAAGGTGCTTATCGGCGCGGCGTTCCCGGCTTCGACAGCAACGGCCCGGTGCTCGCAAGCGAACTCGATGCGGCCGGCCATCAGCGTCTGATCGATGCCATCAGCGCGCGCGGCATGGATTATGTCGGCCAGGAAGTGGTGCGTCTCTCCACCATGCCGGTGTGGGAGCAGGGCCAGCTCACGCCGCGTCCGTTCGTGCTGCGCGTGTTCGCGGCCGCAACGCCCGACGGCTGGGCCATCATGCCCGGCGGCTTCTGCCGCATCGCCGAGCAGGCGGATGCGCGCGCGGTGTCGATGGGCGATGGCGCGCGTGCGGCCGACGTCTGGGTCGTCTCTGAGAAGAAGGTCTCGACCGCATCACTGCTGCCGGCGACCGACAAGGTCCGCATCCGCCGCATCGCCGGCGTGCTGCCAAGCCGCGCCGCCGACAATCTGTTCTGGCTCGGCCGCTATCTCGAACGAGCCGAGGCGACACTGCGATTGGTGCGCGCGTTGGGCTCGCCGAGCGGGCCCAACAAGGGCACCGCGGCTTCGCTGCAATCGGCTGAACGGATCCAGCGTCTGCTGGTGACCTGGGGCGCGATCTCGCAGACCTCGCGTGCTACGCCGGGGCGGATCGTCGCCGAAGCCTTGCAGAACCCGGATCGTTTCGGCTCGGCGCTGTCGCTGGTGCGCTCGGCCCTGCGCACGGCGACATCGTTGCGCGAGCGGCTCTCGCCCGATGCCTGGCAGGTCATCACCGAGATGGCCGAGCGTCTCTCCTACGAAGTCGAGGATGACGACAGCGTGCTCAGCGCGGCCGAGCTGACCTTGCAGGAGCTTGCGAGCTTTGCGGGTCTCGCGCAGGAAAACATGAACCGCGCCGCCGGCTGGCGCTTCCTCGATATCGGCCGCCGCACCGAGCGCGCCATCAACACCGCGCGTTTCGCGCGGCAGTTCGCTTATGACGAGGCCGGCGACGAGGACCTCGATATCTTGCTGACGCTGGTGGATTCCCAGATCACCTATCGCTCGCGCTATCTGCTCGCGCCAATCCTGGCGCCGGTGCGCGACCTCGCGGTGCTCGATCCCTACAATCCGCGTTCGGTGGCGTTCCAGGTGACGACGCTGAACGAACATATCGAGGCGCTTCCGAGCCTGAAGGAGCACGGCCTGATCGAGCAGCCGCAGCGGCTTGCGGTAGCGGTTCGGGCGATGCTGGCCACTGCTGAAGCTGAAAAACTCGAAGTCAAAACCCTGTTCGCGCTGGAGCAGGATCTGCTCAGCCTGGCTGAAGCGATCGGGCTGCACTACTTTCCGCACGGCACCAATGCGAGCCGACCGGAAAAGCTCACGGGGCTGGCGTGATCTACGACATCAGGCACGTCACCACCTACGAATATGAAAGCCCGGTCAGCTTCGCCCGCTGCACGCTGCGGCTCGAGCCGAACAGCGGTCACGGTCAGGAGCTGATTTCGCACAAGGTCGAGATTCGTCCGCGTCCGTCGGAGCGGACCGTTCGCCGCGACTTCTTCGGCACGTTGACCGAAAGCATCGTGATCGAGGCCGCGCATCGCAATTTGCGCATCGACTCGCGTTCGCGTGTCTCCGTCGACCGCAAGCCACCGGCACGCGACGCCACGAGCCCATCCTGGGAGGGCATCCGTGACATCGCCTTCGAGGCTACGAGCCTCGGGCCGGCCTCGCCGGTCGGCTACGTCTTCGCAAGCCCTTTGGTGCCCGTGCTGCGGCCGGTCAGTGCGTATGCTGCGGAGAGCTTCAAGCCTGATACAGGCATCCTTGCCGGTGCGGTCGATCTCATGCACCGCATCCGCACCGGGTTTCGCTACGACCCCAAGGCCACGGTGATCTCGACGCCGCTCAACGAAGTCTTCGAGAAGCGCCACGGTGTCTGCCAGGATTTTGCTCATGTGATGATCGCAGGCCTGCGCGGGCTCGGCCTGCCTGCAGCCTATGTCAGCGGATACTTGCGCACCATTCCGCCGCCGGGCCAGGCGCGCCTGCAAGGCGCGGATGCGACGCATGCGTGGGTGTCGCTGTGGTGCGGAGCTGAACTCGGCTGGATTGATTTCGATCCGACCAATGATCTTCTGGTCGCCAACGACCACATTGTGCTCGGGGTCGGCCGCGACTTCTCGGACGTGTCTCCGGTCGACGGCATCATCGTCGGCTCGCCAAAGCAGAAGCTTGGCGTCGCCGTGGACGTGCTGCTGGTGGAGTGACCGTAGTTTCACCGATTCCCGTTTGTGACCGAATGCGTCCAAGTGCGGGAAATTTGTTTCATCATGTTTCCTGGCTGTGCCGGGCCGCTGTTCATTAACAGCCTGTTAACGCGACCCCGCGACATATTGGCTCACATTCAACGCTACCGATGCCGAGCTGATGGTCGAGGGACTTGCATTGCTGACGGAGGCCGCCGAGCAGGTGGCGCTGTCGCGGATCCTGCGAAGCTTCAGGCCGGATCTGACGATCTGGCCCGTGTCCGATATCGACGAACTCCGCAGCATCGATGCCTCGGCTCTTCGCAACGCCCGGCTCGTCGCCTTCGCCTCCGGCGTGATCGTGCCGGCCGATCTGCTCGCGCGCTTTGGCCATGGCGCCTGCAATTTTCATCCCGGGCCGCCGAACTATCCGGGCTGGGCTCCGGCCCATTTCGCGCTCTACGACCGCGCAGACACTTTTGGCGTGACCTTTCACACCATGGCAAAGCGGGTCGATTCCGGCGCGATCCTGGACGTCGTGTCGTTTCCGATACCGCAAGGCTGCACGCTCATGAGGCTCGGCGAGCTCGCCTATGCGCATCTGCTGCAATTGTTCGAAGTGTGGGCTGAGTCTTTGGCACGGGAGCCGTCGTTGACGCCGCGCTGTGCGCAGTCATGGAGCGGCCGCACCAATACCCGCCGCAGCTACAGGCAGGCCTGCGACATCCCGCTGGATATTTCCAGGGACGAGCTGTGGCGCCGCATGCGCGCCTTCGGCGGCAATCATTACGGGATCGCGCCGGCGATCAATCTGCACGGTGTCACCTTCACGGCGGCACTTCCGGAGAGCACATGACGTCACTATCGATGGCGCTCACTGCGCCTATCACGGACACACCGAGCATATCCGACCTGCTGTGCACCGGGCGCGAGCACTACCGGCGCGGCGAGATCGGGCCCGCGATCTCCATGTTCAAGGCCGGGCTCGCACTCGCGGCATCGGTGTCGATCGGCGTTGCCGTCGACGGCGTCGCCGATCTGCATGCCGCGCTCGCCAATGCCTTCATGCTCAGCGACGACATTGGCTCGGCGGCCGAAAACTACAAGGCGGCCTTGCGCATCGCGCCGCATCTCGTCGCCTGCTGGTGCAATCTCGGCATCGTTCATCAGCGCAGCGGCTTGATGCAGGATGCGATTTCTCTTTACCTGGAGGCGCTTCGTCGCAATCCCGGCCACCGGCCGTCGCGCACAAATCTGGTCCAGGCGCTGATCGCAACGCGGCAGTTCGTGATCGCGCGGACCCTGTTACTGGATTTGATCGAAGAGACGCCTGACGATGCCGAGCTCCGCAGCCAGTTCGGCAAGGTCTGCTTCGAGCTCGGCGAAACCGACGAGGCGGTGGCGCAATTCGAGCGGGCCGTGGCGCTCGCGCCCGAACAGGCCGAGAATTTCTACTGGGTCGGGGCGATCCGCCAGGCGCGCGGCGAGCAGGAGGCGGCGGAAATCGCCTACGCGCGTGCCGTGCGCACGCATCCGATCCTGCGCAGGCAGGCGACCCAATCGCCGCCGGCGTTTCGCGCGCTGGCGCTGTTTGCGCCCTTCTTTGGCAACACGCCGGTCGAATTTCTCTTCAAGGACTGTGCCTACCAGACCAGCATCCTGTCGCTGCTGCCTGGTAGTCAGCCTGACATCGCACTGCTGGTGCAAGAAGCCGAGATCGTCGTCAACCTTGTCTCCGACGCCGACCAGGGCGCAGAGGTGCTCCCTCTCGCCATGGCCATCGCACGCAGCCTCGGCAAGCCCATCGTTAACGATCCCGCCCGGATCCAGAACACGACGCGCGACGCCACGGCGCTGGCACTCGCCGACGTCGAGGGCTGTCGTGTGCCACGCACGATCCGCATCGCGGCCGGCGAGGGGCTTCTCGATGGTCTCGATCTCATCTTTCCCTTGCTGGCGCGCCAGGCCGGCATGCATGGTGGCGACGTCTTCGAGAAGCTCGATGATATCGCGGCGCTCAGCTCATTCCTTGCGGCGCACGCAGACCATGATCGCTACGTGATCGATTATATCGACTATCGCTCCGCCGACGGCTTCTTCCGCAAGTACAGATTCTTGTTCATCGGCGAAGAGATCCTGCCCTATCATCTGGCGATCGGAGACGACTGGAAGCTTCATCGTGATAGCACAGAGATGGTGCACCACGCCTGGATGCAGGACGAGGAAGAGCGCTTCCTGCGGGAGCCCGGGCAGGTCTTTGGCGCGCCCCATTATCAGGCGTTGCGAGTCATTCGCGATCGCATCGGCCTCGACTATTTCGGTATCGATTGCGGGCTCGACCTGAACGGCGATCTCGTTGTGTTCGAGGTCAACGCCTCCATGCTGGTGCACGACCAGAACCCGGAGTTTCCTTACAAGGATCCGTACATCCGCAGGATCAAGGTCGCGTTTGACGGGATGCTCGCGCGCTTCGCGCAAGGACATTGACGCCACCGTCCGTAACAGTCGGCCATTGGCCGTTCCCGAAAAGCCCCGCATGGCCTGGCGGCTGGGTGCATCCAACTGTGACCGCAACCGTGATGTTGCGAGGCGGCACGGTAATATTTACGTTTTTTTGTTTCGGGATTTGGTCAGCCGCCCCGGTTTCGGCTATGCTCGGCCTGCGTCGAGGGCGACAATTGGATTAGACGTCGGGAGCTGGCGTGGGACACCACCGACAGACGGGGCTGCATCTATGATGACGTTGCCGAGACTGGCGGCTGAGACCCTGGAGAAGTTGCTGGGCCAGTTCATGCGCCGTCGGTTCGACGAGTCCTATGCCAGGGTGCTGGAGGGGTCGACGCGCACGGCGCTCGAATGCATCGGCAATAGCGATGCGCTCTATCACAATATCGAGCATACGATGCTGGTGACCCTGGCGGCCCAGGCCATCCTGATGGGGCGCAATCTTCATGCGCATCTCGATGCCGAGGATTACCTCCACGTCCTCATCGCCTGCCTTGCCCACGATATCGGCTATGTCCGCGGCCTTTTCGCGGAGGACGACGAAGATGGTTTCCTGATCGACGAGGCCGGCACCAAGGTATCACTGCCGCGTGGTGCGTCGGATGCCAGTCTGATGATGTACCACGTTGACCGGTCGAAGCTTTTCGTGCGGCGGCGGCTGCCGCCGATCCGTGGCGTGGACTCGGAGCGTGTCGCCCGCGCCATCGAGGGGACGCGCTTCCCGGCGCGCCAGGGCCAGGAATACGACGACGAGGCCTCGATCCTGCGAGCCGCCGACTTCATCGGGCAGCTCGGCGATCCCAACTATCTGCGCAAGGCCAACGCGCTGTACTACGAGTTCGAGGAGGTCGGCATGAACCGCCAACTCGGCTATGACTCGCCCGCGGATATCGTGAACCGCTATCCACAATTCTATTGGAATAGCGTCGCACCGCACATCCAAACCGAGATCGGCTATCTCAATAAGACCGAGATCGGCCGGCAGTGGATCGCCAATCTCTACAGCAACGTCTTCCGCGCCGAACGCGACATCACGCTGTCCGGACCGCAGAAATAGGCATGTGATCCAAACCTGACGATGCCGCGTTGATACGGGGGACGGCCCCTTTCACGCGGTGATGGCAGTATGCGGACATCTTTGACGACCCATATCATTTTCGTTCTGCTCGTGCTCGGGATCGGCTTTGCCATCGGAAGCATGAACCTGCCGGGCCAATGGTACGCCGCGCAGATCAAGCCGCCCTTCAATCCGCCGAACTGGGTTTTCGCGCCTGTGTGGTCCGTGATCTACCTGCTGATCGCGATCGCCGGCGCACGAACCTGGCAGCAGGCGCCATACGGCGTAGCCATGCTGCTCTGGACCGTGCAGATGCTGCTCAATTTCGCCTGGTCGCCGATCTTCTTCACCTGGCATCGTACCGGCGTCGCACTGGGGATCATTGTTGCGATGCTGTTTGTGATCATCGGATTTGTCGTCGAGTGCTGGCTGACTGACAGGACGGCGGCATTGTTGTTCGTTCCTTATTCCGCCTGGGTCGCATTCGCCACTCTGCTCAATGCCAGCATCTTCATGCTCAACTAAGCAGGCGGTCAGG
>JAEWHT010000189.1 GCA_023387695.1 Pseudomonadota bacterium | reverse complement strand
CGGATTGGCCTCCGCGATCATCGGCAGCGCCTGGAGCACGGCGAAATTCGTCAGCGGCGCGTTGGACGCGATCTTGGTCGCAAGCTCCAGCGCCTTGGCGAGGCCATTGCCAGCATCAGTCACATATTGCGCAAAGCCGTAGGACGCGCCTTCGGTCGCGCTATAGACGCGCCCGGTCAGCATCATGTCCATCATGCGCGCAACGCCGATCAGGCGCGGCAGCCGCACCGAACCGCCGCCGCCGACGAAGATGCCGCGCTGGCCCTCAGGCAGGGCGAAATAGGCCGTGGGTTCGGCGACGCGAATATGGGCGGAGCACGCAAGCTCAAGACCGCCGCCGATCACGGCGCCCTTCAGGGCGGCGATGACGGGGACGCGGCTGTATTGGATTCGATCGAACACCCGGTGCCACATCTGCGAGTGCAAGAGGCCGCCGGTGGCGTCGTGATCCTGAAGTTCGGAAAGGTCGAGGCCGCTGGAGAAATGGTCGCCGATGCCGTGAATCACGACCGCGCCGATGTCTTTGGGCAGGGACGCAAAACATTCGCCGATTTCGAGGATGATGCCGTCGTTGAGCGCATTGCGCTTGGCCGGCCGGTTCAAACCCACGGTCAGAACCCTGTCCACCCTCTCGATTTGAAGCAGCCCGGAGGCGCCCGCGGCAGCGGTTTCGGCGTTTCCCTGTGTCATTTGCGTCCTTATCAGAATAGTTATGTTGTATAACGAATTCTGCGGGAGTCAATATGGAGCCGGCTCTTGAGGTCGGACCGAAATGCACTTCTTCATCGTGTGGCAGGCATCAGTGCCGCTATCGCGCCAAATGCGGAAGCGCCCTCAAACGGCGTCTGTCATCAATTTCTTCGCGGCCTGCGCCAGCAGGCCCGAGCGCGTATAGCCGTGCGCTTCGGCATATTTGTCGATCTGCTCCAGCACATCGCCGGGTAACGTGACGTTGACCCGTACGATCTTTGGCTGACCGTCTTTCACCGACACCAGAATGGCAACGCCCGAGCGGTTCTGAGGGGCCGACATGATGTCTTCCAGCGAGGAGGGCTCCGGGATCGCTTCCCCATCTTCGGCCATGCCGTCGAGATGAAGCGCGAGCGCTTCCTCAGCCATGTCGCGCGCTTCGTCGAGTGTCGTCCCCGCAGTCACCACGCCTGGCAAATCAGGGAACGACACGCCAAAATCGCTGTCGGCGTCCTTATGGATAAGACCAATGTAGTGACGCATGGCGCTTACCTCAGCTTCAAGCCCGATTGCTTCTCAATGCTCTTCAAAGTCCCGAGGGGAATGTCCCGCTTGGGATGAGGGACGGTGACGCGGCCTGTCTTGGCCGGGTGCTTGAATTGCAAATGGCTGCCCTTCTGAGCCACTTGGACCCAGCCATCTCTTTGAAGGGCCGAGATAATATCTCGGCTATTCATAGTGTGTATTTATACACATTTGCTCAGATGGTCAATGGTTATGGTTCACACCACCTGATGCACGTCGATCACGACGCGGTCGGCATGACGTGCCGCGGAGCCGACAAAGATGTGCTCCATCAGCCAGCGATACTTCTCGTGCCCGGTCTCGAATTTCGGCACGGTGCGGAAATAGATCAGCTTGGGGTCGACCGGCTCGCCGCGCTTGAGCTTTTGCAGCAGTTCGACCGGGCCGAAGCGCATGCCCTTGTTCTCGACATAGACGATTGCGCCGTCGTCGGTCTCGAAGGCGTACTTGGCTTCGAGATCGATCAGCTCGTTGGGGCGGATGGTCTGGAAGTCGGCGCCGAACGGCAGCACCTTGCCTGATATCGCACCCTTCACCTCGCCGCCGATGATCGGGATGATGCGGCGAATGCCGATACCGGTCTCGCCTGCCGTGACGACGTCGCCAATCCTAGCGGTGATGGAGAAGACGTATTTCGTCTCGAGTGTCGGTGTCGTCATCGGTTCACCTCTTTAGTGCGCCATCATCCGCGCCGGCAGCCATGTTGCCAGCAGCGGGAACGCAATCAGGATGACCAGCCGCACCAGGTCGGTCGCCACAAACGGGATCACGCCCTTGAAGATCGTGGAGAAGGAGACGTCCTTCACCACGCTCTTGATGACAAAGACGTTCATTCCGACCGGCGGATGGATCAAGCCGAGCTCGACGGTCATCACGATGATGACGCCGAACCAGATCGGATCGAAGCCGAGATGCATGATTACGGGGAAAACGATGGGCACGGTGAGGATGATCATCGCCATCGCGTCCATCAGGCAGCCGAGCACGAGATACATCACCATGATCAGCGCTAGCACACCGTAGGAGCCGAGGCCGAGGCCGGTCAAAAATTCCGTGACCTTCTGCGGTGTCTGCGTCACCGTGAGGAAATAGCCGAAAATCAGCGCGCCGATCAGCACGGTAAATACCGCGGCCGCGGTACGTGTCGCCTGAAGCAGCGAGGCAAAAATCTTCTCACGGTCTAGCCGGCCTGTCACCACGCCGATAATGAAAGCGCCGGTGGCGCCGACGCCGCCAGCCTCGGTCGGCGTGAAGCGCGGCAGGAAGGGCAGGCCGTAAAGGCCGCCGATCACGAACACGAACAGTAGCACGGGCGCCCAGATGTCCTTCAGGCCGGCAAAGCGTTCGCGCCAGGGCAGCACCTTGCCCTTGGGCAGGAAATCGGGACGGAAATAGCCGATCAGGAAGATCGTGATCATGTACATCGTCATCGCCAGCAGGCCCGGGATGATGCCGGCGATGAAGAGTTTTCCGATATCCTGCTCGGTGATGATGCCGTAGACCGCAAGCACGGTGGACGGCGGCAACATCGCTCCGAGCGTGCCGCCGGCCGCAATCACGCCGGTGGCGAACGATTGTGGATAGCCGAAGCGGCGCATCTCGGGGTAGGCGACGGCGGAGAAGGTCGCGGCGGTCGCAACCGACGAGCCGCAGATCGCGGCGAAGCCGCCGCAGGCGCCGACAGTGGCGATTCCAAGTCCGCCGCGCAAATGCCCGACAAAGCCGTTCGCGGCGCGGAATAGCTCGCGGCTCATGCCGGAATTGCTGACAAAGGAGCCCATCAGCAGGAACATCGGGATGACGCCGAAGGTGTAGTCGGTGACCGTGCGCATCGATGTCTGGCCGACGAGCTTTAGCGCGGGCGTTGGACCGACGAGATAGGAGAAACCGGTCACGCCGACGAGGCCCATCGCCATGCCGACGGGCACGCGCAGCAGCATCAGGCCGAACAGGGAAACGAAGCCGATAACGGCGACGGCATCGGTGCTCATGATTACTCCGTCACCTTCAGCTTGGGTTCGTGCATGTCTTCGGGATGGAAGATCAGCCGATAAGTGCGGATCGCGATCAGCAGCACGGCCGAGACGTCACCGATCCAGGCGATCGCGAAGAATGGCCAGGTCGGCATGTGCATGTCGAAGGTCTGGACGTTGTCGTTGTAGGTGCCGCGCACCTTGTCGAACAGCGTCCAGGTCTGCACGGTGACGACAAACAGGAGGACCAGCGTCGCGAACACGTCGATCCAGCGCTGATAGCGCGGCCCGACATTGCCCCAGACCAGGTCGACCGTGATGTGCGTGCCACGATACGAGGTCGCGGCGATTCCCCAGAAGATGAGGATGCCGAGCAGCATGCGGCCGATGTCGAAGGAGTCGGGGATCGAATAGTTCAGCGTGTTGCGCAGGAGCACCGATAGAAAGATGTCGAGCGCGACGATGCCGACGAAGGCGGCCGCGATCCATTCGATCGAATCGATGACGCGGTCCATCCAGGAGCGCTTCATGGGTGGAGGGTCCTCAAGTTTGCAGGAAAACGGCGGCGGAAGGATTTCCGCCGCCGTTTCTGTTTCAGCAAAAACTATTCAGCCAGCGCGTTGTACTTCTTCAGCGACGCCTTCAAATCCGCGAGCGCAGCGTCCGGATCGTAGCCGGCTTTCTTGGCGCCATCTCCCCAGGTCTTGACCAGCGGCTCGGCAGCTTTCTTCCAGGCAGCGGTCTGGTCAGGCGTCAGCTTGTAGACTTCGTGGCCTTCTTCGGCCTTCACCTTGTCGATGCCGGCATCCTCGAACTTGCCCCAGTGCTCGCCGACCACGCCCGCCATTTCGGTCGAGCAGTTCTTGTCGATCGCGGCTTTCTGCTTGTCGGACATCGCATTGTACTTGTCCTTGTTCATCACGAACACGAAGGTCGTGACGTAAAGCGGCGCGTCCATGTGGAACTTGGTGACCTTGTCGATGCCGAACAGCACCAGCGAGCCCCAGGGGAAGGTGACGCCATCAGCGACGCCGCGCTCGATGATGTCGCGCACTTCAGGCGCGGACGACTGCACATTGGTGCCGCCGAGCGCGGTGACGAAGTTCGCCATGGTGGCGTGAGCGGGGCGGATCTTCATGCCCTTCACGTCCTCCGGCATCACGATCTTCTTGGTGCGGGAGTGGAAGGAGGAGGGCGAGTGGACGAAGGCGAGGCAGTATTTGACGTCCTTCATCTCCTTTTCGGCATATTTGCGATACCAGGCATCCAGTCCCATCGAGCCGCCCTTGGCGTCCGAGATCAGGAATGGCAATTCGCCGGCGCCGATGACCGGGAAGCGGCCGGGCTGGTAGCCGGGATTGACGTAGGTAACGTCGGCGATGCCGTCGCGCGCCATGTCATAATGGTCGAAGGCCTTGCCGAGTTGCTGGGCTGGAAACACCTTTCCCGTGATGGTGCCGCCGGAATCCTTGTTCACCGCGGCCACCCAGTCTTCCAAGGACTTTTGCAGCGGGTGCGATGCTGGCACCCAGTGCGAGACCTTCAGGTCGAAGGTCTTGTCCTGCGCCAACGCAGGCGTCACGCTTGCTGCCAGCAGCAAAGCCAGAAAGGCTTTTCTCATCACGCGTCTCTCCCTCTTTGTGACTACGGGCTTCGACGGCCCGGTCTCATTATTTAACATGTTATCTAATTGGCCGGCGCGTTCAAGCCGGAACTGGTGCGTCATCTACGTCAGCGATGTTGCACGGATTTGTCGCTGCCCGGCGACCAGCCTCCCCTTTTGCCCAACCGTTATATGATATAATTATCCTGTGCGGATCAATGCGACAAGCAAGCCGCGACGAAAGCCTACAGGATCGGGAGGAGCAAGTATTGCGGACAAAAGTCGCAATCATCGGGGCCGGACCGGCCGGATTGTTGCTTGGGCAACTTCTGCACAAATACGGCATCGACAATTTCATTCTTGAGCGGCAGAGCCCGGATTACGTACTGGGCCGCATCCGCGCCGGCCTCCTTGAGGAGGGAACGGTCGGGCTGCTCGATCAGATCGGCGCCGGCGCGCGGGCCCATGCCGAAGGTCTGGTGCACGAAGGCATCGAACTCGCTTTTGACGGCCGCCGTCATCGCATCGACATGAAGGCTGCCACCGGCAAGACGGTCATGATCTATGGCCAGACCGAGGTCACGCTCGACCTGATGAATGCGCGGAAAGCCACCGGTCTCACCACCGTCTATGAAGCCAAGGACGTGCAGCCGCACGATTTCGACGGCAGTCACCCGCGCGTAACCTGGGTCAAGGACGGCGTCACCCAAACGCTCGATTGCGATTTCATTGCGGGATGCGACGGTTTTCATGGAGTCAGCCGGGCCAGCGTCCCGGCATCGGCGATTGCCGAGTTCGAGCGGGTCTATCCGTTCGGCTGGCTCGGTATCCTCTCCGAGACGCCGCCGGTCAGCCATGAGCTGATCTATTCGAACCATGCCCGCGGCTTTGCGCTGTGCACCATGCGCTCGATGAAGCGCAGCCGGCATTACGTACAATGCTCGCTCGACGACCATGTTGATCAATGGCCTGACGACCGTTTCTGGGACGAGCTGAAGCGTCGCCTCGACCAGGAAGCAGCCGACAGCCTTGTCACAGGTCCCTCGATCGAGAAGAGCATTGCGCCCTTGCGCAGCTTCGTCGCCGAGCCGATGCGTTTCGGCAAGCTGTTCCTGTGTGGCGATGCCGCCCACATCGTGCCGCCGACCGGGGCCAAGGGGCTGAACCTGGCCGCAAGCGATGCGCATTATCTGTCGAGCGCGCTCCGCGAATTCTATGACGAGAAATCCAGCGCCGGTATCGACGCCTATTCCGCCAAGGCGCTGGCACGCGTCTGGAAGGCCGTGCGCTTCTCCTGGTGGATGACCTCGATGCTGCACAAATTCCCCGACAACGGCAGCATCGGTGCGCGCATTCAGGTCGCCGAGCTCGACTATGTCACGCAGTCGCAGGCCGCGATGACGTCGCTGTCTGAGAATTATGTGGGGCTGCCGTTTTAAGTTGCTGTCATGCCCCGGCTTGACCGGGGCATCCAGTACGCCGCGGCCTCTCGACTCAGGCCGAGCTGCCTCTGGAATACTGGATCACCCGCTTTCGCGGGTGATGACAGTCTTCTTGGAGCAATAGCACCGTCCGTTTCAAACACCCGCGCAAATCCCGTTTAAAACTTTGTAATTGATGCGCGCGTCACGTCCATCGCGTTCAATGGCGACAATCATTGCAACGGACGTGAGACAGCATGACCGACACCAGCATCCCCGACGGCTTCGAGCCGTTGTCCCGCAAGAGCCCCATGACCGAACCGTGGGAGCCGCTCTACGCGAGGAAGACCGACCGCGCCGTCATCATTGGCTTGCGATTGGCAAGGCCGCACACCAATGGCCGTGGCCTGATCCATGGCGGCCTGATCACCGCGCTCGCCGACAACGCCATGGGCTATAGCTGCGCGCAGGTAACGAATTGGACCACGTCGTTCGTGACGGTCTCGCTGTCGATCGATTTCGTCGGCTCGGCCGAGATCGGTCAGTGGTGTTCGATCGAGAGCGACGTCATCAAGACCGGCAAGACCATCTGCTTTGCGCAGAGCCTGATCAAGGCGGACGGTGTCGTGATCGCTCGCGCCAGTGGGACGTTCCGCGTGGTGCCCAAACCTACCCAAACGTCCACTGCGTCGTCTCCGTCACGAGATCGATGAACGCGCGGACCTTGGCTGAGAGCAGGCGCGAGGTCGGATAGATGATGTGGATCGGCAGCGCCGGCTGCTCGTATTTCGCCAGCAGGATCTTCAGCCGCCCGCGCCTTAGGCCTTCGGCGGCCTGATAAGCCAGCACGCGCGTGATGCCGCCGCCGGCCTCGGCATATTGCAGAGCGGCATCAGCGCTGTTGCTGATGAAGCGCGGAGAGGGCGTCATTTCGAAATCGCGGCCGTCCTGTGCGAAGCGCCACGCCGTCGCGGGGCCGAACAGGATGGTCTGATGCTCGCGCAGTGCTTCTGGTGACTTCGGCTCACCATGACGCTTCAGATAGCCCGGCGTTGCCACCGTGATCCGGCGCATCTCGCCGACCTGACGCGCCACCAGCGAGGAGTCGGCGAGGTGGCCGATCCGCACCGCGGCATCGACAGCGTCTTCGACGAGGTTGACGAGGTTGTCTGATAGCCTGAGTTCGCAGGCGACCTCGGGATATCGCTTGAGATAGTCGGTCATGACCGGCCCGACATGGAGCCGGCCGAAGCCGACCGGGGCCGACACCACGAGGCGTCCGCTCGGCCGGTTGCGCTCCTCGCGCGCCGAGCCGTCGGCCTCCTCGACATCGGCAAGGATCCGCCGGGCCCGCTCCAGATAACGGCTGCCGACGTCGGTCAATCTCACCTGCCGGGTGGTTCGCTGCAGCAGGCGCGCACCGAGATGCTCCTCCAGCGCCGCGATCAGCCGCGTCACAGCCGAAGGCGACAGCCGCAGCTTGCGCGCCGCCGGCGCAAAGCCGCGCAGATCGGCGACGGTGACGAAGACGTGCATGGCTTCGAGGCGGTCCATCTCATTATTGCATATATTGCAATTATGAAGTGTCAAGCGGGCTGATTGTTTTGATCGCCGGAAGGTCCATTTTAGTGAGCGAAAAGACGCAGCAATGCGCCGGAATTTTCAGGAGATGTTCCGATGACCGCAGTTCACACCTATGCCAGCGATGTCGCCTTTACCCCCGCGGTGAAGGCGATCCAGGCGCGCAAGGGCTCGCGCGAGGCCTATGGCCGTGTCGAGCAGCGCGGTTGGCGCACCGAGGTCGATGAAAACCTCGAAGCTTTCCTCGCCGACGCCAACAGCTTCTATTTTGCCACCGCCTCGGCGGACGGGCAGCCCTATATCCAGCACCGCGGTGGGCCGAAGGGCTTTCTGAAGGTGTTGGACAAGCAAACGCTGGCCTTCGCCGACTATGCCGGCAACCAGCAGTACCTCTCTCAAGGCAATCTCTCGGAGAATCCCAAGGCTTACATCTTCGTCATGGACTACGCGCATCGCCGGCGTGTGAAGATCTGGGGCGAGGCACGCGTGGTCGAGGATGACGATGCACTGACGGACGCGCTGATGCCGAAGGGCTATCGGGCGCGGCCCGAGCAGGTAATCTTGTTCAAGATCGCGGCGTGGGACACCAATTGCCCGCAGCACATTCCGCAGAAGTTCGACGCTCCGGATGTCGCTGCGGCGTTGGCGGCAAGAGATCAGCGGATTGCTGAGCTCGAGGCTCAGGTCGCGGCCCTCAAGGGAGAGACGCCGGCGGGCTAGTCGTCGACGTCGTCCTGCGTGCGGCCGAACAGGTGCACGATACCGGGCGTCGCAATCGTCACGAAGACGAAGCGCGAGAGGTGGTGGGCGCCGACGAAGATCGGATCGATGTGTAGCGTCAGGGCCAGCGCCAGCATCGCGTCCATCGCGCCGGGCGCGAAAGCGACAACGACGTCGGAGATTCTCACCTGCGTGGTGAGGGCGACGATACCGACGAAGATGGCGGACACGACGATGGCCACGGCAAACGAGCCCAGCGCGGCATTGATATGGCCCGCCAGCGTCTTGATTCGCATCCGGGCAAAGCGGCTGCCGATCAGCGCGCCGATACCAACCAGCGCCACGCCGCGCACCCAGTTCGGCAGGCCGCCCTCGACCCAACCTGCGCCGTGCAGGACGCTGGAGGCGATCAACGCGCCGAACATCCAGCTCGCAGGAAACTTGATCAGTCGCAACACCAGTGATGCCGCCAGCGACGCGGCGACCAGTTCGAGAAGCTCAAGCGGCGAGGCGATCGTTGTCGTCAATGATGGTGCAACGGAGGGTGCGACGCCCGCGATCGCCAGAACCATAGGCAGTGCCGCGGTGAGGATGATGACGCGCATGGTCTGCACCACCGCGATGCCCGGCAGGTCGGCGCCACGCTCGACCGCCAAAATCGAGATCTGCGACAATGCACCGGGGCTACCGGCAAGGAAAGCCGAGGTGCGATCCCAGCCATGGACGCGCTGGAGGTAATAACTGGAGCCGAAGGTCGAGCAGAAGGTGGCGAGCGCCAGCAGCCCGATGGTCAGCGGATAGGCGCTGACCTGCTCGATCAGGTGACGCGACACGACGGAGCCCAGCGAAATGCCGAGCAGCACCAGCACGGTCTGGGTCAGGAGCGGTGGGACCGAAAGCTGGCGGCCGGCGATTGCGGCGATCCCGACCGCGATCATCGATCCCGAAATCAATCCGCCCGGCAGACCCGCAGCCAGAAACGCCAAGCCGCCGGCCGCGCCGATGGCGAGCGTCTCCGCTGTGCTCAAAATCTTGGCACGGCTGGGCCATTCGAACGGAAGGGAGGCGGTGATTTGCTTCACGCCGCCTTATCGCAAATCGGCGAGAGGCGCACAATTGCAGGCTCGTCATGCCGCAATGCGTGCGCCTCCCGCCGAAAGCGACGACAGGGTTGTGACGGATTACTTCTTGTCGGCAGCGGCGGGAGCCGGCATAGCGCCGCCGGCCTTTGCGGTCTTGATGCACTCGGAGCGGAATTTCTTGCGCTCCTTGCCGTGCAGGCCCTTGGCGTCCGCCTGCTTGGAGCATTCGAGCGACTCCGCCGAGTGCTCCTTCGGTGCCTTCTTGTCGGTGGTGGCGGCGGCATCGGTCTTTGCGGCCGGCGCAGCGGTCTGCGCGAAGGCGGTGCCGGTGGCCAACAGGGAGGCAATAGCGACGACGGCGAGGCGGGAAGCGAGGGTCATGATGTTTGCACTCTTCTTGCGAGAATTGCGAAGGGAGGGGAACGTCGGCCCGCGTTGCTGAACGCGACATGAATAATCTGAACGGCCCGATCACTATATTTTGGCGCCGATTGCCATCGCTTCCTTGTCGGATGTCCGCGGCACGCTAGGATAGCAATCCTCGTTTTGCTTCCCTGAGGGAGACCAAGGATGACTATTCAAACCAAATTGTTGTGTGCAATTGCGGCGTCGGGCGTTGCCGCGCTGGTGGCAAGCGCGCCGGCTCAGGCGCTAACCTCGCAAGAGTGCAGTGCGAAATACCAGGCCGCCAAGAAGGACGGCTCGCTCGGCACCATGAAGTGGAATGACTTCCGCAAGGCGCAGTGCGGAGCCGACGCAACGCCCGCCGCCGCGCCGACTGCGGCTGCTCCGGCAGCACCTCCGCCGGCCCCTGCGCCGACAACCACGGCGAAGAAGGAGGCCGCCCCCGCTGCCGCTCCGGCACCGACCATGCCGATGGGCAACGCCGTGTTCCCGAATGCGGTTGACGCGAAATACGCCAAGGAAAGCGCCGGCAAGGCCCGCCTGCACACCTGTGTCGACCAGTACAATGCCAACAAGACCACCAACGGCAATGGCGGCATGAAGTGGATCGAGAAGGGCGGTGGCTACTACAGCGAATGCAACAAGAAGCTGAAGGGCGCGGCCTGAGGCTTCAGGATGATCTCGAGGCCGGAGCAAGCTCCGGCCTCTCGCTTTTTAGTCCAGCAGTTTCTCGGCCGATTTCGCCACGAGCTGTGACCGCTTGCGCGGGCCGCGCTCGACGAACAACAGGCTCTGGCCGAAGATGAAGCAGTAAAACAGGAAGGCCTGCGCTTCGGCCTCTTCGGTCGCGAGACCGGTCGCACGATAGAGCTCAGTGACGTGCTTGAGCCGCGCCGCATCCACGCTCGCCACGGCTGCAGCCGCGCTTTCGTCGAACCGCGCCCATTGCCGGATCGCAAGCTCGATCGCCATGCCCACCGGATTGAGCCGCTCCGAATAGAGCTGGATTATCGCCTTCAGCCGCGCGCGAGGTTCTTGCCCGTCGAGGCTGGTCTGCTCCGCGATCGACGCTGAGCGTCCCTCCCGCCAGTGCACCAGCATGGCCTCCAGCAGCGCCGCGCGATCGGCGAAGCGGCGGTAGAATCCGCCCTTGGTGACGCCCAGATTCTTGGCGAGCACCTCGACCCGCACACCCTCGACGCCTGCGCGGGCAAGCTCCTTGAATCCTGCCTCGACCCAGACATCGCCCTTGCCGTCATTCATGAAAAAGGTCTCACCGGTTCTTGATACGGTGCCGTATTGCTAACGCGGGAAGGAGTCGATACGCTACCGTATCAAAATCACGGGGCAGGACATTGCGATGGCCACGTTCGAGCCGAAGAATCCGGGATATCGAGCTGCCGCGATCGCGATGTTCGAGGGACAGCCGGCGATGCGTACGCTCGGCATCGTGATCGTCCGCCTGTCGCCGGGCGAGGTCGAGCTGGCTATGCTGCACTCGACTGAATTCACGCAGCAGAACGGTTTTGTCCATGCCGGCATCATCACCGCCGGGCTCGACAATGCCTGCGGCGTTGCCGCCTTCACGCTGATGCCGGCCGAGGCCGACATCCTCACGGTCGAGTTCAAGACCACGCTGCTTGCGCGGGCCCGCGGCGAGCGCTTCGTTTTCAAGGCCGAGGTCGTCAAGCCCGGCCGCACGCTCACCTTTTGCGAAGCCAGGGCGTTTGCCGAGCACAAGGGCAAGACCACGCTTATTGCCACCATGACCGGAACACTGATGGCCATGCTGCCGCGCGTTGTGGCTTCGCATGAACCGCGCGCTGCTCGCGCCTAGCGGCAATTGACAAGCCCTGCGACGCATCCCTTGATGCGACATGCTTGCGAGTCTCAGTCTTATCCTGCTCTGCGAATTGGTCGGTGAGGCCGTGGTGCGTGGCCTTGGTCTGCCATTGCCGGGGCCTGTGCTCGGCTTGCTCCTGCTTCTGATCGTGCTGCTGGCCCGCGATCGCTTCTCTGTTCTCGCGCGCGGGCCGCTGCGCAATGACGGTGTCGAGACCGCAAGCAAGGGCCTGCTGGCTCATCTGTCGCTGCTGTTCGTCCCCGCCGGCGTCGGCGTCGTGCAAAAGCTCGATCTGCTCGCCTCCCACGGCATTGCCATCATCCTGATCCTTGCGCTCTCGGTGGTCATCACCTTGCTTGCGACCGTCCTGACCTTCCGGCTCGTCAGTCGCCTGTTGAAGCAGCAGGACGCGCAATGAAGGACAATCCGTTCTCGCTCTGGGTCTATCTCTCGCAATCGCCGCTGCTATGGCTGACGGTGACGCTATTGGTCTATGCGAGCACGGACGCAGTGTCGCTGGCGACGCGGAGGCATCCGCTCGCCAATCCCGTGCTGCATGCGATGTGGATCATCGGCGCGTTCCTGCTCGTCACAGGCACGTCCTACACGACCTATTTCGCCGGCGCGCAGTTCGTGCATTTCCTGCTCGGGCCCGCCACCGTCGCGCTCGCCGTGCCGCTTTATGAGAACCGCAAGCGCGTGGTCGCCTCGATTGTGCCAATGCTGGTGGCGCTGGTTGCGGGCTCGGTGACGGCCGTGGTGTCGATCGTGCTGCTAGCCGAGTTTGCTGGCCTGCCGCGTGACGTGGTGATGTCGCTGGCGCCGAAATCGGTCACGGCGGGCGTCGCCATGGGCATCGCCGAATCCCTGCATGCGGATCCTTCACTGGCGGCGGTCGCCGTGATCCTCACCGGCATCATGGGGGCGATCATCGTCACACCGCTGATGAACCGCACCGGCGTGACTGATTTCCGCGCCCGTGGCTTCGCCGCGGGCCTGGCCGCGCACGGCATCGGTACCGCTCGGGCGTTCCAGGTCGACGAGATCGCCGGCGTCTTTTCCGGCATCGCCATGAGCCTCAATGCTCTGGTGACCTCATTCCTCGTCCCCTTGGTGGTCACCCTGCTGGTGCGATGACATTGCGCCCGCGACACTCTATATGAGCTGTAACAATTCCCGGTTCCGACGCGTAACTGCGCAAGATGGGACCGAAACGGGACAAGATATGGCTGGATCCAAAACTAAGGGCTTTGTGCCGACACGGCGTGCGGCACTAACGCTGATCGGGGCAGGGGCCTTTGCTGCCGGCGGTTTGACGCTTGCGCGCGCGGCCACCGGTGATGACGAGGTGCTAACCGAAGCCAAGGTGCTGCGCGATCCCGATGTGCCCGTTGCCGGCAATCCCGAGGGCAACATCAGCATCATCGAGTGGTCCGACTACAATTGCCCCTATTGCCGCAAGCTCGAACCGGAACTGCGGCAGGTCATTCAGGACGATGGCAAGGTCAGGCTGGTGTTGAAGGACTGGCCGATCCTCGGGCCGGTTTCGGTGACGGCGGCGCGGATCGCCCTCGCGGCGAAATACCAGGACAAGTATCACAAGGCTCATGACGCCATGATGGGCGTCAGCTCGCGCCTGACTGAGTCGCGCATCAACGAACTGCTCGCTGCCGCCGGCGTCGACATGGATCGCCTCAAGAGCGACCTCAGCTCCCACGCCAAGGATATCGACGCGATCCTCAAGCGCAACAACGAGCAGGCTGAAGCTTTCGGCTTCAACGGGACGCCGTCCTTCATCGTCGGCAAGTACCGCGTGCCGGGCGCACTCAGCATGGCCGAGTTCGAGCAGGTTATCGCCGACGCCCGCAAGGCCAAGATGAACTAGTTTCAGGCATCGCAATCGCAGCCAGCACAAAGGCGCCGCCGCGAACTCGCGACGGCGCCTTTTTCATGTCTGGCCGGTCGAATTACTTGGACGAGATGCGGACCCAGTCCTTGTGCGCGCGATCGCGCAGCAGGTCCCAATCGGCCTTCGCGACATCCCAGTTCACGATGGTGCGATTGCTGGTCGCGACCTCGCCATTGGCGACGGACGACGTCTGCATGGAGTCATAGACATAGACGCCGCAGCCGAGCAGCAGCGCACCCAAAATCATTCCGAAAAAAGTCTGCATGGCGAACCCTCCGGTGTGTCGGGCGGATAACGTCGGCCCTGAGCGTTGGTTCCGCGACAGTGCGGCGCAGGCAAGGACGTTTGATTCATTCCCCGTTCAGCCATTGCAGCAGCTCCGCATTGATCTCGCGCGGATAGGTGTGACTGAGATCGTCGATCTCGCGGTAAGTAATTTCGGCGCCGGCAGCCGCGAGTGCACCCTGCGTCTGCCGCGCGGTCTGTACTGGAAACATCCAGTCGAGCTTGCCGTGGGTGATGAAGATCGGCAGTCCTTGCAATCGCGTCGCGTCGGCCATCTCCGCCATCAGCGGATGAAAGGTCGCCGACACCGGCGCGAGATGGGTGAAGGGCGAGGCGCCGTCGAGCCCGCTGACGTAGCAGAAGGTGCCGCCGTCGCTCATGCCGGTCAGCAGCATGCGCGAGGCATCGATGCTCCAGCGGCTGCGCACGGTTTCTAGGATGCGCATCAGGTTCGGCGTGTCGGTATCGTCGCCCATCAGCGCCCAGGTCTGTCCTGTTGCGGTTGGCGCCACCAGGATCGCGCCAAGGCTGCGGGCATCGCGCAGCCAGCTCCATAGAAAGCCGCGCCCATTGCCGCTACCGCCGTGCAGTGCCATCACCAGGGGCATGGCGCGTTCTGGAGTGTAATATTCGGGCGCGTAGACCGAGAAGCCGCCACGACTGCCGGGCTCATTGTGGTCGTGAAAGATGCCGGTGTGGTCGGTCGCGCCAACCTCCAGCCGCGCCAACACATCGTCATTGTTGCGACTGGCCGTGTTGAGGAAGAAGTTGCTGACCGGCGGAAATTGCTGCGATAGCGGATAAAGCGCTTCCTGCGCGCGCGGTAGATGACGCAGCGCGCGGAAGACGGCGACGAGATCGCCATTGCCGCGTTCGACATCGCGGATGCCGGCAAAGGCCGCGAGCGCCTCGTTGCAGGCGACATTCAGTCGTTCGCGAAGTCCTGTGAACTGCTCCGGCCATTCTCCGATCGCCGCGTGCGCCGCCTTGAGCACATCGTCCGGTGTGCCGATCGCGTTCATGACTGAGCCGAAAGCCGGCGGATGCAAATGCCGCGCGAAGTAGCCGAGCGCTTCCAGCGCATTGAGCAGTGGCGGCAGCACGGCCACGATGTCGTCAACGACGGCCTCGGTCATCGCCGCTTCCTCTGCTTGGGTCAGTTCAATCTTGTCAGTGCAGCTTCGGCGCCTTCAGAAGCTTGAAGCGGTCGGTCGACGTCACCGTCACGTCGAAGGTGACACCTTCATGATGTGTGGAGCCTTGATGATGCACTGTGAGAGGCACATCGACGCCGGCCGCGCCGAGTGCCCACATCTTCTTGTAGAACGCCGTCTGGCTCGTTACCTTGTCGCCGTTCACGGCGAGGATGACGTCGCCGGTCTTGAGCTCGGCGCGGGCGGCCGGGCCGTTGGCGGAGATTCCGATCACGACGACGCGGTTGTCGATCTCGGTCGAATAGAGTCCAAGCCACGGCCGTGCCGGCTTGTTGACGCGGCCGAATTTGCGGAGGTCGTCGAGGATCGGCTTCAGCAGGTCGATCGGCACGATCATGTTGACATGCTCGGCCTTGCCGTCGCGTTCACGCTCGAGCTGGAGCGAACCAATACCGATCAGTTCGCCGCGTTCGTTGATCAAGCCCGTGCCGCCCCAATTCGGATGCGCGGGATAGGTGAACAACGCCTCGTCGAGCAGATACTCCCAGTAGCCGGCGAATTCCTGCTTGGCGACGATCTGGCTCGCAACCGATCGTGTCCGCCCGCCGGCGCCGCCGACCACGACGCGGTCGCCGAGCCGGGTCTCCGCCGAGGATCCGAGCGGCAGCGGTTCGATGTCGAGCTGGCCGAGTGCCTGCACCAGGCCGAAGCCGGTGACCGCATCGAAGCCGAGCACATGTCCCTGCACCACGCGCCCGTCGTGGAGATGAAGCCACACCGATTCCGCCTCGGTGATGAGATAGCCGATGGTGAGAACCAATCCGTCATCGATCACGACACCGTTGCCGGCGCGCTCGGTGCCGAGCGTTTCGGCGCTGAAGGCGTCCGACGGGATGATGGCGTGAAGGCCGACGACAGAGGCGAGCGCACGGTCGAGATCGAAGCTGTAATCGCTCGCACGCGGCTGATTGGCCGGCGGCACTCTCCATTCGGTCAAAGCGGGCATGGAGTTCTCCTGGCTGAGAGCATCGCTCCGCCGTGGCGGCGGAACGACGCGCGAAGCAAGCATAATTTAGGCCGGAGGAGGCCGTCTTGAAAGACTTGACCGCAACTATTCCAGCTGTCGCCACACCGATTTCCGACGATGACAGAAGTTGTTCGCCGAAAATCGGTAGGGTTGCCCGATCCGGCATCGGTCGCATGGCTGCTGTCCGGCGAGGTGCTAGGCGGAGTCCGATGAAGCTGCTAACCATTGCCGCTTCGTTTGACCAAGAGATCACGGACCGAACCATGGACAATCGCAGCGACATCTGGCGTGGCATCGACACGATCAAGGGACGTTTCATCGACCTTAGCGACAAGGTCTGGGGCATGCCCGAAGTCTGCTACACCGAGGCGCGTTCCGCCGCCGAGCATCTCGCCGAGTTGCGCCACCAGGGTTTCCGCATCACCGAGAAGGTGGCGGGCATTCCGACGGCCGTCATGGGCGAATGGGGCGAGGGCGGTCCGGTCATCGCCTTCATGGGTGAATATGACGCATTGCCGGGCCTCAGCCAGGAGGCGGGCGTCGCAGAGCATCGTCCGGTCGAGACCGGCGGCCACGGCCATGGCTGCGGCCACAATCTGCTCGGTTCGGCAGCGCTGCTGGCTGCAACCGCGGTCAAGGACTGGCTTGCCGAGAACAAGGTCCCCGGCCGCGTGCGTTATTATGGTTGCCCGGCGGAAGAGGGCGGCGCGGCCAAGGCCTTCATGGTGCGTTCCGGTGCGTTCGAGGACGCCGATATCGCCATCACCTGGCATCCGCACAGCTTCTGGGAAGTCGCAGTCACGCCGTCGCTGGCCAACACCCGCGCCGACTTCATCTTTACCGGTCGTACCTCGCATGCGGCGGCGTCGCCCCATCTCGGTCGCTCCGCGCTCGATGCAGTGGAACTGATGAATGTCGGTGTGAACTATATGCGCGAGCACATGCCGAGCGATGCGCGTGTGCATTACGCGTTGCTCGACACCGGCGGCATTGC
The DNA here is from genome assembly GCA_023387695.1 of Pseudomonadota bacterium. Lineage (GTDB taxonomy): Bacteria > Pseudomonadota > Alphaproteobacteria > Rhizobiales > Xanthobacteraceae > Bradyrhizobium. Next base: position 5,136 of record JAEWHT010000189.1, on the reverse strand, counting down.
GCCCAACGTGGTGCAGGCTCATGCCCGCGTGCGCTATTCCATTCGCGCCCGCGATCTCCCCGGCATGAACGAGCTGGTCGGGCGCGTGAGCAAGATCGCGGAGGGTGCGGCGTTGATGACCGAGACCAAGGTCGAGATGAAGATCATCTCGGCGGTGTCCAACATCCTGCCGAATACGCCGCTGGAGCAGGCGCTGCATCGGGTCATGGAAGAACTCGGACCGCCGCATTTCGACGACACGGACAAGGGCTTTGCCAGCCAGATCCGCGCGACGCTCACCGACAAGGATATCGCGTCGGTCTATTACGCAATCGGGATGGAGCCGACCGATCGGCCGCTGGCCGACTTCCTGGTGCCGCTGGATGCCAAGCGCAACCCGCTGGTCGGTTCGACTGACGTCGGCGATGTGAGCTGGGTGGTGCCGACCGTCCAGGTTCACGCACCAACGGTTGCAATCGGCACGCCGTTCCACACCTGGCAGGTGGTGGCGCAGGGCAAGAGCCCGCACGCCCACAAGGCCATGGTGCAGGCGGCCAAGGCGATGGCCGGCCTCGGCATCAAGGCGATGACAGAACCTGAGCTGATCAAGGCCGCGAAGGCGGACCTGACGAAGCGGACGACCAAGACGCCTTACATCTGCCCGTTACCGGATCATGTTGCGCCGCCGCTCAATATGTCCGTGGCGTAGAATTCCATCTCGATACTTCGTCTGATCTGAAGAACAAATTTTCCGCAGTGCAACTTGGTTTCCGGCGGATTTTGCCGCCGGAATGCCGAACGGTTGGGCTGCGGAATGAAGTTTTGCCCAACAGACAGCCAGAACACCGTTTGCACACACACGGTCGCAGTTGACGGGCGGCCTATTCAGTGTGCCATCTACCGCCAGCCAAACTCGGTGGCCGGGCTGCGGCCGCCTGCATCCATACGGGAACCAGACGGGGGACAACCATGCTGGACAAAGAACTGCGTTCGATGATCGGTGACGTGAAGGACGGACGGATGGATCGCCGCGCCTTCATCAAGCGCATGGCCGCCGTCGGCCTCACCGCCCCTATGGCAAATCAGATCCTTGCCATCGGCGGCGTTGCCATGGCCCAGAGCCCGTCGCCCTATCCCCCGACCAAGCGCGGCGGCGGCGGTCCGCTCAAGCTGTTGTGGTGGCAGGGACCGACCTTGCTCAATCCGCATTTCGCGACCGGTACCAAGGACCAGGACGGTTCACGCCTCTTCTATGAGCCGCTCGCGAGCTGGGACGTCGAGGGCCACCTCAATCCGATCCTCGCCGCCGAGATTCCGTCCATCAAGAATGGCGGCCTCGCAGCCGATGGCAAGTCGGTGACCTGGAAGATCAAGTCAGGCGTCAAATGGCATGATGGCAAGCCCCTGACGGCCGATGATTTCGTCTTTACCTGGGCCTATGCGAACGACCCCGCTACCGCCGCTGTCTCCATCACGGCCTACAGCGACTTGACCGTCGAAAAGGTGGATGACCTGACCATCCGCCTTCTGTTCAACAAGCCTACGCCATTCTGGGCCAATGCATTCGTCGGCGCTTACGGTTGCGTCCTTCCGAAACATCTGTTTGCGGACTACAAGGGATCGAAATCCCGCGAGGCGCCGACGAACCTCGCTCCGGTCGGTACAGGCCCCTACAAGTTCGTCGAGTTCAAGCCGGGCGATCTCGTCCGCGGCCAGCTCAATCCCGACTATCATATGCCCAACAGACCGTATTTCGATACGATCGACATGAAGGGCGGTGGCGATGCCGTCTCCGCTGCACGGGCCGTGATCCAGACCGGAGAATTCGATTTCGCCTGGAACATGCAGGTCGAAGACGAGGTGCTGCTGCGTCTCGAGAAGGGCGGTAAGGGCAAGACCACCTATGCCGTGGGCGGCGACATCGAGTTCATCGCGATCAACTTCACCGATCCCAACACCGAGGTCGACGGCGAGCGATCGTCGATGAAGACCAAGCACCCGACCCTTTCGGATCCCGCGGTGCGCCAGGCGCTCGCTCTGCTGGTCGATCGCGACTCCGTTAAGAAGGCGATCTATGGCCGTGCCGGCCGCACCACCGCGAATTACCTCAATGGTCCCGACGACTTCGTGTCGAAGAACACCAAGTGGGAGTTCAACGTCGACAAGGCGATCGCGTTGCTGGAGCAGGCCGGTTGGAAGGCCGGTGCTGACGGCATCCGCGAAAAGGACGGCAAGAAGCTGAAGTTCGTCTACCAGACTTCGACCAACGGCCCACGGCAGAAGACCCAGGCGATCGTCAAGCAGGCCTGTCAGAAAGCCGGGATCGACGTCGAACTAAAATCCGTCGTCGCCTCGGTGTTCTTCTCTTCCGACGTAGCCAACCCCGACACCTACTCGAAGTTTTATGCCGACATCGAGGAATTCCAGATCCCGATGACGCAGCCGGATCCTGCGCTGCACATGAAGCGCTACATCTCGAGCCAGGTGGCCAGCAAAGACAACAAATGGCAAGGGCAGAACTTCCCGCGCTGGGTCAACAAGGACTACGATGCCGCCATCGAGGCGGCCGAGACCGAGGTCGACCCGGTCAAGCGCGCCGCGCTCTACATCAAGTGCAACGACATGCTGTGGCAGGACACCGTGTTCATCCCGGTGATGCACCGTCTTACGGTGGATGCCAGCGCTAATACGCTGCGATCGGTCATCTCGGGCTGGGCCAACCGGACTGACAATATCCAGGACTGGTACCGCGAGGGCTGAGCACGGACGTTTAAGCGGATTCTTCGCTCATGAGTCAGTACGTCCTGCGCCGTCTGATGATCGCGATTCCGAGCCTGCTCGGAATCTCGGTCGTTCTGTTCGTCGTCCTGGCGCTTGCGCCAGGCGACCCCTTCAGCGAGCTTGCGACCAACCCGAACGTGCCGCCTGAAGTTCAGGCGGCGCTTCGGGCTCGGTTCGGCCTCGATGATCCGATCTACCTTCGTTATCTGCACTGGCTCAACGCCATGCTGCACGGCGATTGGGGTTTCTCCTTCGTCAGCCGGATGAACGTCGATACGCTCATCCTGCAGCGCCTGCCGACCACGCTTTACGTGATCGGTTCGGCGCAGATCCTGGCTCTCTTGATCGCGATTCCCGTCGGCGTGTTTGCGGCGACAAAGCCCTATTCGCTATTCGACCGCGTCGCGAACACGCTCGCCTTCGTCGGGTTCTCACTGCCGACCTTCTTCACCGGCATCCTGTTCATCCTCATCTTCTCGGTGACGCTGGACTGGCTTCCTTTCGTTTACACGACCGATATCAAGGCCACCGGCTTCAGCTATGTGCTGGAAATGATCCGGCAGGCGATCATGCCTGTGGCGGTGCTCGGCCTGTTCCAGGCGGCGTCGATGACGCGCTTCGTGCGCTCGGCGATGCTCGACGTCATCAGGCTCGACTACGTCACCACGGCGCGTGCCAAGGGTCTCGGTCAGGCCAAGGTCATCGTCAAGCACGTGATGCGCAACGCCATGATCCCGGTGGTGACGCTGATCGCGCTGCAGTTGCCGGCCGTGTTCGGCGGTGCCATCGTCACCGAGCAGATCTTCCGCATCCCCGGCATCGGTTCGCTCCTGATCTCCTCCATCTTGTCCAACGACACGCCGGTGGTGATGGCCGTTACCTTCGTCTTCGCTTGCCTCGTTGTGCTGTTCAATCTCGTTGCGGACGTCCTTTATGGCTGGCTTGACCCTCGCATCTCCCTCCGCTGAACGGCGTGCCTACTCGCCTTGGCGCGAGACGTGGCGGCGCTACAGCCGCCACAAGCTCGCCGTGGTCAGCGCGATCCTGCTGCTCGTCTTAATTCTGGCGGTGGTCGCCGGTCCCTTCATCTGGCGCGTCAAGATCAACGATATCGACATCGTGGCCGGCTTGCAGGGACCGTCGCTCGCCCATCCTTTCGGCACCGACGATCTCGGCCAGGACATCCTGGCGCGGATGATCTATGGCGGCCGTATCTCGCTCGCGGTCGGACTCGCTGCGATGCTGGTGTCGGTGTTGATCGGTACGCTGATCGGCGCGCTCGCTGGTATGTCGCGCGGCGCGGTCGGGTATGGATTGATGTGGCTGACCGACCTCTTTTTGTCGCTGCCGCAATTGCCGCTGCTGCTACTGCTGATCTATCTCTTCCGCGACGGTCTGAAGCAGGTGTTCGGCCCGGAGGGCGGCATCTTCATCCTGATCGTGCTCGTGATCGGTGGCCTGCGCTGGATGCCGGTGGCGCGCCTGGTCCGTGCGCAGTTCCTGTCGATCCGCGAGAAGGAGTTCGTCGAAGCCGCCCGTGCGCTCGGCGCGAGCCCGGTGCGGCAGGTGATGAAGCACATTTTGCCGAATGCGCTCGGTCCTGTGATCATCGCCGGCACGATCGACGTTGCCGCCGCGATTATTGCGGAGTCGACGCTGTCCTTCCTCGGCCTCGGTTTTCCACCGGACACCCCGACCTGGGGCCGGCTGCTGTATGACGCCAAGGACTTTCTCGACATCGGCCCACACTGGGCCTTGTTTCCAGGCGGCGCGATCTTCATTGCGGTGGTCGCAATCAACTTCATCGGCGATGGTCTGCGTGACGCGCTCGATGCGCGACGGGTGATCTGATGGCGCCGCTGCTCGAGATCAAAGGCCTCAAGACCCACTTCTCTACCGACGACGGCATCCTGCAGGCCGTCGATGGCGTCGACATCACCATCAACAAGGGCGAGACGCTCTGCGTCGTCGGAGAATCCGGTTGCGGCAAGACCGTCACCGCAATGTCGATCCTGAAGCTGATCGCGATGCCGCCCGGCCGTATCGCGGCAGGCGAGATCGTCTTTGAAGGCCGCGATCTGGTGCCGCTGACGAGCAACCAGCTCGACGACATCAGGGCCAAGGAGATCGGCTTCATATTCCAGGAGCCGATGACGTCGCTCAATCCGGTACTCACGGTCGGCGAACAGATCGCCGAGAGCCTGCGCCGGCACGAAGGCCTGACCAAGAAGCAGGCGCTCGATCGTACGATCGAGATGCTAAAGTTGGTCCAGATCCCCAATGCCGAGGGCCGCGTGCACAATTATCCGCACCAGTTCTCCGGCGGCATGCGTCAGCGCGTGATGATCGCGATGGCGCTCGCCTGCAAACCCAAGC
>JAEWHT010000083.1 GCA_023387695.1 Pseudomonadota bacterium | reverse complement strand
CGTCACCACGCTCGCCTGGGAATCCTTCGGCGAGGGCTGGGTCAGCGACATCGTCAAGGAATTGAAGCTCAAGGACGTCACCAAGCTGAACGCGGCTTACGGTGAGATTCCCGACCTCTCGAAGGTTGATCCGAAGAGCGACGTCGTCTTCACCTGGAACGGCACCACCTCCGGTGTCCGCGTGCCGAACGCCGACTGGATCAGCGCGACCCGTGAAGGCCTGACCATTTGCGACGCGACCTCGGCGGCGTTTGCGCAAGCCCTCGATTGGGCCAAGCTCGATGTCGTCACCTTCTCCTGGCAGAAGGCGCTCGGCGGTGAAGCCGCACACGGCATGCTGATCCTGTCGCCCCGCGCGGTGGAACGGCTCGAGACCTACAAGCCGGCTTGGCCGCTGCCGAAGATCTTCCGCATGACCAAGGGCGGCAAGATCAACGAAGGCATCTTCGTCGGCGAGACCATCAACACGCCGTCGATGCTCTGCGTCGAGGATTATCTCGATGCCCTGAACTGGGCCAAGTCGATCGGCGGCCTCAAGGCGCTGATTGGTCGCGCCGATGCCAACACCAAGGTGCTCGCCGACTGGAAGGCGAAGACGCCCTGGATCGACTTCCTGGCCAAGGACGCGGCGATCCGCTCCAACACTTCGGTTTGCTTGAAGTTCACCGATCCCGCGATCACCTCGCTCTCGGACGACGCGCAAGCCGAGTTTTCCAAGAAGCTGGTCGCGCTGATCGAGAAGGAAGGCGCGGGCTACGACTTCGCCTATTACCGCGATGCACCGGCGGGCCTGCGCATCTGGTGTGGCGCCACTGTCGAAGCCAAGGACGTCGAGCTGCTGACGCAGTGGATCGACTGGGCCTTCGCCGAGACCAAGGCCACGCTCGCCAAGGCGGCCTGAGTTCTTACCCTTCCCTGGAGGGGGAGGGTCGACGCACCGCCAGGTGCGGCGGGGTGGGGTGATCTCTCCACACGGCGCACCGGCGATTTTCTTTCTGCAGCTTCACCCCACTCCGGCGCTCCGCGCCGACCCTCCCCCTCCAGGGGAGGGTGTGAAGGACACATTCCCATGACCAAGCCCAAAGTTCTCATTTCCGACGCGCTCTCGCCCGCTGCCGTGCAGATCTTCAAGGATCGCGGCGTCGAGGTCGACTTCCAGCCGAACCTCGGCAAGGACAAGGACAAGCTTGCCGAGATCATCGGCAATTACGACGGCCTCGCGATCCGCTCCGCGACCAAGGCGACCGCAAAGATCCTGGAGAAGGCCACCAACCTCAAGGTGATCGGTCGCGCCGGCATCGGCGTCGACAATGTCGAGATTCCCGCAGCGACGGCCAAGGGCATCATCGTGATGAACACGCCGTTCGGCAATTCGATCACGACCGCCGAGCACGCCATCACGCTGATGCTCGCGCTGGCTCGCGAGATCCCGCAGGCCGACGCCTCGACCCAGGCCGGCAAGTGGGAGAAGAACCGTTTCATGGGCGTCGAGTTCACCGGCAAGGTGCTCGGCGTCGTCGGCTGCGGCAACATCGGTTCGATCGTCGCCGACCGTGCGCTCGGCCTGCGCATGAAGGTCGTCGCGTTCGATCCGTTCCTGTCGCCGGAGCGCGCCAAGGACATCGGCGTCGAGAAGGTCGATCTCGATGACCTGCTCAAGCGCGCCGATTTCATCACGCTGCATACGCCGCTGACCGAAAAGACCAGGAACATCATCGACGCATCCGCGATCGCCAAGATGAAGAAGGGCGTGCGCCTGATCAATTGCGCCCGCGGCGGTCTCGTCGACGAGCAGGCCGTGGTCGAAGCGCTCAATTCCAAGCACATCGCCGGCGCCGCCTTCGACGTGTTCGTCGAGGAGCCCGCGAACACCAACGTGCTGTTCGGCCATCCCAACGTGATCTGCACGCCGCATCTCGGCGCCTCCACCACGGAAGCGCAGGAGAACGTCGCGCTGCAGGTCGCCGAGCAGATGTCGGATTACCTGCTCACCGGCGCGATCTCGAACGCCGTCAACTTCCCCTCGATCACCGCGGAAGAAGCGCCGAAGCTCAAGCCGTTCATCGCGCTCGCCGAGAAGCTCGGTTCGTTCGCCGGCCAGCTCACCGAGAGCGGTATCCTCAAGGTCGAGATCACCTATGAAGGCCACGTCGCCGAGATGAAGATCAAGGCGATCACGTCAGCGGTGCTGTCGGGCCTGCTGCGGCCGATGCTGGGCGAGGTCAACGTCGTCTCCGCGCCGGTCGTCGCCAAGGAGCGCGGCATGGTGGTGGACGAGATCGTCCGCGCCGCCCAGAGCGACTATGAAAGCCTGATCACCGTCACGGTCACCACCGAGCGCCAGGAGCGGTCGGTGTCGGGTACCGTCTATGCCGATGGCAAGCCGCGCCTGGTCGACATCAAGGGCATCCGCGTCGACGCGGAGTTCGGCAAGTCGATGATCTACGTGACCAACGAGGACAAGCCCGGCTTCATCGGCAAGTTCGCAAGCCTGCTCGGCGACGCCAAGATCAACATCGCGACCTTCCACCTCGGCCGCGTCGCTCCGGGCTCCGATGCCATCGCGCTGATCGAGGTCGATGGCGCCGTGCCGGCGGACCTGCTCGCCAAGGTGCAGGCCCTGCCGCAGGTGAAGCAGGTCAAGGCACTGACGTTCTGAGGCAGGCCCGTCCGCGGCGTGCGCGCCGCGGAATGATGGCCATCATATATTCCGACATGCGGAACAACGCCGCCCTTCGCGCGAGGGGCGGCGTTTTTGTTGATGCCGCGCGGCGCTTTATGTCTCCCGCGATCCCCAAACTTTGTGTACCAATGGCGCCCAGAGAACGCTTTTGACCAGCGCCTCCGTACCAAAGTTCGAAAGGGAGAAAACAATGCGTGAAGCCGTCATCGTTTCCTACGCGCGCACGGGCCTGGCCAAGTCCGGCCGTGGCGGGTTCAACATCACGCCGCCGATGTCGCTCGCGGCCCACGCCATCCACCATGCGGTCGACCGCGCCGGCGTCGACAAGGAGTATGTCGAGGATTGCTATCTCGGCAATTGCGCCCATGGCGCGCCGAACATCGGCCGCCAGGCCGCGCTGCTCGCCGGCCTGCCGAAGTCGACCGGCGGCGTCTCGGTGAACCGCTTCTGCTCCTCGGGCCTGCAGACCATCGCGATGGCGGCCAACTCGATCCGTTCGGATGGCGCCGACTGCATCGTCGCCGGCGGCGTCGAGAGCATCTCGATGCCCGGCGGCGGCACGCCGAAGGAGACGATCGATCCGGAGCTGCTGAAGACCGCGCCTGCCATCTTCATGGCGATGATCGACACCGCAGACATCGTCGCCGAGCGCTATAATCTGAGCCGCGAATATCAGGACGAGTATTCGCTGGAATCGCAGCGCCGCATGGCGGCCGCCCAGCAGGCCAACAAGTTCAAGGACGAAATCGTCCCGATGAAGACCAAGATGAAGGTCGTCGACAAGGCCACCAAGGCCGAGAGCATCGTCGACTACGTCGTGGACCGGGACGAGTGCAATCGCCCTGAGACGACGATGGAAGGATTGGCCAAACTCGAGCCGGTGAAGGGCCCGGGCAAGTTCGTCACCGCCGGCAATGCCAGCCAGCTCTCCGACGGCGCTGCCGCCGTGGTGCTGATGGAAGCCAAGGACGCCGAGAAGCGCGGCCTCAAGCCGCTCGGCCGCTTCGTCGCCTGGGCAGCCGCGGGCTGCGAGCCGGACGAGATGGGTATCGGTCCGATCTTCGCCGTGCCGAAGCTGTTGAAGCGTCATGGCCTCAAGATCGACGATATCGATCTCTGGGAGCTCAACGAGGCCTTCGCCAGCCAGTGCCTCTATTCGCGCGACAAGCTCGGCATCGATCCCGCCAAGTACAACGTCAACGGCGGCTCGATCGCGATCGGCCATCCCTTCGGCATGACCGGTGCTCGTCTCACCGGCCATCTGCTGCAGGAAGGCGCCCGCCGCAAGGCCAAGTGGGGCGTCGTGACCATGTGCATCGGCGGCGGCCAGGGCGGCGCCGGCCTGTTCGAGATCTACAGCTGATCTGAACGCCTAAACTCAAGAAAGGCACGGCGCCGCAAACGCCGTGCCTTTTTTGTTGCGCATCCATCGCGACGAAACTATAGAGGCCCCGTCGGAAAAGGCAGACTTGGTCTGGTAAGCCCAAGTCCTCTCGGTAACGAGAGCTCTGGTCTTTGGCCTTGTGCACGAGATCCCCGCGACGAACATCGGGCGCCACGCAGGCGCTCAATCGTTCGTCCGTGTGATCTCAAAAGCAGGGAACGCTCCGGTCGAACAGCGACCACAGGAGCGTCTCATGCACGATCAATCCCCCATTTTGTACGATGTCGTCATCGCCGGTGCCGGTCCCGTCGGCCTGTTTCTCGCCTGCGAGCTGCGGCTCGCCGGTGTTTCTGTGCTGGTACTGGAACAGGCGCAAAGCCCGCATTCGGCGCTGAAGCAGCTGCCGTTCGGCCTGCGCGGCTTATCGCTTCCGACAACCGAGGCCTTTCACCGGCGCGGTTTGCTGGATGATATTCTGGCCGCGCAGCGCGCGAAATCCGGCGCGATCAAGAGTGCCGCACACTGGATGCAACAGACGCGGAAGCCCGCAGGTCACTTCGCCGGCATCCAGTTCTATCAGGACGATGTCAATGCCGCGGCATGGCCCTGGCGCCTGCCGACACCGGCCGAGGCCAGTGTTGCCGTTGACATGGACACGCTCGAGACCGTTTTGGCTGCGCGCGCCAGCAGCATGGGCGTCGAGGTCCGGCGCGGTTTTGGTGTGACTGCTATTGCTGCTTCAGATGAGAGCGTGATCGTAGAGGCCGCTCGCGAAACCTATCGCGGACGCTGGCTGGTCGGCTGCGATGGCGGCCGCAGCACGGTGCGCAAGGCTTGCGGATTCGATTTCGTCGGCACTGATCCCGAATTCACCGGCTATTCCATCGACGCCGAGCTCGCCGATCCGGAGAAACTGAAGCCCGGCCGCAACTACACGGCCACGGGCATGTACACCTTCGCGCAACCGGGGACGATTGCGCTGGTCGATTTCGACGGCGGCGCGTTCCACCGGAGCGCGCCGATCACGCGCGAGCATGTGCAGGACGTGTTGCGCCGCGTCTCCGGCACCGACGTTACCATCACGACGCTTCGGCTTGCCACGACCTGGACGGACCGCGCCCGTCAGGCCACGACCTATCGCAGGGGACGCGTGCTGCTCGCGGGCGATGCCGCCCACACCCATTCGCCACTGGGCGGGCAGGGGCTTAATCTCGGTCTTGGTGACGCCATGAATCTCGGCTGGAAGCTGGCCGCGACGATCCGCGGTCACGCGCCGGACAATCTGCTCGATACTTATTCGCGTGAGCGGCATCCCATCGGCGCTCAGATCCTCGACTGGTCGCGCGCGCAAGTCGCGATCATGCGGCCGACGCCGAGTGCCCGCGCGCTTCAGGCGATCATCCGCGATCTCATCGAAACCCGCGACGGCGCGACCTATTTCGCCGAGCGTGTGCGCGGCGTTTCGCTGCGCTACGATCTCGGCGGTGGTCATCCACTCGTCGGCCGCAGTGTTCCCGATTTTGAATTCGCTGACGGCACGACGGTGGGCGAACGCCTCAGGCAGGCGAAAGGCCTGTTGCTGGACTTCGATGCGCGTGCGCCGCTGCGAGCGCTCGCAAATCACCGGCGTGATCTGATCGATTACGTTGCGTGTGCGCCGAAAGATCGACTCGGTCTGAGCACCGTGTTGGTGCGTCCCGATGGTTTTGTCGCATGGGCGAGTGACGGCACGCCCGACATAGACGAAGCGACTCTTGCTGCAGCGCGATGGTTCGGCGAGTGAATCCGCGACTGTGCACCCTTGCGTGCATTCTGTCATAATTCGCGTAATCTTACGTGCCCGCAAATTAACGGAAGTTTTTATGCGTTAGCGCTTCATCAACTGCATTATTCATCACTGGATTTCGACTATGCGGATCCTCTCCCTCCGGCTTACTCACAAGATCACGGCGATCGGCGTCATTGGTGTCGTCGGTGTCGTTCTGATCGGCGGCATTCATCTCTACGGCGAACGCGCGATGGGCGTCTATCGCGACGCCGCCGAGAACGCGCGCACGATCTACGAGCTCAACAACAACATCGCGGTCGAGCTTTTGGAAGCGCGCCGCGCCGAGAAGGACTTCCTGCTGCGCAGCGATCCCACGAGGGCGCAGCGCCAAAGCGAGATCAGCAAGCAGGTCGCGCTCGATATCGAAAAACTCCGCGGCAAGATTGCAGCGCTCGGCAAGCCCGAGCTTGCGCAGAAGATCGACGCGATGAACGCCTCGCTGAAGACCTATCAGGCGCGTTTTGTCGCGGTGGTCGAGGAACGGCAGCGCCTCGGGTTGGATGAGAATTCCGGCCTCGAAGGCCGCCTGCGCGGCTCCGTCCACGAGATCGAAAGCAAGGTCGATCAGCTCCATGATGCTCCGCTCAAGGTGATCATGCTGATGATGCGCCGGCACGAGAAGGATTTCATGCTGCGCCGCGACGCCAAATATGGCGCCGAGATCAAGAAGCGTGCCTCGGAATTTTCGGCCGGCGTCGACGCCGCCGCCATTCCCGACGCGGCGAAAACCGAGCTGCGGCAGAAGCTGTCCGACTATCAGCGCGATTTCTCCGCCTGGATGGAAACCGCGCTCAAGCTCGCGACGGAATTGAAGGCGATGTCGGAGGCTTTCGCGTCGGTCGAGCCGGTGATCGAGCAGATCTCGAAGTCCGTCGACACCATCCGCGCCGAAGCCGACCGGCTCAACGATGCCGAGCGTGACAGCATCCAGTTCTGGATCGCCGTTGCTATTGCTCTGATCGCTTCCGGCGTACTCGGCCTCGGCTTCTTCATTGGCCGCTCCGTCTCGAAGCCACTCGCTGCGATGCGGGCCGCGATGATCGAGCTCGCCAACGGCAATTTCGCAATCGTGCTGCCCGGCCTCGGCCGACCCGACGAGATCGGCGAGATCGCGCAGGCCGTCGAGACCTTCAAGGTCAATGCCGAGCAGAAGGCGCGCGACGAAGCCGAAGAGAAGATCCGGCAGGACAAGATCGCCGCCGAGCGCCGCCGCGCCGACATGATCAGGATGGCCGACGATTTCGAGGGCGCGATCGGCGAGATCGTGGATACGGTATCGTCCGCTGCGACCGAGCTCGAAGCGTCGGCGACGTCGCTGACGACGACCGCGGGCCGTTCGACCGAGCTCGCCACGCTGGTCGAGGCGGCTTCCGAAGAGGCTGCGACCAACGTGCAGTCGGTGGCATCAGCAGCGGAAGAGTTGACGGCGTCCGTCAGCGAGATCAGCCGCCAGGTGCAGGCCTCCGCGCGCATCGCCGGCGAGGCCGTCAGCCAGGCCGGCCAGACCAACGATCGCGTCGGCGAATTGTCGAAGGCGGCCGCGCGCATCGGCGATGTCGTCGAGCTCATCAATGCCATCGCAGGCCAGACCAATCTGCTCGCGCTCAATGCCACCATCGAGGCGGCGCGTGCGGGCGAGGCCGGGCGCGGTTTTGCGGTCGTCGCTTCTGAGGTCAAGGCGCTGGCCGAGCAGACTGCGAAGGCGACCGGTGAGATCGGTCAACAGATCGCCAGCATCCAGGGCGCCACCAACGAGTCCGTCGGTGCGATCAGGACCATCGGCGGCACCATCGAGCGGCTGTCGGAGATCTCGTCCACCATCGCGGCTGCCGTCGAAGAGCAGGGCGCCGCGACCGGTGAAATCTCGCGCAACGTCCAGAGCGCAGCCGCCGGCACCACGCAGGTCAGCGCCAACATCAGCAACGTGCGGCAGGGCGCGGTCGAGACCGGCTCGGCATCGTCGCAGGTGCTGTCAGCGGCAAAGTCGCTGTCGAGCGACAGCAACCGGCTGAAGTTCGAGGTCGGCAAGTTCCTGGATACGGTGCGCGCGGCGTAATCACCACGAGTTTTCGTCATGGCCGGGCTTGTCCCGGCCATCCACGCCTTAGCCGCGTGAGGGGAAGAACGTGGATGCCCGGGACGAGCCCGGGCATGACGGCGGAGAGAGGCTCAGCCCCTTACGCCCTTGCCACCACCGGCGCGAAGGTCACTTCGATCAGCGTACCGGAATGGCCTGCGCTCTTGATGTTGAACTGGGCGCGGTTGGCTTCGACCAGCGCTTTGGTCAGCGACAGGCTCAGCGCGGAATTGTCCGCGGCATCGCCGGGCGGCGGCGTGCGGAACGGCTCCATGGCGGCGGCGACTTCCTGTTCGCTCAGGCCATGGCCGGTGTCGCGGATGCGCAAGGCGACCTCGCCGCGGTCGGAGAGCGCGGTCGAGACGATCACCTGGCCGCCGGCGCTGGCAAGCCTGATCGAGTTCGAGATCAAATTCATCGTGACCTGCCGCAGCGCGCGCGTATCCGCCGTCACCTGCGGCAGCGCATGCGCGAGCGAGGTGCGGATGATGATGCGCTCGCGGTTCGCCTGCGGCTGCATTACGGTGACGCAGGCTTCGACGAGGTCGTTGAGATTGAGGTTGGCGAAATTGAGATCGAGTTTGCCGGTCTCGATCCGCGACAGCTCCAAGAGATCATCGATGATGGCGATCACGCGCTCGCCGGAGGCGCGGATGTCCTTCATGTATTCGCCGTAGCGCTCATTGCCCAGAGTGCCGAAACGTTCGGAGATCATTACCTCGGCAAAGCCGATGATGGCGTTGAGCGGCGTGCGGATCTCGTGGCTGATCCGCGCCAGCATATCGGCCTTGGCATTCGCGGCGCCGTCGACCAGGCGTCGCGCCTGCGTCAGCTCGCTCTCGTCCTTCTTGGCATGCGAGAGATCGCGGAACACGGCAAAGAAATTCGGACCATCCGGCCGCGTACGGCCCATGATCATGGCGAGCGGCAGCACGCCGCCCTTCTTCTCGCGGCCCAGCACCTCGCGGCCGTGGTCGAGCAGGCTCGAAATGTCTCCGCTCTTCAGGCTTTCGAGATAGTCGATCACCACATGCTGGCTCTCGGGCGCGAACAGCGTCAGCAGATTCTGCTGCATCAGCGTTTCGCCGTCATAGCCGAACAGCGCTTCCGAGCTGCGGTTGCAGGCGTGGATGTTGCCTTCGGCATCGAACATCACGATGCCCTCGGCCGTGGTGTCGAGGATCGCGGCGAGATCTTCCGCGTCGGCATCGCCCGCCTCGGGCTCGAGATCGGGCGCGTAGGGGAAGGATTCCGCAACGACGCTCTCGGTGTACACGACCGGCGGCGCGGTGATCTCGGGTGCCGCCACGACAGGCTGCGGCAGCGCGCAGATCAGCGCGTGGGCGCTGGCGCCGTCCCAGTCGATCGTGTGCAGATGCGCTTCCGTCGTTGCGAGCGGCTGCTCGCCATTGGCGATCGCAGCGCTGATCGTCACCGGCGTGCCTGATTGCGAGGTGCTGCTGGCGGCGGAGACGCCCGGCTCGACATAAAGCGCATCGAGCCCGCCGGCATCTTCAAGTACTGCCAGACTTGAATAGCCCATGCGCGCGAGAAACGCCGGGTTGGCGTAGAGCAGGCGATCGAGCCGGTAGATCAGCATGCCCGTCGGAATCAAATCGAGCAGCGCGCGGTCGCGCGTGCTGTGGCCCTGCGCGGGCGGTGCGGGCTCGGTCAACCATTCGGCCGCGGCCGGCGGCGCCTCAAGCTCTGACATCACGGGCTCGGTGATCACAGGCTCAGGCATCACCGGCTCGGGCGGCAGCGCCGCGTCATGCGCGATCTCCTCAGCCGGCGGCTCGGCCGCAGCAGTGACAATCTGTTCGCGCTCACGTTCGAGGCGCTCGGATAATTGCCGCGCGAGCTCGTTGAAGGCGCTGTTCTCGACCGGCGTCAGCGTCGGCGATCTCTGATCACCCTGTAACCTCTGATCGCCGAGCGATCTGGGATCACCGGGTGCGCGGAACGGCACGACATTCGGAGGCGTTTCCACTGGCGTTTCCAAATCGGCTTTGTGTGAATTCGCTTCGGTGAAGAGTGCGGGCGGTTCGGGTTCAGCTAGATTTTCACTTGCGGTCGGCGGTTCAGGCTCGGGCGGCGGAGGCGGAGCCTCTGCCGCGACCGGCGGCGCTTCCGGTTCGGGTTCAGGCTCGACCACATCGGCCGAAAGAGCCTGCGCGTGCGGCTCGACGAACAGCTCGTAGCGGCGCAGCGCATCCAGCCGGTTGAGGCCATCGAGATCCCTGCAGACGCCAAAACCCTTGAAGCCGGCAAAGTTGCGCTCGCGGTCGTAGACCGGCAGGCCTGCCAGCTCGACCGGCAAATGCTCGCCGCCATCGGCCGGCCAGTTCACGGTGATGCCGGCCCAGGTGTCGTGGCTCGCGAGCGCCTGCGCGACGCGGCCATCGGGATCGAGCGAAAATTCGTTGGCGATCTCGGTCCACGGTCGCCCGAAGCCGGCCGCCGTGTGCGCGCCCATAAGGCGGATGAATTCATCCGAGCCGAGCACAAAGCGTCCCTGCGCATCCATCTGCCACAGGAAACGCAGCGGATGCTGGCGCGGTGTCTCCGCAGATGCAGACGGCGGCTCGACCATGTCGCTGGTGATCGGCGCGGCTTGCGGCGGCACGATGGCTGGGTGCGGGTTTTCAACCGGAGTTTCCGGCGCGACCTCTGCCGCTTCCGTGATCATCTCCGGAACGGGAGCCTCGGCCGCCTCTATCACCGCGTCCTCGATCGCAACGATCTCGGTTTCTTCGTGTGCGGTCGGCTCAGCCGCAGCGACGAATGTTTCAGCGGGCGCCGGCGTCTCGTCCGTCTCGGCAAAGGGATCGAACATCACGATCCCGGCGTCGGGCGAATGCACCGGCGGCGTTTCAACAACATGCGGCGTGGGCTCGATCGCCGCTTCCGGCGCGGGAGCCGCCACCGTTTCATGCACCATCTCAGCCGCAGCCTCCGGCACGCTCTCGGTCGCGGGCGCATTTTCCGCCACCGTCGGCTCGATCATCGCAACGAGGCCCATGTCGCTGCCGACACCGACCCGCTGCAGCACCATGTTGCCGATGCCGATCGGCATCTCGACGCGGCCTTTTTCCAGCGCATCGCTGCGCGCCTGTTCGAGGCCGGCTTCGCCAAGATCGCGAAAGCCGAGCAGGGGGCGTGCGGCTTCGCTGGCGCCGGCGAACATGCCGTCAGGCGCGAACGCCGCCATCGGCACGGACGCGCCATCGACCAGGCGATGCAGCCGCTCGACCAGCGGCATGCTGCGCGCGCCCGCATCCATCGCGGTGACGAGCACGCCTTCGCCGCCATCGGAAAAGGAAAGCCGCGCACATGCGCAGGTCATCAGCGTGCCGAGCCCGGCGCCAAAGCCGCGCAGCCGCTCGAGCCGCACAGCGCCGCTCGAGGACAGGCTTCGGCCGAGCCTCGCGACCTGGCGGCGATGGGCATCGGCAGGTCCGAATGTCTTCTGCGTCAGCGCAGCCGCATTCGTCGCGCCAAAGAATTTCGCGCCGACCGCATTGGCCCACAGCACGCGGCTGCCATCGGTCGACCACAGCCAGGCCGGCAGCGGAGAGGTCGCATGCACGGACAACCGCGGATCGCCGACGCCTCGCAACTGGAAATCCGAATTCGTCATCCGACCGGCTTGGTTCTCGCGCTCACGCGTCACACAGGGCGACTGCCGGGAATGGCAGCCTTAAGAAAGGGTTAGTATCGCCCGAGGCCGCGGGCAGGTCCACGCCCCCGGTCTACGGGGAATGCCCTAAAGCCGCGATAACCTTAATCCAGCCGCCCCCGCAAGCCGTCGCACAGCGGCATCCGCAGGATTCGGTGGGAGGCATCAATCGATGCCCGAAAGATCGCGGTAAGGGGTGGCCCAGCAAACGGTGCCCATCCTCCCCTCGAGGGGGAGGATCGGTTCGCATGCAATGCGAACCGAGGTGG
>JAEWHT010000058.1 GCA_023387695.1 Pseudomonadota bacterium | reverse complement strand
CCTGACGCCAGTTAACGCGCTGCGTGTTCGCGCGTGGAAACAGCTGTTCCGCCAGCGCTTGCGCGTTAATCCCTAAAATTTGAATCAATTGCAGTATTCTCAAATTTTAGTCGAATTCGATTCAAGTATAGATCGAATTCGACGCTAGTTTTACTTGTATTCGTCTCGACTTGACTTGGTTGATTTAGCGGCAACTCAAAAGCTCCGTGCGAAATGTGGTCCCAACAAGAAACGGGGGCCGCAATGTTGGACTTCAGGGGACAGGGAAAGGGTTTGGCGCTTGCCGCCATGCTCTTTGGGATTTGCGCCGCAGCGCAGGCCGGTGAAAGCCGTCTGCTCTACGCGAGCCTCGGTGACACCACGCGTGCGCCGATCGGCTGGGTCGAGTTTTGTGCAGAGAACGCCGCTCAGTGTCAGGGCGGGCCGACGCAGCCGCGCGACATCGTGATGTCGCAGACCGCGTGGCGCGACCTGACCAAGGTCAATCGCTGGGTCAACGAGACCGTCAAGCCTTTGACCGACCAGGATCACTGGGGCGTCGTCGAGAAGTGGTCGCTGCCGACCGATGGTTACGGCGACTGTGAAGATTACGTGCTGCTGAAGCGCAAGATGCTGATGGATGCCGGTTGGCCTCGCGAGGCCCTGCTCATCACCGTCGTGCGTGACAAGAAGGGCGAAGGACACGCGGTGCTGACGGTGAAGACCGACAAGGGCGAGTTCGTTCTCGACAATCAGAACGAGAACGTCGTGTCCTGGACGGAGACCGGCTACCGCTTCGTCAAGCGCCAGTCGCAGGCCGATCCCAACGTCTGGGTTTCGCTCGGCGATACCAAGCCGGCGGTCTCCACCGCCAGCGCAAGAGAGCAATAGAAACGAGACAACGAGTTACGCGACCCGGTCACATCCCCACCCCTCCCCGTCCCAGACCGGTTCGCGCGCGGCCAGGCTTCCCCCAAAGCCTGGCCGCAACTTTTTTTGGGGGAGCGCTGAAATCGCATCGCAACAAAAGGCGCGCCGCGAAGCAGCTTCCAAATTATTGCTCAACTATAGGCTGATGTGTAATTTCCCTGCGGGAGGCAGGGATGCGCGAGGCTTGGGCCACGCAATGTGAGAACGCGCATTTCGTCTTGCGCTGCCTTCGCTATCGATTTCGAACGGAGCGCCTCCAGCTCCAGACAATCAGCCAGCTGAATCTCCGTGGTGCCACGGTGCTCGACATCGGCGCCAACAAGGGCATCTATTCATTCTGGCTTGCACGAGCCGTCGGCCCCAAAGGCCAGGTCCTGGCCTTCGAGCCTCAGCCTGAAATGGTCGAATACATCTGCAGGCGCAGGGTGCAGTTTGGTTGGCGCAACGTGAATATCATTGCGGTGGCGCTGTCGGACTGTCACGGCACCGCACAACTCTCGCGCCAGCGGATTGGCGATGGAAGCGCATCCCTGTCGCGATCAAACGGCGAAACCATATCCGTCCCGATCTCGAGGCTGGACGAACTGCCAGGCATAGCGGGCGTGAAGTTCATCAAATGCGACGTCGAGGGACATGAGCTGAAAGTGTTCGCCGGCGCCGAGCGCACCATCAGGACGTTTCGGCCGGTGATCCAGTTCGAGGCAACGCCGCCCGAAGACCGGCCCTTGTTCGAATTCTTTGCGAGCCTCGGCTATCTCGGCGTGATGCTTCTGGGGCGAAGCTACCTTCCGCCCACCAACCCCGACCGGGTCCCCCACTACAAACTCGGATTGGGCGGCCATCGCGACTTTCTGTTCTTCCCGCCCGAGGCGATCGGAACGATCATTCCGGAGAATTTGGCGCGCGCATTTCCCGCTCCGTGCTCACCTTGATGATTACGCGCCCAGCACGTCGGCGAGCCGCAGATCGTCGGCAGAGGGATCCTTCAGGAACAGCTCGGCCTCGATCTCATCCAGATGCGACAGCATCTGCGCACGCGCTGCCTGCTTGTCGCGCTTGCGGATCGCGGTGACGATTTCGGCGTGATGATCGGTGCCGCAGGCGGGCGTGTCGTGACGGCGGTAGAGCAGGATGATCAGCGAGGAGCGCGCGATCAGCTCCTTGAGGAAGCCGAGATAGATGCTGTGTCCGCTCATCTCCGCGATGAGCCGATGAAAGTCGCCGGAAAGACGGACTGACGCGCGCGCGTCGCCGCGTAGCTCGGCTTCGCGCTCTTCGGCCAGGTGCTGCTGGAGGCGTTCGATCCACGCGGGTGAGACAGCCTCGCAGGCGTGATCGACAATTGTTGGCTCGATCAGGCGGCGCGCCTCGAACACTTCGCGCGCATCAGCAGGCGTCGGCCGCGCGACGAAGGCGCCGCGGTTCTTCTCGATGTTGACGATGCCCTCATGCGCGAGCTGCTGCAGCGCGGTGCGGACCAGCGTGCGGCTCGCGCCATAGATCTCGCCGATCTCGTCCTCACCGAGCTTGGTGCCCGGCAGCAGGCGATGCTCGAGGATTGCCGCGGTCACGCCTTCCCTGATCCGGCTGACGCGATCGCTCACGTCGGGCGCATCGGATTTCGGGCGAGGTTTGGCGGCCATCAGTTCGAAGGGTTGGGTTTGAGGGGCTCGTTCGACGTTTGGCCTTCGATGGTAGTCGACGAGCTGTATGCAATCACAGGCGAAACTTTATACAATCTTCGCCCATTTTGTGTGCACATCCCTGCCCACCCCGTGCGCCGCACAATCGGGCTGGATTCGATCTAACGATCTGACTCCGCTGCACAGTTTTCGAATTCGTAAATACTGGCGCTGTTGGCACGGACCTTGCGGAGAGAGGGCAAGCACCGCCCTCCTGCCGGACACGCCATGGCCACTCCTGCCGCTCTCGAACTGGTTGCCGTCACCAAGCGCTATGATACCACGCTGGCGGTCGACAACGTCAATCTGAAGATCCCCGCCGGCACCTATTGCTGCCTGCTCGGCCCGTCCGGTTGCGGCAAGACTTCGACCTTGCGCATGATCGCCGGCCACGAGGCGGTCAGCGAGGGCGACATCATCCTGGGCCCGCAGAACGTCACTGATCTGGAGCCAGCCAAGCGCGGCACCGCGATGATGTTCCAGTCCTACGCGCTGTTTCCCCACCTCACCGTGCTCGACAATGTTGCGTTTGCCCTGAAAATGCGCGGCGTCGACCGCGCTGCCAGGCACAAGCGCGCCGGCGAACTGCTGGAGCTGGTGGCCATGAGCCAATATGCGGGGCGCCTGCCGGCCCAGCTCTCCGGCGGCCAGCAGCAGCGCGTGGCGCTTGCCCGCGCGCTCATCACCGAGCCGCAGATCCTCCTGCTAGACGAGCCGCTGTCCGCGCTCGACCCGTTCCTGCGGGTGAAGATGCGCGGCGAGCTGAAGCGGCTGCAGCGCGAGCTCGGCATCAGCTTCATCCAGGTCACCCACGGCCAGGAAGAGGCGATGGCGCTCGCCGACCACATCGTGGTGATGAACCAGGGCAAGATTGAGCAGGAGGGCACTGCCCGCGACATCTTCCACCACCCGCGCACCGAATTCGTGGCCCGCTTCATCGGCGGCCACAACGTCCTCAGCGACGCCGGCAAACTCATCGCCGTGCGCGCCGATCAGCTCGGTATCAAACCGGTCACTGACGGCGCGTTCGGCGCACCGGCGCTGCTGACCCAGACCGAGTACCAGGGCTCCTACGTCGCCGTCTCGCTCACGCTCGAAGACGGCACCGCCCTGTTCTCCCACGTTCCCGAAGCCACTTTCGACGTCCACCCGTTCCGTCCGGGCGATCGCGTGCTGGCCACCTGGGATCCCACCAAGGCGCAACGTCTGCAATAGCGCCGTCACCTTAGAAAATGCGCAACACAGAGGAGTGAATGGAATGACCGAGACGACCAAGAAGACCGGCGTCAGCCGCCGCACGCTACTCAAGAGCACCGCGGGTCTCGCGGGCCTCGCCGCCGGCTCCGGTGCGATCACCGGTTTCCCATACGTGATGTCGGCCGAGCCGAAGGTCCTGCGTTATCTCGGCACCGCAGTGAACGAGGGTGACGACATCTCGAAGCAGTGCCTGAAGGACACCGGCATCAAGATCGAGTACATCACCGCGACCACCGACGACGTGACCAAGCGCGTGATGACCCAGCCGAACTCCTTCGACGTGCTGGACACCGAATATTTCTCGCTGAAGAAGCTGGTGCCGTCGGGCAACATCCTTGCTCTCGACGCGAAGAAGATCAAAGAGTTCGACAACATCACGCCCGTCTTCACCAAGGGCGAGACGCCCGGCGGCAAGAAGATCGGCGGCCAGGGTACCGCGCCCTGGAAGGTGCTCTATCTCGAAGGCAAGGACTCCAAGAC
>JAEWHT010000030.1 GCA_023387695.1 Pseudomonadota bacterium | reverse complement strand
ACGCTGACCAACGCCGCTTTGACATGATCGAGGCTGACGGCATCGACAAATCGGCGGACGGGGCGCACCTCGCCATAGGTGAGGACGAGACCGTGCTCGGCTATGCCGCCAAAACCGGCGAGCCGATTGCGGTTGCCGATCTCGACCAGGCCGCCGAGGGGCCGCTGCGGGATGTCGCGATCAATGCCGGCTTCCATGCGGTGCTGGTGGTGCCGCTGGTCGACCAGCAGGGCACGCTGGGATCGCTGGTGGTGCTGCGGCGCTCAAGCGGTGCGTTCGCGGGCAGCCTGACTGGCCTCATGCGCACCTTCGCCAACCAGGCGGTGCTGGCGATGCGCAATGCGCGGCTGTTCACTGAGGTCGACCACAAGAGCCATGCGCTGGAGACCGCGAACGAGACCGTACGTGCCCAGGCCGACAAGCTCACGCAGCAGACCGAGCAGCTGAAGGACTGGAACAAGTCGCTGGAGGAACGCGTCGAGACCCAGCTCACAGAGATCGAGCGCATCCGCAAGCTGGAGCGCTTCCTGGCGCCGCAGGTGGCGCAGCTAATCGCCTCCTCCGACAGTCCGGAAGGCCTGCTGACCAGCCAGCGCCGCGAGGTCACGGTCGTGTTCTGCGACCTCCGCGGCTTCACCGCGTTCACCGAAGCGACCGAGCCGGAAGAGGCGATGAACGTGCTGCGGGAGTATCACGCCGCCCTTGGCAAGCTGATCTTCAAATATGAGGGGACGCTGGACAAATATGCCGGCGACGGCGTGATGATCCTGTTCAACGCGCCGATCCAGTTCGAGGACCACACCGCGCGCGCCGTGAAGATGGCCGTCGAAATGCGCGACACCATCGGTCCCCTGACCGAGCGCTGGCGCAACCGCGGGCATAGCCTCGGCTTCGGCATCGGCATTGCGCTCGGCTACGCCACGCTCGGCCAGGTCGGCTTCGAGCAGCGGCTGGAATATGCCGCGATCGGCAGCGTTACCAACCTCGCCTCCCGCCTGTGCAGCGAGGCCAAGGCCGACCAGATCGTGGTCAGCCGCCGCGTCTACGGCATGGTCGAAGCTCACGTCGAGGCCCGTGCACTCGACGATCTCACGCTCAAGGGCTTCAATCATCCCGTGCTGGCGATGGAGATCCTCTCCTGGCGAGACGAGGAGACCGTCGTCGATGCGACCGCCGCACGGGCGAGCGGGTAGCTCCCCGACTCAAAACTCGAAAACAACCCCATGCACAGTAGGCAGCGGGCGGGGCTAATAGCGACTTTCGCTGTCACTACGGATTTCACGAAATTTTCCTGACGCGTCGGGCAAAACACCGGCATAGTGGCACGATCGGCTCGACTTCAAGGATATGAAGGTGGATTGGGCGTGTGGGTGCTCACATCGCCCGCTTTGGTCCCATCGCCTCAAACCCCGCCTTCTGCGCGTCGCTCAGATCCGCTTCGAAATCATCGAGCGCATCGGCGACGCCACCGACCGCCTGCTGCATCGTCTGCAGCCGCGCCCTCACGGCGGCGAGACGAGCTTGCGGTGTTGCTTCGGCTTTCATCGGGCATGCGCTCAGCGTCTCCATGGTCCGCAGCGTCGTATCCTGGAGGACGTCGAGCCGGGCGCGGCCGGTGTCGTCGAGCTTGAGCGTGTTGGCAATGTCGGCGGCGGGCCATTGCTGGTGCACGAGTTGCTCGTATTGACGCTGGGCCTGCACATCATAGCGGGGATCGTAACTGGGATCGCAGGCTGCGGCCGCCTGCGCATCCTTGTGCTGCGCTGATGCGAGCACCGCGCGCCGTTCCTTCGCCAGCGACTCCAATCTTGCTTTCTGGTTGTCATCGAGGAGACCGACGAATTTTTCCAATGCCGGCGCGATTGCATCCGTGGCCTTGATCATCGCATCCAGGCGGGCTTGCATCACGCCGAGCCGCTCGGGCGCCGTCATCGACGCCTCCGCCGGGCACGCGGCGCGGATGGTGTCGCGCGCAGACGACCAGGCGGTGTTGAGATCGTCGAGCGCGGTGCGTTGCATCTCGTTTGGTTGCACCATGTCGGCGATCCCATCGACGGGCAAACCGCCGGTGTCGCTGCTGTCGCAGACGGCTTCCATCGACGGAACTCGTCGTCCGCGACGACCCTGAGGTGCCGTGTAGGCGGCAAGCTCGGGTGCGGCATAGGGCGCGAAGATCGCGGCATAGATATCGCCATAGCCATAGAGCGAGAGGCTGGTGGTGTCGCCGAAGATGATCGCAGTGGCGAGATCGTCATGCGCGAACGGCCAGAACACCGGACCGATCCAGCCATAGCTGCCGTCGGGATGACGCCACCAGCCCTGCGGACGACGGCCACCGTGCCAACCCGACAGCGCGGCCTGCGCCGTTATTGCCGCACGCATGATGGTGGGATTTGCAGCCTGACCACCCTCGGCGCCGCGCGGATCCTGCGACCTCAACGCGGCGTCACGGGTGCGACCGCCGCGCACGGCCATCCGGCCGTGACGCAATCGCGCCAGACCGATGACGTGACCGACCGCAAAACGTGCCACGCCGAGCGGCCCACCGCGTATTCCGAACTGCGCCTGGGCCGGATCCGGCAGCAACACTGCCAGACACACCAGGACGGCGCCGGCCAGCGCCAATCCCAACCGTGATCTCGACATGACAGACGAGCCGACCACCTGTTGGCCCTCCTCCAGCGCCAAGCACGCATCGCGTCGCAGGAAGAAGACGCGCGGGGGAATCAAATGTTCCGCTCGCTCTAGCCCGTCATTCCGGGGCGCGCCCCTTGGCGCGAGCCCGGAATCCATTGATCCACCATCGCTGGCGCTCGATGGATTCCGGGCTCGTCGCCACGCGACGCCCCGGAATGACGACCTCACTGCGCCTTTTGCGGCACCAGCACGGTCTGGCCGGGATAAATCAAGTTGGGATTTTTGATCTTTTCGCGGTTGGCGTTGAAGATCACCGCGTAGCGGGCGCCATCGCCATAGGCGAGACGACTCAGGGCCCAGAGGCTGTCACCGCGGGAAATCACGCGGCTGCCGCCGGCCTCAGCCGGTGTGTTGAGGACTTCCGCGGGCGAAGCGGATGCAACCGTCGTGTCCGTGGCAGGCACTCTCGCCATGGCTCTCGGCTTGGGCGCGCCCATCGCGCGGGGCCGGGCTGCTGATGTCGCGGCCAGGCGCGGCGCCGGTAGCGACGCGACGACATCGTCTGGCTTTGCTTCGGGCTTAGCCTCTGGCTTCGCGGCGGCTGTGACACGCGGTGCTGGCGGGGGTGGCGGCGCGACTTCCGCGACCGTGACCGGCATGGTGCGGCTGGATTGCGTGACAGTGCCATCCGGCGCCTTGGAGCGCAGCGCCAGCTCATAGCTGCCTGAGGGAAGCTTTGGCGGGGTCATCACGAACTGACCGGACGCATCGGCGACCACGCTGTCGAGCGGCTGGCCGTCGCGCAGCAGTTCGACCTTCGAACCCGGCACAGCTCGGCCCGCGATCACCGCCGCCTCGCCATGATCATCGACCCGCGCCACGTCGAAGCGGGGACCGGTGTCCGCAACGGGCGGCTGCGGCTTGGCCGGCGCGATATCGGCCAGCGCCGCGACCTGCTTCTGGGTCTCGGCCAGGGCACCCGCCTTCGGCGCGTCGGCCGGCGCAGGCGAGGCGGACGGCGCGGGCGGTGCAACCACGGCCAGCTTCGGTTCGTCGGCCTTCGGTTCTGCTTTGGCTTCTGCCTTGGCTTCTGTTTTGGGCTCGACCTTGGGTTCGACCTTTGCCTCGGCCTTCATTTCAGGCTTTGGCTCGACCTTAGCCTCAGCCTTCATTTCGGGCTTCGGCTCAACCTTGGCCTCCGGCTTTGCGACCGCGGCGACCTCGGTGCTCTTCCCGCCTGACAGCATATGGCGCAGCTCGGTGGGGCCAATCACCATCACGGTGCCGGCCACCGCCAGCAGACAGAACGCAATAAGGGCCTTGGTTGCGGTGATCATCAGTCTTCAAACCCTGATCAAAACTCTGGATCGCAAATCAACCCAGATAAATTGCGTTGTGCAAATTGCGCTGTTTTGACCACGGCAGCAAGACGGTCGATGGGATGAACCGGCGTGGCCGGACCTGCGTCAAATCAGCGAGGCCGCCTCAAAGCCACTCTTTGGCGGCCATATTTTAAGGATTTCCCCTGTGACCGCATTTTGCCGCGCCGCGCCATGGCTGGCGCTTACCCTGACGCTTGTCACCTCCCTTGCCACCCCCCTTACCGCCTCCCCCGCACCCGCCGCCTCCGGCCCGCCGCAGGGGTTCGTTCTCACCGACGATACCGACCTCGCCTTCACCTCGCCCGACGGCGCCACCAAGCTCGAGCAGTACACCAAGGACCCCGGCACTTTTGACGTCAAATGGCAGGTCTGGGCGCGGAAGGGTGACCAGATGACGGAGTTGAAGCCCGAGCAAGGCTATGGCGCCGGCTTCCGCTTCACCAACGACTCGCAGTGGCTGGTGCGGATGCAGAAGATCGGCTCGGGCACACAGGATCTGTTCCTCTACCATGTCGAGAACGGCGCCTTCGTGAGCGCAACCAAAAAGTCGCTGAGCGATCTCGCCTGGGCCTATTTCTATGGCCGTCCCGAGACCAAACACTTCGCCAAGCTCGACTTCCACATCTCTGCCGATCTCGTTGAGGGCACGGAGAATGCCTATCGCGAACTCGGCGTGACCTGGCCCGACAACCGCTACATCGTGATCTCGCTCGGGGGCGAATACGACAAGCACCCCAAAAACACCGTCATGAAGGGACTGGGTAGCTGGCGATGCCGCTACGACCTTCAGACCGGCAAGTTCGACGTGCCCGCGATGTTCGCCAAGGAGAATGCGGACGCGTTGAAATGGGAAGTGAAACGGGAGTGAAAGCGGTTGCGGAATCGCGGCTCTGCTCGCGTTGTTCCAACTCCCTGATTTTGTTCCAATTCATATTTCCCTAACCTTGACTGGTAACGGGGTCTTCTCTGTTTTGCTGCATCTTGCATCCCACGGGAGGGCTGGATGGGCGCATCAATACGATGGACCGCGCGACTACGCGCGCTGCTTCGCCGTTGGCGGGGCGCGCCGCTGACGTGGCTGATCGTGGGTGGCTTCGTGCTGATGGCCGCAACCGCCATCGGCACCGGACTCACCGTTGATCGCTTCCGCCAGAACGCGATCGAGAGCGGCCGCGAAAGCCTCGAAAGTTCCGTCCGCCTGCTCGCCCGCCATTTCGATCGCGAGTTCGAGGATTTCGCGGTGCTCCAGAAGAGCATTCTCGCGGAGCTCGAAAGCCATGGCATCGAATCCGCCGACGTCTTCCGCAGCGAGATGAGCACGCTTGCCGTGCACGAGGTGCTGCGCACTAAGGCGAGCGGCTGGTCCGACGTCGCCGGCGCCAATATCTTCGATGCCAATGGCACCCTGATCAACTCGTCCCGGCGCTGGCCGGTCGCCGACATCTCGGTGTCGGATCGCGGCTATTTCAACCGCCTCAAGAACGACCCGGCCCTGCAGGAAGAGATCGAGGTCGTGCCCGGTCGGTTCGGCAACGGTCCGGCGATCGTGTTCGGCCGGCGCATCTCCGGCCCGCATAGTGAATTCCTCGGCGTGGTGTCGCGGGCCATTACGCCCGAGCAGCTTGAATCCTTCTTCGCCTCGGCCGGGCTCGGCGAGGACTCCTCGATCGCGATGCACCACCAGAATGGCCAGCTGCTCGCGCGCGTTCCGCATGTCGACGCGATGATCGGGCAGAACTTCCGCACTGGCTCGCCCGAGCAGAGGGCCGTGTTCGAGCGCACCTTCGTGACGACCCAGCTCGCAAGCCCGATGGACGGCAGGGACCGCATCGTCGCCTCGCGCATGCTGACCGGCGAACCACTGGTCGTGGTCGCCACCCGGTCGCTGGATGCGACGCTCGCCACCTGGCGCGCGCAAACCAAGTTCTTCGTCACCGTGGCCGTGCTGTCGATCGGCTTGCTCGTGCTCACACTGTTCCTGATCTTCCGCCAGGTGACCCACCGCGTCTCGCTGGAGAAGCAGCGGCTCGACACCGCGATGAATACGATGACGCAGGGCCTGTTGATGTTCGACCAGGACGAGCGCCTCATCGTCTGTAACAGCCGCTACATCGACATGTATGGGCTCTCCACTGCGGTGGTAAAGCCCGGCGCCTATTTCCGCGACGTGATCCAGCATCGCGCCGACACCGGCTCGTTCGACGGCGATGTCGATTCCTATTGCGACGGCATTCTGGACAATGCCGGCCGCATCCAGAGCACCATCGTCGAGACTTCCGATGGTCGCCTGATCGAGATCAAGAACCAGCCCGGCACCGCCGGCGGCTGGCTCGCCACCCACAACGACGTCACCGAGCGCATCCGCGCCGACGAGCGCATCGCGCATATGGCGCATTACGACGCGCTGACCGATCTGCCCAACCGCGTCTTGATGCGCGGGCACCTGGAACGGCGCGTGGCCGAGCTCAGCCAGGGCAAGCCCTTTGCCGTGCTCTATATCGACGTCGACGAATTCAAGGGCGTCAACGATTCGCTCGGCCACGAGGTCGGCGACGAACTACTGCGCCAGGTCGCAAACCGCCTGCGCGCCTGCGTCAGCGGCAACGATTTGGTGGCGCGGCTCGGCGGCGACGAGTTCGCCATCGTCAAGGCCGGCACCTGCGACCAGGCCGAGCTGGCGATGCTCGCCGAACAGATTTTGAATTCGCTGCGCGTGCCGGTCGACTGCAAGGGCCAGGAGATCACGAGCGATGCGAGCATCGGCATCGCAATCGCGCCCGACCATGGCGACAATCTCGACGATTTGCTCAAGCGCGCCGATCTGGCGATGTATGCAGCAAAGACCGAAGGACGCGGCACGTTCCGCATCTTCGTGCCCGAATACGACGCCAAGGCGCGGCAACGCCGGCAACTCGAGCTCGATTTGCGTCAGGCACTCGCCCGCGGCGAATTCGAGGTGCACTATCAGCCGCTGGTCGATCTCTCCGCCAATGTCGTCAATGGCTGCGAGGCGCTGCTGCGCTGGCGCCATCCCGAGCGCGGAATGGTTTCGCCCGCCGACTTCATTCCGGTCGCGGAAGAGACCGGCCTGATCGGCGAGATCGGCGAATGGGTGCTGAAGCAGGCCTGCACGGAAGCCGCGTCGTGGCCCGGCGACATCCACATCGCGGTCAACGTCTCGCCCGTGCAGTTCCGCTCCAAGACGCTGGCGCTGAAGGTGGCCTCAGCGCTCGCCGAGTCAGGCCTCGCGCCGGGACGGCTCGAGCTCGAGATCACCGAAACCGTGCTGATCCGCGACGACGAAGAGGCACTGACGATCCTGCAACAGCTGCGCGAGCTCGGCGTGCGCATCGCGCTCGACGATTTCGGCACCGGCTATTCGTCATTGAGCTATCTGCATCGTTTCCCGTTCGACAAGATCAAGATCGACCGCAGCTTCATCAACGACATTGGCCAATCCGAGGATTCCTCGCCGATCGTCCAGGCCGTGGTGCACATGGCCGCCGCCCGCCACATGGCGACGACGGCGGAAGGCGTCGAGACAGAAGCCCAGCGCGAAGTGCTGCGGCAGCTCGGCTGCAGCCAGATGCAGGGCTGGCTGTTCAGCCCGGCGGTGCCGGCGGCGAAGCTGAAGCAGTTGCTGTCGAAGCAGGCGGCCGCGGCTTAGCATCAATCGCGAGTGGCACCACTGCCGCTCATTCGATGACGTCATCAGCGAGATGCAGCAGCGCGTCAGGTATCGTGACGCCGAGCGCTTTGGCTGTTTTCAGGTTCAGAACCAGCTCGAATTTCGTCGGTTGCTCGACAGGCAGATCTGCCGGCCGCGCTCCCTTCAGAATTCTGCCGACGTAGCCCGCCGCCTTGCGAACCAGATCACGCTGATCCGTCCCGTAAGAGGCAAAGAAACCCGCGTCCGCCGTTTCATGCGACCAGCCACAGACTGGCAGACGGCGTTCGACACCTTGCTTTGCAATCTCCGCCCGGTTCCGGAACATGAATCCATCGCCGGCGATCGCGATGGCCTGAACGCCTTTGCCAACGGCGTCCGAAAAGGTCGGCTTGAACGCGTCCGGAGTCCGGACCTGCATCTGGGTCAGATCGAGCTGCAAGGTTTTGGCCGCGGAACTCGCTTGTGCCACATAGCGCGACGACAAGTGATCATCGGGATTGAAAAGCATGCCGACATGTTTGAGGTCGGGCAGCGCTCTGCGCAGGACCTCCAGGCGCTTTCCCATGAGATCGCCGGAATAGTTCGAAAAGCCGGTCGCGTTGCGACCCGGGGCCGCGAGGCTGTCGACCAACTTCATGGCGACGGGATCGGCGACAATCGTGAAGACGATCGGAATGGTCTTGGTGGCTTCCGCCAGATAGGGCGTGCTGAGGCTGCCAACTCCGACCAGCACATCCGGCTGCAATGCGATCAATTCGGCGGCAAAGGCCCTGAAGCGCTCGGGATTTTCGCCGGGAAAGCGCTGTTCCAGCTTGATCGTCTCGCCGTCGATGTAACCTTGGTCGCGAAAACCCTGGAGCAGGGCCGAGTAGTAGGGCTCTTCTTCGCTCGGGGCGCCGGCGTGCCACAGCACTCCGACGGTCGGCATTCGAGGCGCCGGCGCCGCTTTTGCGAGAGCGCCGCAAGCCAGATAACTTGCAGAGAGTGCGACAAACTCCCGGCGTCTCATCTGCTCCCCATGCTTCTCTTATGATGCGCGGTCCAACCGTACATCGATCTCCTGGCGGAGAAGACTGAAATCGATCGGCTTGGTCAACAGACCAGCCGCGCCGAGTTCAGCCGCTTTCTTTTTCGTTCCGTCATCGCCATAGGCGGTGATCATGATAACGGGCACCTTGGGCCGTGCCGTCTTCACTTCGGTCAGCATCTCCAGCCCGCTCATGCCGGGCATGTTGATGTCGGACAGAATCAAGATCAGCGACGGATCGGCAATAGCCTTGACCTGCTCGAGGGCCGCCGGCGCCGAATTGGCAAATTCCATCACGAAACGGCTGGCGCGCAGATCGCGCCGGAAATGCTGTCGGAACATGCTCTCGACATCCGGCTCGTCGTCAACGACGAGGATATAGGTGCTCACCTTGTCTCTCCGGGTAGTTTTTGCGCCGCGCTCCTGCGTCGCAGGGTGACGATGAATTCGGTGAAGGCGCCCGGCTCCGTCTCGACCTCGATCGAGCCGCCATGCTGCTTCACGATGATGTCGTGGCTCATCGACAGGCCCAGGCCCGTGCCTTCGCCGGCGGGCTTCGTCGTGAAGAAGGGATTGAAGATCTTTTCCCTGGCTTCCGGCGGGATGCCGGTGCCGTTGTCGCGGATGCGGATCTCGACCTGGTCGCCCTGCGCTCTGGTCGTCGCCGTCACCAGCGGTTCAAAGTCCACAGCGCCGCTCGCCACAGCCTTGCGCTGGCTGACGGCATAAAATCCATTCGAGATCAGGTTCAACAGCACGCGGGTGATTTCCTGCGGGAACACCTCGACCATGCCTGCCACGGGGTCGAAATCGCGACGTAGCGTCACCTCGAACTCGGAATTCTCCGCCCGCGCGCCGTGATAGGCGAGGTTGAGGCTCTCATCGACCAGCGCGTTGATGTCGGCCGGACGATGCTCGCCAGAACCTTCGCGCGAATGCAGCAGCATGTTCTTGACGATGGAATCGGCGCGTTTGCCGTGCCGGACAATCTTGGACAGATTGTCCTTCAACATCTCGGTCAGCTCGTCGATGTCCTTGCGAAGCTGTTCGGCAAGCCCGGCCTGCGCAAGAATGTCATTGAGCTCATCGGCGAGATCGAGCGAGAGCGTCGAGAAATTATTGACGAAATTGAGCGGGTTCTTGATCTCATGCGCGATGCCCGCGGTGAGCTGGCCGAGTGAAGCCAGCTTCTCGGTCTGGACCAGGCGGTCCTGCGCAGTGCGGAGATCTTCGAGCGATTGCTCGAGCTCGCGCGTCTTGGCCTGCACTTCCTCGAACAGGCGGACATTGCCGAGGGCGATCACGGCCTGGTCGGCAAAGGTTTTTAGCAGGGCGATCTGCTTGCCGCTGAACGGATGCACTTGGGTACGACGCAGCACGATCGTTCCGATGCTCTCGCCCTTGCGCAATAGGGGCACACTCAACATGGTACGAACGCCGATACGACGAGCCGCGAGTTGTCCTGCCGGAACCTGCTCGCCCTCTTTGGATGAGACGTCGTGGATGTGCACGAACTCCCGATCCACGAAGGCCCGCCCCGCGGCCGAAGCTCGGTCTATGGGCCACCTTTCCACGTTGAACTCAAGTGGTCCGTGATGGGCGCTGAAACGAAGATATTGCCCATCACGTAAATAAACGATCGCATCATCTGCTTCGCAGAGCTCGCAGGCGTTCTCGACGATCGCCTTCAGCACAGGCGCCACGTCGGTCGGCGATGACGCGATGACGTTGAGAATATTGGCGCTGCCGGTCTGGTAGGTCAGCGCCTCCGTG
>JAEWHT010000024.1 GCA_023387695.1 Pseudomonadota bacterium | reverse complement strand
CCGGTGTTGAACCATTGCGGCGAGTTCGGCGCGACCATCTGCATGGCGAGCATGTAGCGGAGCTCGTCATAGAAGGCCTGCGCGTCTTCGTCGGACGAGAAGTACTTGCCCTTCCAGCCCCAATAGGTCCAGCAGCCGGCGAGGCGGTCGAACACCTGTTTTGCGCTGAGCTCGCTGACGAAGCGCTCTTTCTCGGGCAGAGCGGCAAGGGCGTCGGTATCGGGCACGGAGCGCCACAGGAACGAGGGGACGGACTCCTCCTCGACCTTCTTCAGGCGCGCGGCGACGCCGGCCTTGCGGAAGTACTTCTGGGCGAGCACGTCGGAGGCGACCTGCGACCATTCGGTCGGGACCTCGACGCCGTCCATTTTGAACACGACCGAGCCATCGGGATTCCTGATCTCCGACGTGGTCAGGCGGAAATCGATTCCCGCGTAAGGTGACTGTCCCGAAGTGGTGTGGCGCCGCTCAATCCGCATGGTCTTGCCCCGTCCTTATCTTTGACCGGATCCGCCCCTCGTTGAAGGCGTCCGGGTCGCTATTTCGATTCGCGTTTCCACCCAGGCCTATCGGCCCAAAGGCACCGCAGTTCAGCCGGTGGATCCGGCCCAGTTTCTCCCGGGGATGCTTGGTGCCTGCGCACCTCTCACCCTCCGGCATGTCCAGCAACATCCGCCCCCAAGGGGATGAGCCGACATACGTTCAAACGCCCCACAACACCGCTACTTCAACCATGCCTTCCGAGCCTGTTGCCGGCCCGTTCTGGCGCCCCGGAAGTCCACATTTCGCGGGCAGACAAGCCCTGTACCGCTGCCTTTGGCTGGCTGGCGGAGTGTCGATTTGCGAGACCCTTTGGGGGAGTGCCGGCGGGACGCAAACTCACTCGCGCCGAACGGACCGAAAGCTAGGACTCTCCGTTGCGCCCGTCAAGAACTAGTGCGAGTTCCTGAATCAAATACTAAATATGGTGGATTGCGGGGGATAACAGGGGCAAAGCCTCGCCTGTTGTTGAGCCAAGTATCAGTGAGTCCTCAGGGATTCCCAACCGAAAAAATTTGCATCCCGTGACCATACGGATGCTTCATCCCGCTGTTCACAGGGCAGGCATATTTTTGGGCCATGGGATTGCGTCAGCCAGACTCACGTAACGCTACGGAAGGTGAGGGCAGGCATGCCCGCCGAGGCGGTGGTGGGATGCGCGAATCCGCGCCAAGCTGACCTCGATTTTGCCGGAAGACCCACATGCTTGATTCGACCCGTCGGGATGCGCGGCCGCGCATCGCCCCGGCCGGCCTGATGTTCCTCGCCATCACCTCGATCGGCTGGGGCTTCAATTGGCCGGTCACCAAGTTCCTGATCGGAGAGCTGCCGCCGCTGACCTTGCGCGGCGTCACCGGCGTGCTCGGTGCGCTGCTGTTAGCGGTGCTCGCGATTGTGCGCGGGGACAGTCTGAAGGTCGCGCGCGCGATCTGGCCGCGGCTGGCGACCGCCGCCGTGCTCAACGTCACCGGCTGGATGGTGCTGATGGGGCTGGCGCTGCTCTGGCTGCCGGCGAGCGAAGCCGCGCTGATCGCTTACACGATGCCGGTCTGGGCCTCGCTGATCGCCTGGCCCGTGCTCGGCGAGCGGCCGACGGTGCTGCGCACGCTCGCCCTGGTGATGGCCTTTGCCGGCCTCGCCTCGATCATGGGCGGCAACGGCATCGCGGCGAGCGCCGAGAAGCTGCCGGGAATCATCATGGCGCTCGGCGGCGCGATCGGCTTTGCGATCGGCACGGTGTTCTCCAAGAAGTACCCGATCCATCTGCCGCCGATCACGGCTGCCGCCTGGCAGATCGGCATCGGCTGCCTGCCGATCTCGATCGTCGGCCTCTTGGTCGAGACCTCGCATCTGGACAAGGTGACGCCGGTCGGCTGGTTGCTGCTGGTCTATTCGACCGTGGTGCAGTTCTGCATCGCCTATGTCAGCTGGTTCGCAGCGCTGGCGCGCCTGCCGGCCTCAGTGGCGGCGATCGGGACGATGGCGGTGCCGGTGATCGGCGTCGTCGCCTCCGCGCTGGCGCTGCACGAGCCGCTGGGGCCGGGGCAAATCGCCTCGCTGATCTTTACGCTGGCCGCCGTGGTGCTGGCGACGCGCTAGGGCGAACTTGATCCGGCGACAATCCTGTCAGCCTGGCGTATTGCTTGGGATCGGTTGCGCCTTCCGTATTGACGACGAGCACCCGCGAATCCGGTCCAAGGCCAAGTTCATGTCTTGCCTTTTCGTCACCGGCCACATTTATCAATCCGGCTAGCCCTACGGCACCGCTTTCACCCGCAACGATCGCTGTGTCTCCGGCGGCAGGGTTCGCGAGCGCCTTCATCGCCTCGATGGCCTCGTCCTCATCGACGGTCATGAATGCATCGCCAGCCTTTGACAGGATGCGCCATGCCACCATCGATGCCTCGTAGCATTCTAGCATCGCCATGACCGTGGCCTCGCCGGGAGCGATCCTCACAGCCCGGCCTGACAATGCGGCCTGCAGCACGCAGGCGGCGCGTGAAGGCTCGACAACCGTCACAAATGGACGCCGTTCTTGCAGAACAAGAGCGAACCGCGCCGCCAATGCGGCGGCAACTCCGCCGACGCCGGCCTGAATGAAAAGGTGGGTCGGAGGTGCCGGCATTTGCTCCATGAGTTCGCTGACCAGCACCGTGTAGCCTTGCATGACCAGTGAGGGGATCCGTTCGTATCCCGGCCAGGATGTGTCTGATACGGGAATCCATCCGTTCTCGGCGGCAACGCGCGATGCCTCCTCGACGCTGTCGTCATACGTTCCGTCGACGCGAACGATACGCGCACCCAATTGTGAGATGGCGCGCACCCGCTCCTCGCTCACGCCTGCATGAACGAAAATGACCGCTTTTGCGCCGACGAGTTGCGCGCCTTGTGCGACCGATCGTCCATGGTTTCCATCGGTCGCGCACGCAACAGTCACGGACTGTGCGATCTGGCGGACATCGGAATTGCGCAGGTCGTGCGAGCCCAACGATCGCTCAAGACGCCGGCCGGCTTCTTCGAGAACCAGCCTTTCAACCGCGTAGGATCCACCCAAGGCCTTGAAACTTCCGAGGCCAAACCGGGTGCTTTCGTCCTTGACGAAGATGGTGCCCACTCCGAGCCTTTCAGCGAGCTGCCGGAGTTCGTGCAGTGGGGTTGGAACATAGTCGGCCCTTGCGCTCATGAACGATAGCGCTTCGGCGGCCGCTGCATTGCCGAAGCTGCTTCGATCCGGCTCGTCGAGCGGCGAGCGGTGCTGAGGGTCCGAATTCAGGAGAAGCGGCATCGACGTCACCGTAGGTACAAGGCTAAAGGGCTGCGTCGCGTGTGGGCATCCGCTCAACCCGCCGCCATCCCGCTGCCGCCATTCAGCGCCTTCCGGATCATCTCGGCGAGTTGGTTGCGGCGGTAGGGCTTTGTCAGCAGCATCACGCCGTCGTCGAGCTTACCGTGGTGGACGATGGCGTTGTCGGTGTAGCCGGAGGTGTAGAGCACCTTGAGGCCGGGCCGGCGCCTTGCAATTTCGTCGGCGAGCTCGCGGCCGCTCATGCCGCCGGGAATGACGACGTCGGTGAAGAGCAGGTCGAAGGCCTGGCCGGCCTCGATCAATTGCAGCGCCGCCTTGCTGTCGCCGGCGGCGATGGTCTTGTAGCCGAGGCCCTGCAGCTGCGCGGTGACGAAGTTGCGCACGAGATTATCGTCCTCGACCACGAAGATGGTCTCGGCGCCGCCTTCGGCCTGTGGCGCAAGCGAGGCTGCCGTTTCAGCGGTGCCTTCGCCCGGCGGCAGATAGAGCTTGATCGTCGTGCCGTGGCCTTCCTCGCTGTAGATCTTGATGTGGCCGCCGGACTGCTTGACGAAGCCGTAGACCATGGAGAGGCCGAGACCAGAACC
>JAEWHT010000321.1 GCA_023387695.1 Pseudomonadota bacterium | reverse complement strand
ATCATCGCCTGCCCCTGCGCGCTGGGTCTGGCGACCCCGATGTCGATCATGGTCGGTGTCGGCCGCGGCGCGCAAGCCGGCGTGCTGATCAAGAACGCCGAAGCGCTGGAGCGGATGGAGAAGATCGACACGCTGGTGGTCGACAAGACCGGCACACTGACCGAGGGCAAGCCCAAGGTGGTTGCCATCGTGCCTGCGGCGGGCTTTGCCGAGGATGACATCCTGCGCTTGGCGGCCAGCGTCGAGCGCGCCAGCGAGCATCCACTGGCCGATGCCATTCTCCGCGCGGCGAAGGAGAAGCAGATCACGCTCGGCCAGGTCGAAGCGTTCGATTCGCCGACCGGCAAGGGGGCGACGGGCAAGGTCGACGGCAAGACCATCGTGCTCGGCAATGCGAAATATCTGACTTCGATCGGTATTGATACCAAGATGCTGGATGCGGAGGCCGAACGCCTGCGCGGCGACGGCGCCACGGTGATCAACATGGCGGTCGATGGCGCGCTCGCGGGCCTGTTTGCCATCGCCGATCCGGTCAAGGCTTCGACGCCAGAGGCGCTGAAGGCGCTCGCCGCCGAGGGCATCAAGGTCATCATGCTGACCGGCGACAACCGCACCACGGCGGAAGCAGTGGCGCGGCGGCTCGGCATTGCCGATGTCGAGGCCGAGGTGCTGCCGGATCAGAAGAGCGCGGTGGTGACCAAGTTGCAAAAGGCCGGGCGCAGCGTCGCCATGGCCGGCGACGGCGTCAACGATGCGCCCGCGCTCGCGGCAGCCGAGGTCGGCATCGCCATGGGCACCGGCACGGATGTGGCGATGGAAAGCGCCGGCGTCACCCTGCTGAAGGGCGACCTCACCGGTATCGTCCGCGCGCGAAAACTGTCGCAGGCGACGATGAGCAATATCCGCCAAAACCTGTTCTTCGCCTTCATCTACAACGCCGCGGGCATTCCGATCGCGGCCGGCATCCTCTATCCGGCCTTCGGCCTGCTGCTGTCGCCGATCATCGCGGCCGCTGCGATGGCGCTGTCCTCGGTGAGCGTGGTCGGCAATGCGCTACGGCTGCGCGCGACGCGGCTGTGAGGCTACCTCCCTCCCTCTCCCCGTTCTTACGGGGAGAGGGTTGGGGTGAGGGGCTGTCTCCACGAATTCAACGCAAGTGAGACTCGCGGAGAGTGCCCCTCACCCGGAATTCAAGCTACGCTCGAATTCCGACCTCTCCCCGCAAGCGGGGCGAGGTAAGAGGGCGGCGTGCGCGGAGAGGACCTGATGCAGCGGATTACGATCACAATCGAGGACGATTTGCTGGCGGAAATCGATGCCGCGGCCGAAGCGCGCGGCTACCAGAACCGCTCAGAGATCATCCGCGATCTCGCCCGCGCCGGGCTGCAGCAGTCGAGCGAGGACACGGCGCAGTCGGGCCCCTGCGTCGCCGGCCTCGTCTATGTCTACGACCACGCCGCGCGCGATCTCTCAAAACGGCTGGTGCAGGAATTCCATGGCCATCACGACCTCGCGCTCGCCACGCTCCACGTCCATCTCGACGACAACAATTGCATGGAAATGACGGCGCTGCGCGGCGACGCCGGCGAGGTCAGGCACTTTGCCGATCACATCATCGCCGAGCGCGGCGTGCGTTATGGGCGCGTGGTGATGATTCCGACGGGGGAAGGCAAGCCGGGCAAGGTGCGGAAACAGGGGCATGGGCATCGGCATGATTAAGTCAAAGCTCTTGTGCCCCGGACGCGGCGCAGCACGCAGTGATGCGCTGCTGAGCCGGGGCCCATCTCACCGCTAGCGCAAGTCCCTGGGTCCCGGCTCAGCGCAGCAGCGTTGCACGCTGCAGCGCGTCCGGGACAAGAGAGTTGCGCAGAAGGCTAGAGGCTTATGCCGCCTTCGCAGCGCTCCCGCCCGGCAGCCCTGCCCGCGCCAAGCCGCCGTACAGCTGCTCGTTCGGCATTTCCTCGCGCAGGACCTTGCGCACCGCGATCAGTCGATCGAGATCGATGCCCGTGGCAAATCCCTTGCTCTCGCAGAGGAACACGAGGTCCTCGAACACGACGTTTCCGGTTGCGCCGGGCGCGAAGGGGCAGCCGCCGAGGCCACCGAGCGAGCCGTCAAGGATGCGGACGCCTTCGTCCAGTGCTGCGGCGGCGTTGGCGATACCCATGCCGCGGGTGTCGTGGAGATGGATGCAGATCGGCTTTGTCCCGGCGAGCTTGACGGCGGCGCGCGACAGCTCACCCACATGCTTCGGCCCGGCGTAACCCACAGTGTCGGCGATCGCGACGAAATCGACGCCGGCCTCGAGGCACTTGTCGACGAGCCGCAGCACCTCTTTGGGGTCAACCGCACCGGTGATGGAGCAGCCCAGCGCCATCGAGATGGCGGCATTCACCAGCGGCTTGTGGACGCTGGCATCGCGCATCTCGCAGAGCCGCTTGATGTTGGCGATCGCGGACTCGCGCGAACGATGCGCGTTGGCCTGGCTATGCTCTTCCGTGGCCGAAACCACCGAGGCGATCTCTCCGACGCCTGATTCCAGCGCCTCGTTCACGCCACGCTCGTTGAGTGCCAGTGCAATGCCGTGGGCACCAGGCAGGCTCGCCACCGTTGCGATGACATCGCGGACATCGACGAATTGCGGAAAAGTCTTTGCCGGCAGGAACGAGCCGACCTCGAAATGCTTGACGCCAGCGGCGTATTCCTCACGGACCCAGCGCTGCTTGGCCTCGGTCGACGGAAACTTCTTCACGAGCTGGAGCCCGTCGCGCAGGCCGACTTCGCGAAGGCTGACGCGGTCAGCGGGGTAGATGGTCTCGATCAGGCTCATGCGCGCCTCCCAGCAGCTTTTGACGTGATGTCGTTGTTATC
Source organism: Pseudomonadota bacterium (assembly GCA_023387695.1). Lineage (GTDB taxonomy): Bacteria > Pseudomonadota > Alphaproteobacteria > Rhizobiales > Xanthobacteraceae > Bradyrhizobium. The sequence goes on along the minus strand of JAEWHT010000321.1, from coordinate 2,442 downwards.
GATCTCGGCACGAACGGCAGATGTGTCGGCGCCGAGCGGCGCGACCTTCAGGCCTTCGCCGAGATGATCACCATTCCACTCGATCGGCAGTGTCGGCACATGGAACGGCTTGCCGTCGGCGGTGATGTTGGTGACGAGGCCACCGGGCCGCAGCACGTGAGGATCGGTCAGGAGATCCTCGGGCCGGTTGATCGGCGAGAAACAGATGTTGAGCGCGTCGAGCTTCTGCGAGAGATCCGCCACATTCCATTGCCGGATGATCTCGGCTACGCGCGGCAGGATCCGCGGCCGCGCCAGGATGCGGTCAGTGGTGGTGCGCAAGGTCGGATCGTCGAGGAATTCGGTCAGGCCGAACTCGCGGCAGAACGCCTGCCAATGTCCCTCGGTCACGACGCCGATGAAGATGCGGCCGTCACCGGCGGCATCGAAGATATCGTAGATCGGCCAGGCATGCTCGCGCTCCGGCATCGAGCGCGGCTTGTTGCCGGTCATCTCGTATTCGACCATGTGCTGGGCGACCAGGAACAGGCAATTCTCGAACAGGCCGATCCTGATGTCGGCGCCGTCGCGCTTGCCGCCGCGCTTTTGATAGAGCGCAGCCAGGATCGCGATCACGCCGAACATGCCGCCCATGATGTCGTTGGCGGAGGAGCCGACGCGCTGCGGCTTGTCCTTGGTGCCAGTCATGGCAGCGAGCCCCGACATCATCTGCACGACTTCATCGAGCGCGGGGCGATGCTCATAGGGGCCGGACAGGAAGCCCTTGTGGCCGGCGATGATCAGATGCGGATGGCGCTGGCGCAATTCCTCGACACCCAGCCCCTGCTTCTCGAGCAGGCCATCGCGAAAATTTTCCAGGAACACATCGGCCGTCTCCAACAAACGGTGCATGGTGTCGCGATCGGCAGGGATTGCGAGGTCCAGCACCACGCTGCGCTTGCCGCGGTTGAACAGGGGGAAGAACGCCGTGCCCATGCCGCCGAGGGAACGGGTCTTGTCGCCAGCGGGCGGTTCAACCTTGATCACCTCGGCGCCGAGTTGCGCGAGGATCATGCCGCAGGTCGGGCCCATGACCATGTGGGTCATCTCGACGACCCGCACGCCTTCAAGCGGCAATCCGGTCTCAGCCATCCGTCACTCCCTGTCGGTTCGGCCAGAAGACTAGGTCTTCACAAGCCTTCTTAAAAATATAATCTGTCGAATGGTGTCTTCACACTTTTCGAACGCTGACCCCTCATGGACTCGCGCCAGCTCCGCTATTTCATCGCCGTTTACGAGCAGCGGAACCTGTCGCGCGCCGCCGACCAGGTCAATGTCGCGCAATCCGCGCTGAGCCATCATATCTCGAATCTCGAAGCCGAATTTGCGGCGCCGCTGTTCGAGCGCAAGTCGCGCGGCATGGAACCGACGGCCGCGGGCGAGCGGCTTTATGAGCACGCCCGCATCATCCTGCGCGCGATGGCCGAGGCCGAAGCGGAGGTGCGCCAAGGCTCGCGCGTGATTGCAGGCACGATCTCGATCGGCATGGCCAATTCCGGCGTCAAGGCGATCGGCGTGCCGCTGATGCGCACCGTGCTGAGGGATTATCCGGATCTCAAGCTGTCGCTCACCGAAAGCCTGTCCGGCGCGACGCTGATGCATCTGCTCGCCTCCGACGTCGATCTCGCGCTGGTCTACAATCCGCAGTCGGAAAAGGAGCTGATCGCCGAGCCGGTGCTGGAGGAGCAGATGTTCCTGGTCGGCACAGCCAAACTCGTGGGCAAAACGAAAACGCCGATCAAGTTCGAGGAGCTGAACCGGCTGCCGCTGATCCTGCTGCGCCACGGCCTCTCGGCCCGCGCACTGCTCGACGATCCCGTCCTGCTCAAGCGGCTGGAGGTCGGCGCCATCCTGCACGCGAACTCGATCAGCGGCATGACCGGCGCGCTGGTTGCGGGTCTCGGCTGCAGCATCGCGACGAAACTGTTCGCACAAGAGGAGCTCGCCGCCGGCCGTCTGGTCGCGCGCGAGGTGATCGAGCCCAAGCTGACGCGAACGCTCTATCTCTGCCGCCTGCGCAACCGCCCGATGACCTACGTCATGGAAGAGATGCGCCGGCTGATCCTGAAGCTGATCGCCGACGAGGTGAATGAGGGCCGCTGGCAGGCGAAGCTTCTGGGGTAAGGGGCAGCGATATGCGCCGCATCGGCGGTGCACTCCCTCTCCCGCTTGCGGGGGAGGGCTGGGGTGGGGGTGTCTCCGCACGCGAGATTCCCAATGAGGAGAGAATCCCCACCCGGCGCTTCGCGCCGACCTCCCCCGCAAGCGGGAGAGGTGACCGAGTTTGCCGTGCGGCCGTCCTGCCTCTCACCATCCGGGTTCGAAATTCTCGAACGCTGTCATCGATATGTTCGTCTGGATTTCTGGCTGGCAGAAGCCAACATGGCGCGCACAGGCAGAGCT
>JAEWHT010000193.1 GCA_023387695.1 Pseudomonadota bacterium | reverse complement strand
TGCCGATCTGGCTTCATCACTACAACTGGCATCGCCCGCACGGTAGTCTGCAAGCCAAACCACCAATCAGCCGCCTCGGTCTCCCGGTGGACGACCTGTTGAGATTCCACAGCTAACCCACCCTACGAGACCGTCACTTGCTCACCATCGCATGCACCCGCTCGCAATGCGCGACGAGATTGTCATGCGCATCGACGAACGCCTTCAGCGGCGTCGGGATCGGGAAGTAATAGATGTTCGCGATGAAGCCGTAGATGCCGGCATCTACGCTGGTCGGCCGCTCGCCATCGACGAAGCCGCTCGCGGGCACGATCTCGGCCAGCACCTGGAGATCGGCAACTCCCCGCGCATAGGCTTGCTCGGGCGTATAGCGGCCGATGCCTTGGTAGTGATAGCGTTGGGCATTGTAGGCCTTGGCCTTCTCGAATCCGGCCGCGTCGATCTGCGGATGCTGGGCGATGAAGCCGTCGCGGAATGCCGGATAGTAACGCTCGTCTTTCCAGCGTGAATAGCTCATCACCCAGTAGAGATCGTCCAGCATGCGGGTGACGAGGTGATGGGTGCGGCGCTGCGACGGTGACAGCGCGGCATCGATGGTCAGATGGTATTTCGCGATTGCATGCGCGATGATGGTCTCGCTGTCGCCGATGGTCTCGCCGTCGTCGACGATATAGGGCAGCTGTCCGCGCGGCGCTGCGGAGGCATCGAACACGTGCTCATGCACGAACGGGACGCCGGCGAGCTTGAGGAAGGCGTAGACCTTGAGCCCATAGCCGTTGTTGTCGGCGACGCCGAACAATTGCGGATATGAATAGAGGGTCAGCATGGTGGCTCCTCCAATAAATAAATCTATGGGGCTGGTTGGTTCGCGCGCTTGTCAGTCGTGCTCGCGTTCGCGCGCTTGCCGGAGCGGATCATCAGGAACGATCCTGATGTGCCCGGCAGTCGCCAGCGCCCGTCGATCTCGGTTGCCTCGCCGTTCATGATGCCGTCGTACTGGACAGTGTCGTAGCCGTAGCCTGGTGGCTCGTAGCGTTTGACGAACGACACGACACTGCCGGCGCGATGGCCCGCGATGGAGGCGCTGTGGGTGCGCAGCGGGCAGTGCGGATTGGAGCAGGGCTCGGTGACGTGGCCTGTCAGCGCGCCGCCGGCCTCGATCAGCGTTGCCGTGAACGTGACCATTCCCGTGCCAGGCTGGATGTAAGTGCCGTCCCAGACACCGGAGAGATCGTCGCTCATGGCGGCGGCTTCCTCGAGATGATGTACGCCGGTTGAGACCCGGCTGTTGCCTCAGATATTCCACCCAAAGTCGTATCGCTGCAATCACGCCCTTGCAATAGTCCGCGCGCGACGTCGATCGATTGGAGGAGGCGCGGCATCCGACGTTTGGCTTGGGCATGACGAGCGCCCGCCCGGATCGCAAAAAGTGCTATTCCGCCTGTCGGATCAACGTCAGTTCGATCGTCCTTCGACTGACGGCGCGCCTCAGCGTGTCCGGTTCAATGCGAAAGGAAAGCGCACATGACCTCGATCACGCCGTTTCTCTGGTTCGACAACAACGTCCCGCAAGCCGTTGCCTTCTACAAATCGGTGTTCCCCAACGCTCACGTCGAGATGGTCAGCGATTTCATGGCGGTGTTCGAGCTCGAGGGCCAGCGCTTCCACGCGCTCAATGGCGGACCCCAACATCGCTTCAACGAGGCGGTGTCGTTCTTCATCAGCGTGGAGACGCAGGAGCAGGTAGATTATTTCTGGAGCCGCCTCACCGCTGACGGCGGCGCGGAATCCCGCTGCGGCTGGCTCAAGGACAAGTTCGGCCTGTCCTGGCAGGTGGTGCCGACGGCGCTCGGCCGCTATCTCGGCGACAGCGACCGGACGAAAGCCAATCGCGTCATGCAGGCGATGATGGGGATGCAGAAGATCGTGATTGCGGATCTCGACAAGGCGTATGCGGGGTGAGGTAGTGGCGTGCCCCGGACGCAGCGCAGCGCGCCGCTCTTCGCGGCGTGATGCGCTGCAGAGCCGGGGCCCATGCCGCGTCCGTGCTGGGGCCTCTGGGTCCCGGGTCTGCGCTGCGCTTGCCCGGGACACGAGAACCGCGATCTGCTTCGCGCGTGCGCCTCGCATCGCTATACTGCCGACCATCAGCAGGATGGTGATCTCATGGCACGAGAACTCGAAGGCAAGATTGCCGCCGTAACCGGTGCTGCGTCGGGTATTGGTCTGGCGAGCACTCAGGCGATGTTGGCCGCCGGCGCGCGCGTGGTGATGGCGGACCGCGACGAGGCGGCGCTGGATGCGCTCCGCAAAACGCACGGCGACGCAATAATCCCGCTGGTCATCGATCTCCTTGATCCCAAGGATTGCGCAACGCTGCTGCCACGCATCCTCGAGAAGGCCGGGCAACTCGACATCTTCCATGCGAATGCGGGCACTTATGTCGGCGGCGACCTCGTCGATGCCGACAATCTGGCGATCGACCGGATGCTGAACCTGAACGTCAATGTCGTGATGAAGAACGTGCACGACGTGCTGCCGCACATGATCGCGCGCCGAACCGGCGACATCATCGTCACCAGCTCGCTGGCGGCGCATTTTCCGACGCCATGGGAACCGGTTTACGCGTCGTCCAAATGGGCGATCAATTGCTTTGTCCAGACCGTGCGGCGCCAGGTCTTCAGGCACGGCATTCGCGTCGGCTCGATCTCGCCCGGCCCGGTCGTCACCGCGCTGCTCGCGGATTGGCCGGCTGAGAAACTGCAGGAGGCGAGGGATTCGGGAAGCCTTCTCGAGGCCAGCGAAGTCGCTGAAGTCGTGATGTTCATGCTGACGCGGCCGCGCGGTATGACCATCCGCGACGTCGTGATGATGCCGACCAATTTCGATCTTTAGGAGGCCCTCGTAGGGTGGGCAAAGCGAAGCGTGCCCACGATCCCTTTCGATCACGGAGAGTGCGTGGGCACGGCGCAAGAGCGCCTTTGCCCACCCTACGAAACCGCGTCTAGCCGCTTGACGCCGCCGTGAAAACCGCCAGCTGCGCATCGAACGCGCGGCGGAAGGCCGGACGCGCTTCGCCGCGGGCGACGTAGGACGCAAGCGTCGGATAGTCGCCGAGGATGCGCGATGCGCCGAGCCTGCGCAGCACCGTTACCATCAGCAGATCGCCGGCACTGAAGGCGCCGTCGAGCCAGTCGGCGCCGCCGAGATGGTGGGACAATTCGTCGAGCCTGATGGTGACGCGATCTCGCAGGATCGGCAGCCGCTCCTCATACCAGCTCTCGTCGCGTTCCAGCAGCGTTGCCATGCCGAGCTCGACGATCGGCGGCTCGACCGTGTTGAGCGCGGCAAACATCCACGCGATGCCGCGCGCCCGGGCGCTCGCCTCGGTCGGCAGGAGCCCTGGATGATGCTCGGCGATGTGAAGCACGATCGCGCCGGTCTCGAACAGGGTGACGTCGCCGTCCTCGAAAGTCGGGATCTGCCCGAACGGATGCAGCGCAAGATGGCCGGTCTCCTTCATCTCCTCGAACGACACCAGGCGAACGTCGTAGGGCTGCCCCACCTCCTCGAACGCCCAGCGAACCCGCATGTCGCGCGCCTGGCCCCTGCCGCGGTCGGGCGAATTGGCGAAGGCGGTGATGGTCGGGGGCATGCGGGGGCTCCGGGATGATCGGGGGCGACGTGCAGAGGACGAATGGGGCGGGTGGATTCCGACAACGTATCTTCAATTTAGGATCGTAGGGTGGGTTAGCTGAGCAGAGGCGCGTAGCGCATCTGGTCAGCGTAACCCACCACTTCTGTTCCCGCGGTAACAAAAGAGGTGGATTACGCCGGGCGGACTGCGCTTCGCGCAGCCGCGAGCTAATCCACCCTACGCAGTAATCCACTTCGCCAGTTCCCGCCACGGCTCCAGCGTCCAATGCCCGGACGCCGCCCCCGACGGCGACGGCAAAACAAAAATCTCCGGCAAGCTTGCATCGCGCGCCTGCCGCCCCAGCGCAATCCCGCTCGACGGCCTGCCATAAAACAAGCTCGCCGCCTTCTTGCTCGTGAACGCTATCGTCTTCGGCCGATACCTGTCCATCTTCGCCCTGAAGCCGGGCACATCGATGGTCTCAGCCGCGATCTGATGATCCATCCCCGCGCCCGACTTCGACAGATCCGTGAAGCCGATCCCAAGCTCGATCAACGCCGCGAACTCGCTTGGCTGATAGCGCCGCGGCGTAATGCCGGCCTCATGCAGCGCGCGCCAGAAGCGGTTGCCGGGATGCGCGTAGTAATGCCCGAGCTCAGCCGAGCGTGTTGAAGCGGCGGTGCCGACAAAGACGAGGCGGAGATTGGGACGGAGCTGGTCGGGGAGGCGGTGGGGAGAGGCGTTCGGCACGTCGATCATCCGGGCTCCGCTCGCTATCACTTCCATCCGTCGCGTCTTATACTTCACTAATGAACCGCGAGGATCTAGCAGCCGCCTATGCGGCACCCGGCCGACACTATCACAACCTCGCCCACATCGAGGACTGCCTCGCCATGCTTGCGCAGGTGGACGGTCTTTCGGCGCGCGAGCGTGAAATTCTGTCGGAAGCGATCTGGTGGCATGACGTCGCTTATGTTCCGTCGCAACCGGACAACGAGGAGCTCAGCGCCCAACTGGCCGAACAGCACGTGCGCGCCGATATCAGCAGCGAGGTCGGTCGCCTGATCCGCCTGACGCGGACGCACGACGTGAAGGCCGATGATCGCCTCGGCGCCATCCTGATCTCGATCGACCTCAGCATTTTGGGCGCCGAGCCGGCGCGGTATGATGCCTATGCCGCGGCGATCCGGCAGGAGTTCATCCACGTCAGCGATGCCGACTTTCGCGCCGGCCGCGCCGCGGTGCTGCGAAGGTTTGCGGCCCGTCCGGTCATCTATCCAGATGCCACTTTCGCTGCGAAATATGATCAGAGCGCCCGCGACAATCTTGCGCGTGAGTTGGTGGCATTGAGCTGAAGCCGCGCCAAAAAAGAATGCCGGGCTTTCGCCCGGCCTTCTTCGTGGATGCCCGGGTCAAGCCCGGGCATGACGAGTGGAGGCTCACAACACCTTGTTGCTTTCCTTCACCTTCTCCGCATCCAGATAAACGCTGCTCCCCATCTCCTTGAACTTCGCGCTCATCTGCTTCATGCCGTCTTCGGCGGTGCCGCTCATCGACATGCCGATGTTGTTAGGATCGTTCAGCGTGGCTGCGTAGTCGCGGACGTCCTGCGTGATCTTCATCGAGCAGAACTTTGGACCGCACATCGAGCAGAAATGCGCGACCTTGTGGGCTTCCTTCGGCAGGGTCTCGTCGTGGAAGCTCTTGGCGGTGTCCGGATCGAGGCCGAGGTTGAACTGATCGGTCCAGCGGAATTCGAAGCGGGCACGGGACAGGGCGTCGTCGCGCAATTGCGCGGCGGGGTGCCCCTTGGCGAGATCGGAGGCGTGGGCCGCGATCTTGTAGGTGATGACGCCGGTCTTGACGTCGTTGCGGTCGGGCAGGCCGAGATGCTCCTTCGGCGTGACATAGCAGAGCATGGCGCAGCCGAACCAGCCGATCATGGCCGCACCGATGCCCGAGGTGATGTGGTCATAGCCCGGCGCGATGTCGGTGGTCAGCGGTCCAAGCGTGTAGAACGGCGCTTCGCCGCACTCCTTGAGCTGCTTGTCCATGTTGATCTTGATCTTGTGCATCGGCACGTGGCCGGGGCCTTCGATCATGACCTGGCAGCCCTTGTCCCACGCGATCTTGGTGAGCTCGCCGAGCGTCTCCAGCTCCGCGAACTGCGCGCGGTCGTTAGCATCCGCAATCGAGCCGGGACGCAGGCCGTCGCCGAGCGAGAACGAGACGTCATACTTGCGCATGAGGTCGCAGATCTCGTCGAAATGCGTGTAGAGGAAGCTCTCCTTGTGATGCGCGAGGCACCACTTCGCCATGATCGAGCCGCCGCGCGAGACGATGCCGGTGACGCGGCTAGCGGTGAGGTGGATGTATTGCAGGCGCACGCCGGCGTGGATGGTGAAATAGTCGACGCCCTGTTCGCACTGCTCGATCAGCGTGTCCTTGTAGAGCTCCCAGGTGAGCTTCACCGGATCGCCGTTGCACTTCTCCAGCGCCTGATAGATCGGCACCGTGCCGATCGGCACCGGCGCGTTGCGCAGGATCCACTCGCGCGTGGTGTGGATGTTGCGCCCCGTCGAGAGATCCATCACGGTGTCGGCGCCCCAGCGGATCGCCCACACCATCTTCTCGACCTCTTCCTCGACCGACGAGGTCACCGCCGAGTTGCCGATATTGGCGTTGATCTTGGTGAGGAAGTTGCGGCCGATGATCATCGGCTCGAGTTCACTGTGGTTGATGTTTGAGGGGATGATGGCGCGGCCGCGCGCGATCTCGTCACGCACGAACTCCGGGGTGATGAAGGCCGGCACCGCGGCGCCGAAGCTCTCGCCGTCGGCAAGGGCTGCCTCCGCGCGCTCGAGCTGCTGCTTGCGGCCGAGGTTTTCGCGGGCGGCGACGTAGATCATCTCCTTGGTGATGATGCCGGCGCGGGCGAATTCGAGTTGAGTGATCTTATGACCATCGAGGCCGCGCAGCGGCTTGTGATAGGCAGCGAAAGAGCGCGCCGCGTTGTCGGTGGAGACGCTGCCATTGTCCTCCGGCTTGATCTGTCGTCCCTGATATTCCTCGACGCCGCCGCGCTCCAGCACCCACTGCTTGCGGCCGCGCGCAAGGCCGGCGTTGACGTCGATGGTGACGGACGGATCAGTGTACGGGCCGGAGGTGTCGTAGACCGGCAGGTTCGGCTCACCGGCGCCTTCGGAGAGAATGATCTCGCGCAAGGGCACGCGCATGTCGGGCGCGGCATCGGGCGACGCAAAGATTTTTCGCGATGAGGGAAGTGGGCCGGTGGTGACGGCGGGAACGGTCTTGTCGGGGTTGGAGCGGATGTTCATGGGATCCTCCGGTTTAATTCTGCTGTAGGTGCGCCGAGACGACACTGGTGATTTTTTGCTCCGTCATTGCGAGGAGCCCTTGCGACGAAGCAATCCAGGGTCCCTCCGCGGAACGATTCTGGATTGCTTCGCTG
>JAEWHT010000295.1 GCA_023387695.1 Pseudomonadota bacterium | reverse complement strand
GTCCCGGATTGCGCTCCGCTCCATCCGGGCTACATGACACAACGACCCGCCACCATCCAGGATCCCCTCATGACAGTCCTCCGCATCGCCGCCTTCTCCGACGGCAACCAGGGCGGCAATCCCGCCGGCGTCTGGATCGGCGATGCCCTGCCCGATGCCGCGACGATGCAGGCGATCGCCGCCGAAATCGGCTTCTCCGAGACCGCCTTTGCCGCGCCCGAAGGCGAGGCCTGGCGCGTGCGCTATTTTGCGCCATCGATGGAAGTGCCGTTCTGCGGCCACGCCACCACCGCACTCGGCGCGGCGCTCGCGCATCGCTTTGGCGATCGTACCTTCGAGCTGCATCTGAACGCTTCAAACATTTCCGTCTCGGGCAAGCGCGACGGCAACACCATCGCAGCCGCGCTGCAATCGCCACCGACGCGCAGTGCGCCGCTCGATCCATCCTTGCGCGATGCGCTGCTGGATCTCTTCGGCTATGCGAGCGCCGATCTCGACGCAAAGCTCCCGCCCGCGAGAATTCACGGCGGCGCGGATCACGCCCTCCTGGCGTTGAATTCGCGTGAGGCGCTCGCCCGCATGGCCTACGACTTCGAACGCGGCCGCGCCTTGATGGAGCGCGAAGGCCTCGTCACCGTCGCACTGGTCACCTCGGAGACCCCGCTTCTGTTTCATGCGCGCAACCCCTTTGCCGCCGGCGGCGTGGTCGAGGATCCCGCGACGGGTGCAGCCGCCGCCGCGTTCGCAGGATATCTGCGCGACATCGGCTGGCCGCACGGCGGCGCCATCGACATCGTGCAAGGCGAGGACATGGGCGCGCGCTCGCTGATCCACGCCGAGATCGGCGACGCCAAAGGCAGCTCGATCCGGGTCTCCGGCACGGCGCGGTTCATGCGCGACTAGTTCAGGACATCCTGGCGCCTCAGGGCGTCAATTGCGTTTCAGGCTCAGGATGTAATCCGAGAGCGCATCGGCCTGATCGGGAGCGATCACCAGGTTCGGCATCTCCTGGTGGCTGGTTTTCCAGAACGTCTTGAGCGAGAGCGCGGTGGTGCCGTTGCGGTCGGCGACGGCCTGGAAGCTTGGGGCGAGGTCGAAGAACCCGGCCGTGCCCGGTTCGATGGCGTGGCATGGCTGACACCAGGCCTGCGCGAGGCGATATCCTGCGGAAGCCTTGCGCAGGGACGGCCTGGACGCACCGGCGGCGGTGTGGACGACGCTGAAAAGAAACAGCAACGACAAGGCGAGCAACAGGGCAAGCCCGATATAAATCCGAACGCTGCGCGACATCGCCCCGACCTCGCCTTCGCTTCGATCACTTGATAAGCGTAAGGCCGCGCGCGCGGCGGACACTTGATCTGCCTCAAATGGCATGCGCGCTGTTCGTAGCAAGAGATGCAGCGCAATTCCCGGGAGGGGTCATCATGAACGGCAATCGGTATTACGGCGTCCGCGTCGAGGGCGCGAAATACGGCGTAGGCTTCGGCTCGGCGCTCGCCATCGCCATCTCCTACACCAACAACCACTCGATCCTCTGGGCGATCATCCACGGGATCCTGGGTTGGTTCTACGTGCTCTTCGTCGCGTTGTTTCGCTGACACAACGCGACGTTCCCCTGCTCTGTTATCGAGATCGAGACCCCATCATGACCGACGCCACCAAATGCCCGAACTGCCAATCGGAGCACGCCTACCAGGATCGCAACCTCTGGGTCTGCCCGGAATGCGCCCATGAATGGAGCGCCGCGGGCGATGCAGCTGCGCCTGTGCTGCAGGAGGCCGGCGTGCGCGATGCCCACGGCAATGTGCTCGCTGATGGCGACAGCGTCATCGTGATGAAGGACCTCAAGGTCAAGGGCTCGTCCTCGGTCGTCAAGGGCGGCACCAAGGTCCGCAACATCCGCCTGCAGGACGCCACCGACGGCCACAACATCGCCTGCAAGATCGACGGCATCGGCGCCATGAACCTGAAGTCGGAGTTCGTGAAGAAGGCATGAGGCGCGAAGGCTCTCAACCCCGCACCTGCCGACCCTGACATCATGCGCCTGTTTTGCCCGACGGGTCAAGGATTATTCTGAATACCCGAACTGCGGGAATCCGTCATGATTTCTACTGTGCATGGGGTTGTTTTTGCGATTCCGGTCCGGGTTGTCATCTCCGCGTAAGGTTGGCCTCTCATGTCGCGCATCACCCCGCCCCGGTCGTGACCAAATCGCAACACGCGCGACCAAACCACCGCGCGGGCTGTGACCTCGCGCGGATTCACATCGTCGCACTCTCTCGCCTCACGTATGGAATCCGGGTTCCGTAGTTGGATTTCGTGAGGGATTGATGTCTCGATATTTTGGACTGGCAGCCGCAGCGCTGTTGTCGCTGGCGGGCACGGGCGGCGCTTTGGCCGCTGACATGGCGATGAAAGCCCCGGTGGCGATGGCCTCCGGCTGCGCCTGGTGCGGTTTCTACATCGGCGGCAACGCCGGCTATGCCTGGGGTCGCGACGTCCAGGACTCCGTGTTCGGCGCCCCGGCGCCATTCCTGGCGGTCGATACCGCGGCGATCTCGGCGAGCGCCTCGCCCCGCCTCAACGCCAACGGCTTCACCGGCGGCCTGCAGGCCGGCTACAATTGGCAGAGCGGCGCGGTGCTGTTCGGCGTCGAGACCGACATCAACGCGTTCAGCCTGCGCGGCTCGACCACCGGCAACTTCCCGTTCCCGAGCACCCTGCCCGGCGGCGCCGTCGGCCCGCCCACGGCGTTCTTCACGACCACCTCCAGCGCATCGAGCAACTGGCTGTTCACCGCGCGCGACCGCATCGGCTGGGCCAGCGACAATCTCCTGATCTACGGCACCGGCGGTCTTGCGGTTGCCAATGTGAAGGTCAACCAGTCCATCGTCGTGCTCGGCGGCTTCACCGAGACGGCGGCGATCTCCGCAACCCAGATCGGCTGGACCGCCGGCCTCGGCGCCGAATACATGGTCAGCCGCAACTGGTCGGTGAAGGGCGAATGGCTCTACGTCGATCTCGGCAAGGTCAGCGGCGCCGGCGTCCTGACGCCTGCCTTCGCGGGCATCACCTACAACACCACCGCCCGCCTCACCGCCAACATCGCGCGCGTCGGCGTCAACTATCACTTCGGCGGCCCCGTCGTCGCGAAGTACTGAGCAGCACGCATCTCGCAACAATCGCCGTTCTCCGTTTCAACGGAGGACGGCGATTTGCATTTGTGCTAAGCTGCGGTCTCGGCTGATGGAGGAGCGCGTCATGAAGCACCTTCCAGGAGTTCTGCTGACGTTGTTGCTACTCGGCGCAATCAGCGCCGCACATGCGGACGGTCTCTGCGGTCCCGGTTGCCACGCCACCATCATGGGCGCCTGCGTGGTCGATGGCTGGGGCACCGGCGCACGCGTCTGGAACGAATGCCCCGCCACGACGCGTCCACGCCCGCCCTGCGGCGGATCAGACTACGTCTGGAGCCGCAGCAAGAAGGCGTGCTTCCCGACGGCGAAGGACTGGAGCTAGCCGCGCGCTATCCTGTGAGGCGCTTCACAAGCGCCCGATCTGCCCTGTGGTAACTTGCCGCACACTTTACAACCATAGGGAGGCCGTCATGCAATTCCGTCAGCTCGTCCTGGCCGCGTCGCTCGTCGTGGCAGCACCGTTCGCATTCATCAGCAGCACACCGGCAAACGCCGCGCAGAGCTGTCGCTGCACCGACATCATCTTCCCGAGCGGCGTCTGCTCCCGCTATGGCAACTGCACCCAGCTTGAAATGTTCGCACCCGGTCCCCCGAAGCCGATCCGCAGCCTGAAGGCCTGCCCGGCCAAGTCGCAGCTGTTGGTGTGCGATTTCGGCAGCTGCACCGTCAGCTGCAGCCCGCCCGCAAAGGGCAGCTAGTCGCCGCGCGCTACCTCTGTCGTTGTGCGAGGTAAAACCCGCACAACACGACCACGAGGCCGGCGGCCTGCAGCGCCGTCGGCGGCTCGCCAAGCAGCAGCCATCCCGTCAGCAATGTCAGCGCCGGCACGCACGCCGGAAACACCGCCGCGCGCGCGACGCCGAGGCGCTGCACCGAGACGGCGAACAGATAGAGCGCAGCAGGCCCCGCAAGCACGCCCTGCGCCAGCGCCTGGATCGCGTTCTCGGTCAGGCCGATCGCCATGATCCGCGCGGGCCCGCCTGTCAGCGCATAGGCCGGCAGCAACAGCAGCGACAGCACGTTGATGACGAGGGCGGCCGACACCGCCGAAACGCGCCAGTGGCGCAGCAGCGCACCGAAGCCCGCGAACATCAGACCGGTCAGCACGAAGATCAGATCGCCCTGCACACCGTCGATGCCGATATGGCCGATCGATTCCGCGCCGATCACGCCGAGCCCGCCGACGATCACGATCGCGCCGGCCAGTCGCGAGGCGGATATCCGCTCTTTCAGGAACAGAGCCGCAAACATCAGGCCGCCGAGCGTCGCGCAGGATGGCTGGATCACGCTGCCATGGCCGAGCGGCACGAACAAAAAACCGGTGTAGGAGATCAGCGACATCACGGGGCCGCCGAGCACCATCAGCACAAGGCCCCTGCTCCAGCCGATGCCGCAGAGATCCGAGACACCGGCGCGCAGCACCAGCGGCAGGAAGGCGATGCCCGACCAGACATAGCGATGGACGAGCAGATCGACCGGCGTGAAGCCGATTTTCAGCCCATGCCGCGTACCGGCAAAGCCGAGCGCCCAGAACAGCGCAGCCGACAACCCGCAGACGACGCCGAGCAGCGCCTGCGTCGTATCATTCATTTGATTGAGAGCGTCAGCGCCGCTCGTCCGCTGATCCATGGACCAAGCGGTACGTCAGCCGATGCCACGGCTCAACCCACGTCGCTGCAAGGCAGGCGCGCGGGAGAACGGGGCTTGAAATCGCTCAGAAGAAGCCGGGGCTGAGATCGAGCCCATAGGTCAAGCTCAGCACGAACACGAACAGCGCGGCGGCGGCGAACATCGCGAGATGGCGGACAATGAATTCGCGGGACGACGTGGCGACGACAACGGTCTTCTGCGCAACGGACATGACGACTCCATTATGAAAAAAGATTATTGGCCGCCAATATGCGGCGCCCGCATGAAGCGCCGCGATCTGCAAAACAACTATTAAGAAGATCACACTCGTCTTGAACGGTGGTCCACAAGTCGCGCGTTGCGAGCGATTTTTCCGGCGAGCCATTCTCAGCCAGCGCATCGACACGCGCGCCAAAAGAAAATGGCCGGGACGAGCCCGGCCATTGCGATAGAACGCGCGATATCAGTCTCAGCGAGCGGAACCCGTGGTCAAGTTCGCGTTCTTCTGCGTACGCGGCGTCAGGACGCTGGCCTGAAGTGCCGTCACGCTGGTCGCGGGCGCCGTCACCTGCTGCTCGACATGGGCCGCACCGAGAACGCGGAGTTGCACGGGCGAAACCGGAATGCCGTTGGCCTCATAGGCCGGCAGCTCGGCGGCGAAGGTGGCAGTCGAGCCCGCGATCATGAGGGCCACAGCTGCAATCGAGAGAGTCTTCTTGTTCATGGTGATGCTCCAAAGGGTAGTTCGGAGCCCATGTAGTCCTGATTTGCTGCATTGCGATATGCGCTACCGCAACGCAACATCCCTCACTTTGCATGGCGCTATGTTTAACGCGAACGGCCTATTTCAGCGCGGTCGCCAGAGACTGCAGTTTTGCGACAAGATTGGTCCCGAGCGCATAAATCACTTCGATGATCGCAAGCGCGATCCCCGCTGCGATCAGGCCGTATTCGATCGCGGTGGCGCCGGTTTCATCGGCCGCGAATTCAATCAACAGGCATTTCAATTTCACAAGCGTGTCCTTCCCAGATCTACCGGACTTTGCCGGTACGAGGGTAATGCGGCATTACAATCCAAGATTGAGTAAAGCCGGATGCTTCAATTTAATGCGCATGCCGGGCCCATTTTGCTAGCTTTTCCGACCCAGCGGGAACCCGGAGTTGCATTTGGGCAACAGCGGTCTGAAAAGCCCTTTTTCGGGGATTTGCGCCATTGCGCCGCCACATCGTCCTCCGAACAATTGACGTGCCGCGTGCTTGGCTGTGCAATCTGGTCCGTTCGCGAACCTTGGAGGCAGGGATCATGAATGATCGGCGGTCTCTTCTTGTGGCGGTCTCGTGCCCCTCGGCCGTCATGGCCGGCTGGATGGCGCTTTCTTTGTCCGCCTATGCGCCTGCGTTGATCGAGAACAGCGGCGCCAATGCAGCCGCCGTTTCGCGCGCGAAAGATCTCACGCGTATCGAACTCGCCGACATTCCGCGTGCAGCCACCATCGATGATGGCATCGCGCTGACCGCCGACATCGCCGCCGCAGCCGCAGCGATGCCGAGCGTCGCACTGGTCGAAGCGCCACCGCCCGCAACGCCCGCCCCTGCCGTCCAGCTCGCCTCGGCCGATCCGACCGATATCGTGCCGGTGGCCGCGCCCGCGCTTCAGATCGCTCCGGAGCCCGAGCCCGTCGCCAGCGAGGCCAAAGCTGAAATCAAGGCTGAGATCAAGGTTGAGCCCGAGGTTAAAGTTGAGGCCGAGCCCGCGCCGCAGCCCGCCATCAAGCTCGCCTCGGCCGATCCCGGCGATGTCGTACCGTCGGATAACCTGTCACCCGCAGCAATCGCGAGCGGCCCCGTGGCCGAGAGCAAGGCGTCGCCGCCGGCCGATACCGTGGCCGTACTCGACGAATGCTTCGTCATGGATGCCTGCATCGACCGCTATCTCTGGGCGCTCTATCAGCGCACGCCGAAGGAAGACTCGATCAAGGTCGAGGACCGCCGTGCCGTCACCATCAAGCGCAAGGGCAAGACCGTCACGGTGATGCGCAGCTTCACCAAGCTGGTCGACGAGGATTTTGCCTGGAAGGATCCGAAGGCGGCTGAGCACGCCAACATGGCGCTGATGGACTACGTCATTGGCGGCATGGACAAGAGCTTCAAGCAGAAGCTGTTTCGCATGCTGCTGGCGGCCGAAGCCGCCGGTCTCTCGCCGGGTATCACCAGCGCGTTCCGTGATGACTACCGCCAGGAAATTGCAAGCGGCCTGAAGGCGGCCTCCAACCGCTCCTATCACGGTGGCAGCCTTCGCGGCGGCTACGGTCATGGGCAGGCGGCCGACATCGTCAGCACCAAGGGCGACAACCGCGCACAGCGGTGGGCCTCGACGGAAGTGCTGTGGAAGTGGGTCGATGCCAACGGCAAGGCGCTCGGCATCGGCCGCCCCTATCTCGGCCACGACCCGCCGCATGTCGGCGCAATCGACGGTCCGGAATACATCTCAAAGCGCGGCGTTGCGACCGACCGCAAGGAAGCCGCCGGCGCGAAGTCGAAGAAGACGCGTGCCGTCGCGAGCGCCAAACCGCCGAAGGCCCAGGCCGCCCGCGATCAGAAGAGCCCTGCAAAGCCGCAGAAGTCGGCACAAACTGCGGCGAAGCGAACGACCTGACTTCGGTCTTACGTACCTGACGTCGGCAATGGCACGAGGGACATCTCGGCCGAGCCTGACTGCTGCGTACGGACCAGCACGGCAAAGATGGTCTCGACCGCAAGCCGCACCGCCGCCTCGATCGCCGCGCCCTTGGCAATATGCGCAGCGATCAGGCCGGTGAGGAGATCGCCGGTGCCGTAGGGACGGATCGGCAGACGTGTCGTCGCAAAGCGCGACAATTGGCCATCAGCGCAGAGGATCGTCTCCACCTGCCCCGCAGGTGTGTCCGCCAGTGTGCAGCCGGTCGCGACGATATCGATCCGGCGTTGCCCTGCGATCACGGCCGCCGCCGCGCGCAGGCCGTCTGCATAAGCAATCTTCACACCCGAGAGCAGCTCGAGCTCGAACTGGTTCGGCGTGATCAGATGCGCGGCCCGCAACAGGCGATGCCGTACGACGTCCAGAATGCCTTCAGCGACGTAAACACGGTCGTCGTCACCGATCACGGGATCGCAGAGATAGACGAGCTTCGGATTGCGTGACAACGCGCTCTCGACGAAATCGGCGATGACGACGGCGTTGTCGGGCGAGCCGAGATAGCCGGTGACAAGCACGGCGGCTGCATTGACGAGCCCCCGCTCCTCGACGCCTCTCAGCAGATCGGCAACCAACTCAGCGTCGAGCACGCGCCCGCGCAGGGTCGGATAGCGCGGGTGGTTCGACAGCAGCGTCGTCGGCACCGCGGCGACGTTGACGCCCTCCGCCTGCATGGCGTGGACAGCCGCGCTGTTGCCGACATGGCCGTGGACCACCTGGCTTTGAATGGAGATGACGAGCATGCAGAGGTCCGTAGGGTCAAAAGCAGGAAGTGGCAAGCGTGGCGCGCATCACGAAACGCCATACCCAAGCCCCGGCCGCAACGCCCGCATCTTTTGCGCCAGCCGTCGGTGTCCGCTCTCCTCCGACCGTGCCAATTGATCAGCGACCGCAACATGGTCGGCGTCGCTCTTGTGCTGATTGAGCTTGGCCTGCCCCTCGATTTGATCAATCACAAGATCGACGACGCGGATCGCGGCCAGCATGTTCTCGCGCTTGCCCGGCTCCATCTGAGCGAGATCCCAGGGATCCTTGGGCAGCCGCGACTCCGCAACCGCGAGCAGCGCATCGCCGTGGGCGCGGTTCTCATCGTGCCCACGCCGATGCGCCACGCCCGACAGGTGCACCGCCTCGTAGAGCCAGGTCGAAACGTTGTCCGGCGAGGAATACCAGTCGTTGGAAATGTAGCCGTCGTCGCCTGTCACGATCAGCAGGAAGCGTCTGATCCCATCGGCAAGCTCGACCAGCGGGTTCTTGGCCGTGAAATGGATCTGCACGATCGTCTGTCCCTCGCGCTCGGCCAGCACAAACGGCACATGCGAGGCACGCGGGCCGTTGGCATCGGCCGCAACGATCACGCCAAAGCCGCGCCGGCCGGCGAAATCCAGCGCTCGCTGCTCCTCGATGCGAAACTGGGGTCGAAGGACATGCATGGCGCGGCGCTCGATCTGGACCAGAGACGATGCGAGGCTAACCCATGATCCCCAGGATTCCGAAACGATATTGGCCCGCAAACGCAGATTTCAGGAATGACGTCCGCGTCGTGCGAGCTCACCGAGATAGGCGCAGAACATGTCAGAAAGCCCGTCGGCGCGACGTATCATCTCCGCCTCGCTGCGCGGCGTTTCCGAGAACCGCTTGCCCACCTCAGCCAGCGTCGTCTTGATTAGCTCACCCGCAAGCGCGCGTGTCGCCTCAGGGGCCTTTGGCAAGGCATCACGCATGAAGGTGGCCATGATACCTTCGCCTGCTGCTCGCGCCTCTTGCGCCTCGGGCGCATCGCGATAGAGCGGCGCGGCATCGCTGAGCGCGCCACGGATTGCGGCCTCCTCGCACTCCGAGCGAATGAAGGCGTGGACCAGCGCGCGCAGCCGCGCCGGCGGCGGCTTCGTCTGGTCCGCGAGAATGCCGCGCAGCAACTCGCTCGTGTTTCGCCACTCATCGCTTTGCAGGCGGAACAGAATTGCGGCCTTGTTCGGAAAATATTGGTAGAGCGAACCGACACTGACCCCGGCCCTCTCCGCCACCCGCGCGGTGGTGAAACGCTGAGCCCCTTCCTTCGCTAGGACCTGAACAGCGGCGTCCAGAATGGCCGCCACCAGCTCGTTAGAGCGCACCTGCTGCGGCTGTTTTCGTGAGGAAATTGAACGACTTCGACGATCGGCCATAACGTACCCGGAGGAATGCGAATGGGAAATGCGACGAATTAGTCGTATTTCCATCGGCACGCAAGCACGGCATTGCGACGAACTCTGGAGACACCGAATGACCAATCCGACCATCACATCGCTCGCACCGCTGCTGGATCGCCTGTTCGACCAAGACGAGGCTGCACGCGGCGTCACGCGCGCCGCCTTCGCCGATGTGACCGACGCTGACCGCGTCAGGATGATGCAGAGCAAGACCGATTATCGCGACCTCTATCACCGCCTGAAAGACGCGCCACTCGCAGTCTCGCGCGAGACCGGCCACCTGCTTTATATGTTGGCGCGCAGCTCGCGCGCCAAGGCGATCGTCGAGTTCGGGACATCGTTTGGTATCTCGACCCTGCACCTTGCAGCGGCGCTGCGCGACAATGACGGCGGCCGCCTCATCACGAGCGAGTTCGAGCCGTCCAAGGCAACACGGGCGCGCGAAAACCTCTCGGCCGGCGGGCTGATTGATCTCGTCGAAATCCGCGAAGGCGATGCGCTGAAAACACTAAGCGCCGATCTGCCGGATCAGATCGATCTCGTGCTGCTCGACGGCGCCAAGGCGCTCTACCCTGATATCCTTGATCTCGTCGAGGACCGCCTCAAGCCGGGTGCGATCATTGTCGCCGATAACGCTGACCACAGCCCCGACTATCTGGCGCGGGTGCGCAAGCCTGGCAACGGCTACATGTCGACGCCCTTCGCCGAGGACGTCGAGCTAACAGTGCGGATTAATTAGGACTGCCTTGAAAACCTCTGCGATACCCCGGAGCCGCCGCGCGATTCCCCGCACGGCGGCTTCGTTTTGCCGTTCCCCCGGCCATCCGGTTCCGCCATGTCGCAGGCTCGTCACCGACACGTGATACTTGCTCCTGACCAAAGCCAAGTTGCGCGTGCTAAACATACCTACCGCGCGGTATGTTTTGCGCGAACCACGCTCGAGATCGCCATGACGTCCGCCTTCACCTCCTATGCCGCGCTTGCTCTCGCTATCATTTTCGAGGTGACGGCGTCCGCCTTCCTGCAGCAATCCGCGCAATTCACGCGGCCATGGTCGACGCTGGCGATGGTGTTGTTCTATGTCGCGTCGTTCTATGCGCTGTCGGTCGCGATCAGGGTCATTCCCCTGAGCATCGCCTATGCGATCTGGGGCGGCGTCGGAATCATCCTGACCGCCACCGTCTCCTTCGTGCTGTTCCGCCAGATGCTGGATGCTGCAGCCTTCGTCGGCATCGGGCTGATCGTCTCCGGCGTCGTGGTCATCAACCTGTTCTCACAGTCGACGGCGCATTGATGCCGGCGAGCGCTTACACCCGCGCCAAGCAGCCCGAGCAGGTGCGGCGCGCCCTGCTCGATCACGCGGCCGCAATCGCCATGGACCACGGCGTCGCCGGCATCACCGTGCAAGCGGTGGCGGCGGCCGCTGGCGTCACCAAGGGCGGGCTGTTTCATCATTTTGGGAACAAGCAGGCGCTGATCGAGGGCCTGTTCGCCGATCTGCTCGCCCGCGTCGATGCGGAGATTGACGCCGCCATCGAGGCAGACCTGAAGCCGCGCGGCAGTTTTACGCGCGCTTATGTGAATGCCGTCTTCACCGGAAAAGCGTTCGGCTTCGTCACGCCCTGGGCCGCGCTGAGCATGGTCGTCGTCACCGATCCATCGTTGCGTAAGCTCTGGAATGACTGGATGAAGGCGCGGCTGAAACGCCATCGCGCAACCGATGCCGCGCCGGAGCTGCAGATCGTGCGTCTTGCCGCCGACGGCGCCTGGCTGTCCTTTGTCACAACGGGACAGACCCGCATCAACGCCGATCTGCGCAGCCTGCACGACCGCCTGATCGCACAGACCTATCGGCGCGGATAGCTAAGATTTGGGCGGCTGGCCTTGGTCCGGCTTGGCTGAGTCCGGCTTGGGTGCGTCCGGTTTGGGCGGACGCGGCTTGGATTTCGCCGACTTGGGACCAGGCTTTGCTGGAGCAGCCGGCGGCGGCGTATCGACCGACTGCAGATAGGCCGCGAGCGCCTTTGCGGTATCGGGACCGGCCGAATAATGGTCCTGCAGGAACCAGGACAGCGTCAGGCTCATGCGCCCCTTGGCAAGCCCGCGCGGGCTGCGGTGACAGGCTGAGCAGCCGTCGGCGAACAGCTTCTCGGGCGACTTTCCGGCATCGAGATTTTGCGCGGATGCAAGCGACGTCGTCAGCGCGACGCTCGCTGCAGCAATGCTTCCTAGAATCACCAGAGGCGCGATGACCTCGCGCCCCGGTCGAAAGTGCGATCTCACTATCGTCCCCTAGCCCGTCCTGCGATCAAGCCGCCAGCAACTGGTCGAACTCCGGCGGCGCATAGGCCTTGCCTTCCTGATCGGTAATGACGACCCGCCATCCTTCGCTTGCCCAAACCTTCCCCTTCGCCACGATGAGCAACCGGCTCTCGCGGGAGAAACTGTACTTCTCATTGTCGCGTTCTGCGATCATTTTATAGGCCAATGCGCATCCCCTTGCGTTGCCCTGCACCCGATCTCGTCGTGGCAGCGGGCTTTGGCGGCAATTCGCCGGGAGCGTGGCAATTTGGTGCCATCCACGGCAGCATTGTGCGCCAGCGCCGGTTCCAGCCGAGCGACGGAGCTCATTCGTACGTCGCATCATGAATGCGATTCTGCTTGCCGGGAGCTTGTTCGCCGCGCGCCCGCGGCCGGGCTCCGGCCCATCGCCGCCGCGACGGAACCGACAATGCCCTCGATCCGCTCAGTGGACGCGGATGACGTGTGGACGGCCAAGATCAATCAAGCCCTGCACGGCCGATAGACGGTCGTCCAGGGCGGCAATCGTCAGCAACAAATTGTTGCGGCGTTCGTCCAGCAAACCCATCTCTGCGCCGGATAGCTTTGTGCTCGTGCGTTCCTTGTGGATGCCGTCGAGGGATTCACGCAAGCCGGCGATCAGGCCCGCCAATTGCTTGACCTCTTTGGTCATCGAACGCTTCGCGACATTTTGGCGGCGCGACTCCGCCTGGTTCTGTCTCATCGTCATCCTCCCGTGCCCCGCTGCCCCGAGTGGATGCTTACACCTTTGAGTACACATATTACGATCGATGAAATCTGCCCGGGAAGAACCTTTTTAATTTGTATGCGCAGGGAACCCGGGCAAATCCCAAACAAAAAGCCCGGCAAGACGGCCGGGCTTTTCAACGATGCTAGTGCTTCTCGTGACCGCCGCCGGGACCACCGACATGCGGAGCAGCGTTGACGTGCGGCGCGCCGCCACCTCCACCGGGATGCGGCATCGCAGGTGCAGCCGCACGCGGCGCCGGCATCTGCGCATGCGCGTTCATCGGCGCACCATGGCTGACATTCGGCTGAGCCATGTGGGGCATCGCCGGTCGTGCCGCAGGCGCAGCCGAGATGCGCGGTGCTTCATGTGCACGTGCCATCGGTTGCGCGCGCACCGCGGCACGGCTTGTAGCCTGTTCGTGCATCATGCGGGCCTGCGCATCACGGGGATTGTGTGCCTGCGCGGCAGTCCGCTCATTGACCAAGCGATGGCTGCGTTCGGCGCGGGTACGATCGACGCCGACCGCGGCATCACGCTTGGCAACTGCCGCGTCGTGTCGCGCAGTTGCGGCATCGCGTCCGGAGGCCGCGACATTTCCCTTGCCGCGGATGCCTTCGCGGCCGAGCGCGACCGTAGCGTCGTGCGTTGCAGCGCGGCCGATACGCTGAGCGCGCGGGTCGATCGTAATCTGCGTCGCAACGCGCTCATGCGAGGTCCAGTAGCTATTCCAGTAGGCGTGGCGGCGATACCAGGGTCGTCCCTCGTAATAGCTCGACCAGTACGAGCTCAGCACAAAGGGAACGACGGGCACGTCGACCTCGTCAGCATAGTCGGGCAGATAGACGTAGTGATTGCGGTAGAGGTATTCGAGATATTGCGACGACACCCAGCCGCGGTCGTCTGCGAGACTCACGTCACACCAGGCATTGCCGCGCAGGCAACCGTGGATGTTGACGCGCGCGCCTTCGGGGACGCGGTCGACCAGCGGAAAGCCCGCACCCGGGCCGGCACGCAGGCCGGTCGAGACGGTGACGATGCCCGGCGCCGCCAGAGCGGCCGTTGGCGCAAGCAGCAATGCAGCAACTAAAGCGGTTCTCAATCTCATGGCGTAGTCCTCCTTTGAGAGGCGGAACGCACGAGCGGAATAAAGCGTTCCGCTCGCAAGCGTCGCATCCGCCAAAAGACTGAGAGAGGCGCCACACGCGGAGTTCGATATTCATCCGCCATTCATCGGCGGAGCAAAGCGTCAGTTCACCTGCAGCATGAAGCCGTCGAAATATGCTGCGAGTGCAGCAAAATCGTTGAGCGGCAGTACCTGTGCGACATATTGATCGGGCCGCACAACGACCATGCACCCGGCCTTCCGGTCGATGCCGCGCACCGCGAAAATGTCGTGGCCGCTCTTGAGGTCGGGGCAGAATATCTTTTCATAGTCGAGCAAGCCGTAACGTCCCTTGCGCGGCAGCAACAGTGTCGGCATCGCCTCGATTGCGAGTTCGCGATGGTCCTGCTGAAACACCGCGCGCAGATCGATCACAGCATCGATGTCGGCGCCTGCAGGCGTGTATCGCTTGAGCGGCGATTCCCTGGCTTCAGTGAGAAAGTTGCACAGCGCGCGAATGGTGGAGCCGGCAGCGCTGGGATCTTCCGCAGGGGAGAACGCATAGATGCGGAAGCGGCCGTCGGCCTGTGCCGCGTGTCCAAGATGGACCGGCTTCGCGTCACCAAGCCGGATGACCGGCGCGGAATGGAATCGCTTGCCGATGACGAAACCCTGCGCAAGATGCTGATGCGCGGACCCGCCGGTGAGGTTCGACGGCGTGTAGTGCGTCGCCGTCCCCGCCGTGTAGCGGCCGTGCCGGACGAAATAGTCCTGCGTCTTCGCCGCATCGCCGCCGCCCGACTTGGCGGCTGAAGCGAGAATGCCGGCCCATTCACGATCGAAGTCGATCAACTCCTTCGCCACCGCCTGCCGCTCGGCCGAATAGGAATGCAGCAGGTGAGGTGCGCACTGCTTGCGCAGCACAGCCGCAAGCTTCCAACCGAGATTGAAAGCGTCCTGCATCGAGACGTTCATGCCCTGCCCTGCCTTCGGGCTGTGAGTATGGCAGGCATCGCCGGCGATGAAGATGCGCGGCAGGCGCGAGGCAATCTCGGCTTCCGGAACGTCGTCGAATTTGTCGGTGAGGCGCTGGCCGATCTCGTAGACCGACCACCAGGCGATCTCTTTCACATCGAGCGTATGCGGTGACAGGATCCGCTGCGCCTTTGCAATCACGTCGTCGGAGGTGATGTTGCGGTTGGCAACGCGCTCGCCGACATCGAGTTTGGCGAGCTCGACATAGAGACGGACCATGTAGCCGCCTTCGCGCGGGATAATGAGAAGGCTGCCGTCCTTGGCCGACTGGATCAGGGACTTGAAGCGGATATCCGGGAAATCGGTCACCGCCAGCACATCCATCACGCCCCAGGCGTGGTTGGCTGAATCGCCGTGCAACTCGCGGCCGATCGACTTGCGCACCGTGCTGCGCGCGCCATCGCAGCCAACGACATAGCGCGCCTTGATCGTCTCGACCTTGCCTTCGTTCGCGGCATCGACGCGCTCGAGACGCACGGTCACGGCATGATCGGCGGGACTGGCCGCCGGATCGACCTGAAGGTCGAGCAAACGCCTGTTGTAATAGGGTTCGAGCTTGGACTGTGATTTGCGCATGACATCGAGAAAACCGTCATGGATGCGGGCCTGGTTGAGAATGACGTGCGGGAATTCCGACAATCCATCCTCGACGTCCTGCACCCGGCCGCTGCGGACGATCTTCTCCGGCACCCGCTCGTCCGGCTTCCAGAACGTCGTCTCGTTGACCCAGTAGGATTCCTTCAGCACGCGCTCGCTGAAGCCATAGGCGTGGAACATCTCCATGGTGCGGCAGGCAATGCCGTCGGCCTGGCCGACGGCGAGCCGGCCCGGCTTCTGCTCGACGATGCAAGTCTTGATGTCAGGGAATTGCGCGAGCTGCGCCGCGAGCGTCAGGCCCGCAGGGCCACAGCCGACGATGAGAACATCGACCTCGTCGGGCACGGCACCCGCAGCACCCGAGGCCTGAATGCGTTCGGCGGGATCCGCGATCTCGGGATCACCGGGCTGAAATCCATTGAGATGGAATTGCATGAGCACCACTCCCGTTGACGTCTTATTTGATATTGCTCAGTATACTGACTATCAGTATACTCGTCAATGACCGTCCACCGTCCCTGCCCTCAAGGAGAATTCGGTGAAAGACAACAACGACATGCCCGGCCACCTGGCGCGCCGGTTCCAGCAGATCGCGGTCGCCGTGTTCCTGGCTGAAGTGGGCGAAGCCGGCTTCGATCTCACCCCGGTGCAGTACGCGGCGCTGGCGACCATCAAGGCCAATCCGGGGCTCGACCAGGTCACGCTCGCAGGACTGATTGCCTATGATCGCACCACCATCACCGGTGTGATCGATCGCCTCGTGCAGAAAGGTCTTGCGGAGCGCCGTGCCAGTCCCCGCGACCGCCGTGCCCGCGAGCTCGAAATCACCGACGAAGGCAAACGCACGCTGCGCAGGATCACGCCGGCCGTCGAATCCGCCCAAGAGATCATGCTGCGCGGTCTGAGCGCCAAGGAAGGCGAAGAACTCATGCGGCTCTTGCGCAAGGCGATCGCCGCCGGCAACGAGCTCAGCCGCGCGCCCCTGCGCGATATCCAGGCATAACCGGCCAATGGATACGTATTTGTCGCAGCGCCGCGAAACCAGGAACTAACCTTCAGCTGCTACCGTCACTCGCAATTCTGCGCTTAACGCGCCATTAACTTTGCCGATTTGGAGTTTCGGATGTTCAGGTTCGTCGTTGCGGCCACCATCATCGCGCTATCCGCCAGCCATGCGTTCGCAAACGGACATGGCGGCGGCGAAGCCGCTCCCGCGCCGAAGCCCGAAGCCACGACCGCGCCGGCCAAGGTCATCCTGACCAAACAGGGTCCCAAGCTCGTCGATCTCAAGGGAATGACGCTGTACTATTACGAGCGCGACACCACGGGCAAGACGTCGACCTGCAACGGCAAATGCAATGAAAGCTGGGTGCCGCTTCCCGCAACCGCTGAAGCCAAGGCCGTCGGCGACTTCACCGTGATCGATCGTGACGACGGCAGCAAGATGTGGGCGTACCGCTATCGTCCGCTCTACACGTCACCGGCCGACAAGGCGCCGGGCGATGCCAACGGCAACGCCACGACGCTGCAGTGGCGCGTCGCCCGACCTGACAATTAGGGCGCGAACGGTGCGCCTCCGCCCGAGGCGCCGGCAAGCTTGGCGTGAGCCACCGAATCCACCGAGGCGTAATTCACCTCCGGATTCCAGTGCAGTGCCGTGTACAGCACCACGCCCGCCAGGATCGATCCGTAGAAGGCGAACGTAACCATTCGCCACTTGCGCACAATGCGGCGGTCACTCTCATTCAATTGATCAAGAAATTTTTGCATGATGCCTCCAATGGCAACGAGCCATTGAGGCATAGCGCAAGCCGTAGCGATCCCGCTGTGAAGCAATTCACCTTTGGCGGCTCAAATACAGGTCAGCTGCTCTGGCTTACTTGCCGTCGAATTGCGACGGGACGTGCTTGAAGACCGGCAAGTTCGGATTCATCGGAAGCGGCTTGACTTCTGCTGTTACCACCACGGGCCCTGTCGCGAACCAGAGCGCGGCAGCTGCCGCAATCACCACGCCCAGACCAATTGCAGCAATGCTTTTCATATGACTGTCCAACCCGCTTAGTTGCTGAGGATGACGCCGTGCTGATGCCGCGACGGATGATCGGCGCCAACCAGTGCATTGGGATCGGTTGCGATCACCGCCTCGGGTAACGGCAACGGCTCGAGGCCGGCGAAGCGGCGATAGAGCGCGCCCATGACGGCGCCGCAGAATGCGGCCGGCACCACCAATACGGCAAAGAGCGGCACCACAAACGCGAGCAACAACGCACAGGCGAAAGCGGCAACGCCTCCGATCGCCGCATAGTGCCAGGCGCTGCGGCGGTCCATAGCCCGCGCGACGTGGTGCACGCAGAGCATGAAGATGGTTGCGGGAATGACGGAGATCACCAGCATGACCAGGAACGTCTGTGCCGGGATCACGGCTGCGAAGATGTGCGCGGTGCTTTTGTCCGCAAAGCCGTTCATCAACAGCGGCAGCAGGGTGTAAGGCAACAGCGTTGCGAGCACGGTCGGCATCACCGCCGCAATGGCAATGCCTGCGACCGACGTGCGCACCCGAACCGGCCCCTCGAACACCAATGGTGGCGGGGCAGCGGCCGCGTTGTCGGAGGGAGACGCACCAGTCGCGCGCGCAACCGGGCTCAGCCCCGCGAACTGGCCATAGAGGAATCCGCCGATCATCCCCGCAATAGTCGGCAGCAAGCCCGTCGTCATCACTGCGCCGTCACCGGGCGCAGCAAGCTGGATATGGTTGCGCATCGCGATGCCGTAGCTCGCGGCAGCCATGAGACCGCCCATCAGGCCATAAGCGAACCGGCTCGAGATGATCCACTGCCGCAGCACGATATGCCCTGCGAACAGGAATGCCGCATTGATGGCCATGCGGCCCGCATAGAACATCAGGATCTGGTCCGGCGCCGGCACGCCCTCGGGATCAGTCACCTGGCCGCCTGCGATGGCGAAGACCATCAGCACAGCTTCGACGATGGCGAGCGGAACGAGCGCGGCGAACAGCGCGCGCGGCGAATTCTTGATGCGATACATGCGAGCAACCCCTTGCTCGCTGCACGTTAGGCGCGAAGCGTTACGGCCTGCGCAAGACAATGTCTAAAATTGTCGGCAAGCGGCCCTCACCCGCGCCAGCCAGACCCCGATTCGATTTGCGCGCTTTGCCCGGGCGGCAGCACCACCACGGTCGCATTGAGCTTCACCCGGTCGAAGAGGTCGATGACATCCTCATTGCGCATGCGGATGCAGCCCGACGAGATCGCCTGCCCGATATATTCGGGCTGGTTGGTGCCGTGGATGCGGTAGAGCGTGTCCTTGTTGCCGGTGTAGAGATAGATGCCGCGTGCACCCAGCGGATTGGCGGGGCCACCGGCCACGCGCGCCGGATACGGCCCGAGCCGCGC
>JAEWHT010000143.1 GCA_023387695.1 Pseudomonadota bacterium | reverse complement strand
GCGTTGCACGCCCGACCATGCTGTGGGCGGGTGCGCTCGGCAATGTCGTGGCGCTGTTCGCCCAGCCGCTCTGGGCCTTGCTCGCCGACAAGATCGGCCGCAAGCCGGTGTTCATCGGCGGCGTGCTCGGATGCGCCGTCTTGTTATTCCCGTACTTCATGCTGGTGACCTCGGGCAGCACGCCCGCGATCTTCGCCGCCGCGATCGGCCTCTACATCATCTACTCCGCGCCGAACGCGATCTGGCCGTCGTTCTACGCAGAGATGTTCGAGGCGCGGGTGCGTTATTCCGGTACGGCGATTGGCACCCAGCTCGGCTTTCTTGCCGCCGGCTTCACGCCGCTGGTGAGCGCGAGCCTCGTCGGCGAAGGCCCGAACGGCTGGGTTCCGGTTGCGATCTTCGTCGCCGGTTGCTGCGTCGCCTCGGCCCTGGCCGCGATGACGGCGCGCGAAACCCACAAGGTCGACATCGCCGATCTCGGCAAGCGGCGCGCGTAAGCGAAAGACAGGACTGGAATCGATGCTGACCAACGCAGTTCAGACCACGCTCGGCCCGATCTTGGGGACCGAGCAGGGCGCCGTCCTTAGCTTCAAGGGCGTGCCCTTCGCAACCGCGCAGCGCTTTGCCAAGGCAACGCTGCCGCCCGCGTGGACCGAACCGCGTCGCTGCACGGACTACGGCGCATACGCGCCGCAGCCTGGACATCTCGATCAGTCGGAAGAATCCTGTCTCAGTCTGAACATCTGGACGCCGGTCGGGGCGAAGCATCCCCTGCCAGTGTTGTTCTTCATCCATGGCGGTGCCTTCGTCACCGGCGGTGGCGCTGACTATGACGGAGCGTTCCTTGCCGCACACGGCCCGGCCGTCATTGTCACCATCAACTATCGGCTTGGCCCGCTCGGCTTCTTGCAACTGCACCGTCACGGGTTGGCCGAAGCTAACAATCTCGCGATCTCTGACTCTATTGCGGCGCTCGACTGGGTCCGCGCAAACATCGCTAGTTTCGGCGGCGATCCGGATCAGGTGACGCTGTCGGGCCAATCGGCCGGCGCGTCCTTGGTGGTTGCACTCGCAACGCTGCCGCAGGCCAAAGGCAAGTTCTCCCGTGCGCTGGCATTGAGCGCCCCTGGCCGCAACATCATGAGCGCCGACCATGCCGACCACGTCGCGCGCCGTGTGTTAGCCGAGCTCGAGATCGAACAAGACCCGCGTGCGATCGCATCCCTGCCATTGCCCAAACTGTTTGCGGCTGTCGAGCGTGTCGGCCGCAGCATCGCGGTTGAAACTGAGTCAGGCACCGTGTTCGGCCCGGTGCTCGACGGCACCGTGATCGCGCGCGAGCCGCGCGATGTCTTCGCCGATGGAAGCCTGCGCCACATTCCGCTCTGGCTCGGCTCGTGCCGCGACGAGATGGTGATGTTTCTGAAGAGCAATCCGCCGGCCGCGATGATCCGCACCACCGAGCGCAATGTGCGCGTGGCGTTCGGCGATAATGGCTGGGAGCGTCTGCTGGCGTGCTATCGCGGCTCGGCGCGGCCCGACGAAGATCCGTATGAAGCGCTGTTGTCGGATGCGTTCTGGCATCGCCCGATGGCTGATCTTGCGCGGCTGCACGCGGCTGCGGGCGGCGCGGTGTGGCTGAGCCGGTTCGATCATCGACCCGCGCTGGAGCCATTCCTCTCGCAGGGGCCGACGCACGGGGCGGACAATGCCTGCCTCTGGGCGCATCTGCCCGACTTCATCGATCGCCCGATCCTCAAGCGCAAAGGAGGGCCGATGACGCCTGGCGACATCGATGTCGCGGCACGGTTTCAGACGAGCCTGCTGCGCTTCGTGACGTCAGGCGAGCCCGATGTCGCGGAAGCCTGGCCGCGCTTCGAGGGGCCTAAGGAGCCGCTAGCGATCTTTAGCCAGCCGTTTCATGTCGTGCCGCTCAACGAAGGCGCGCGCCACCGTCTGTGGGCGGAATTGAGCACTGGCATCAACAACAAGAATATGAGGGAGGCTGTATGAGCATCTCGAACAGGACCGCGACATGGTCCGCGATCTCGATCGCTTCGCTCTTGCTGGCCGCGTCGCCCGCATCGGCTCAGATCGTCGCCATGCCTGTTCCCGGCGATCCCGTCAGCATCGACAGCGGCGCTGTTTCCGGCAAGGTCCTGCCGTCGAACGTGCGGGCCTATTTCGGCATTCCCTTCGCCGCGCCGCCGCTTGGTGATCTCCGCTGGCGCGCGCCGCAGAAGGTCGAGGCCTGGAAGGGCGTCTATCACGCTGACCGTCTGGGACCGGAATGCATCCAGGTGCTGCGCCGGCATAATCTCAATCATTATTTTGGCGAGGAAGCGACCAGCGAGAACTGTCTTTATCTGAACATCTGGGCGAGCGCCGATGCCAAGCCCGGCGCGAAGCTGCCGGTCGTGGTCTGGATCTATGGCGGCGGCTTCACGCTCGGCTCCAGCGGCATGGCGATGTATGACGGCGAGAACGTCGCCAAGAAAGGCACGATCTTCGTCAGCTTCAACTACCGCGTCGGCATCTTGGGCAATCTCGCCCATCCCGAGCTGACCGCGGAATCGCCAAACCACGCCTCCGGCAATTACGGTCTGATGGACCAGGTCGCGGCGCTGCAATGGATCAAGCGCAACATCGCTGCATTCGGCGGCGACCCCGACAACGTCACCTTCACCGGCCAGTCGGCCGGCGCGATGTCGGTGTCGGCGCTGGAGGCGAGCCCGCTCGCAAAAGGCCTGTTCAATCGCGGCTTCGCGATGAGTCTGAGCATGTTCGACAACCGCTTCAAGTTCCCGGCGCTGCCGGCGGCCGAGAAGATCGGCCTCGAGGTGCAGTCGGCGCTCGGCGCAGCGTCGCTCGCCGAGATGCGGCTGATCCAGGCCGACAAGATTTTGGCGATCCAGAAGGATTGCCAGCTCGGCTGCGCCGGAACGATCTCGGTCCCGCTCGATATCGACGGCTATGTGCTGCCCGACACGGTCCCGAACATTTTTGCGGCCGGCAAGCAGAACGATGTGGCGACCGTCGCGGGCTTCACCAGCGATGAGAGCTCGAATGACCTCCGCACCGCCGGCACGCTGGAGGCCTACGTCGCCGCCGCGAAAAAGCTCTACGGCGACCAGGCCGATCGCTTCCTCGCGCTCTATCCCGCCAAGACGGACGGTGAGGCGAAGGCGATGGGGCTTCTCGCCGCGCGCGAAGGCCTGGTCGAGATCGGCACGCGCAACTGGGCCGAAGCCCAGGCGAAGACTGGCAAGGCGCCGTTCTACATGTACATGTTCTCGCGCGTGCATCCGTTCACGCCGGGTGTCGAATTCTTCGACAGCCCGCAAAAGATCGGCGCCTATCACACCTCGGATGTGCCGTACTGGTTCGGAACGCAGGACGCTTTCAACAAATTCCGCACCACGCGCAACTGGACCGAGTTCGATCGTGCGCTGTCCGACCGAATGATGGATACGCTCGTTGCCTTCGCGCGAACAGGCAATCCGGCCACGTCAGCAACGCCCTGGCCGCAATGGAAGCCGGACGCGCAGGCCTATGTCGAGTTCGGTGATCAGTCCGGCGTGCGTGAGGAAAACCGTGCGCGGCTCGAGTTCCATACGCCCGCGAACGTGACGCCTTCAACGCCGCGAGTCTCGCGCGACTAGCGCGAGGCGATCGCTGAAAGCACCTGTAATCTGCTTCACAGGCAGATGCGCCGATCTGCGCTAGATCAAGTCAGGCCCCGCGTCCGCGCGGCCGGCTTCGGAGCTGGCGATGATTGCTGCATTGGCAAGAGCAATATCCCGCGCAACGGGAACGGACGTCGACATCGAAACCCTGAAGATCCTGATGATCTTCTCGGGCGCAGGCCTTTTGGTCTCGCTCGTCGCCGCGATGATCTACGGACAGGCTCTCAACGCCGCTCTGTTCTGAGCGCGTTGTAAACCGTCAGGCAACCGGTTCTTTGGAACGGCTTCGCTCAACCGGCGCCAGCGGCGGTGCGGGCTTCAGTGGAGCTGCTTCGCGTGGCGCAACGTCGCTGTCCGAGGAGTGCTTGACCGGCGCCGGATCCTTGTCGCGCCAGGCGACGACCCAGATCAGGAGGCCCAACACGGCGAGCGCGGCGCCGACTGGGCCAGTGGAGGTCCAGCCCAGCCCCTGTCGAATAGCGAGGCCTCCGAGGAACGGGCCAAGCGCATTGGCGGTGTTGAACGCCGAGTGGTTGAGTGCAGCCGCGAGCGCCTGTGCGTCTCCCGCGACATCCATCAGCCGCGTCTGCAGGACGGCACCAAGTGCGACGCTGGCGCCGATCGCGAAAATGTCGATCGCGAGCAGCCAGGGATTGCCGGCGACAAGCGGAAACGCCAGCAGCGCCAGGGTCGCAAAGACCAGGATGGCACCCGCCGTCGGCATTAGCGCGCGGTCGGCGAAGCGCGGCACGAACAGATTGCCGAGCGTGGCGCCGATGCCGAAGATCGCCAGGAAGAACGGGATGACGTCAGTGCTGACCTTGGTGACCTCGATCAATGTCGTCGCGAGATACGTGTAGACGGCGAACATGCCGCCGAAGCCGATGGCGCTGATCGCGAGCGTCGTCCAGACGCGACGGCTCCTAAGTGCGCCGAGCTCACGCAGCGGATCCGACCGGCCGGCCTGGTCGCGCGGCGCGAACAGCGCACACAAGAGCATCGTGAGCAAGGCCAGCACCGACACGAGACCAAAGCTCGCGCGCCAGCCGACCCGCTGGCCGATCAGATTGGCGAGGGGCACGCCGATGATGGTGGCAACGGTCAGGCCCAGCATCACCTGGCCGACCACGCGTGAGCGACGATCTTGCGGAACGAGCGAGGCGGCGACCAACGCGGCGATGCCGAAATAGGCGCCGTGAGGCAGGCCTGAAAGAAAACGCGCTGCGATCATCGCGCCAAAGCCGGGTGCCAGCGCGGTGAGGGCGTTGCCGATCGCGAACACGGCCATCAGCGCCAGCAGTTGCGTGCGGCGGGCAAACTTCGCGCCGAGCACCGCGATCAAGGGCGCACCGAGCACCACGCCGAGTGCGTAAGCGCTGATCGCGTGTCCGGCGGTCGGCTCATCAATGTGGAGGTCTGCCGCGAAGAACGGCAGCAGGCTCATCGATGCGAATTCGGTGGTGCCGATCGCAAAGCCGCCCATCGCGAGCGAGAAAAGAACGATGGCGAGATGAGGGGGCGCGGAAGAGCGGGTCGCGTGAGGCGAGGTCGTCATGAGGCCTGCAATGGTGACGGCAACGGGAACCAGCCCAGCGAACGTCGCCACCCCTGCAGTCTTTGTCTCACCTACTTAAACGCGCATAGATTCCCGTCAACACCGGAAGGCCCACGTAAGGCAGGGCGCATATCAGCGTCCCGCTCTGCTCAGGGCATCCGCGGCAATATGTCCAGTGAAGCTAGGCCGAGGATGCCCTCAGCCGCTTACGATGCGGCTGAGGCGTACCGCACACACGCGATCAATCAGAACTGCACTTCGCCCGGAATGTCGTCGGCGCTGAGGCCGACGGTTTCATAGGCCTTCAGCAGCCATTCGCGGGTCTGGCCCAGCGATCGGTTATAGTCGGCCCAGGCGCTGAGGAAATCCTTGGTACGGCGATCGGCTTCGGCGCGGATGCCGAGATTGGTCGGCAGTGTCAGGATAGGCCGCGGGATCGCGAGCTCGCCGAGCGTCGGATTCTTCTTCAGCGTGAAGATCGACAGCACCGCCAGCGAAACGTTGCAATCGGCGCGGCCGGTCGACACCGCGAGGATCGCCTCGTCGCGGGTCTTGAAGCCGAGGATGTTTGCCTTCGGGCAGTAGCGGCGCGCGATGGTCTCGTGCGTCGAGCCGATGTCGACGGCAATCTTGACCTCGGGCTTGTTGAGCTCGGACCAGGTCTGCGGCTTGGCAAAGCCCTTCTTGGTGATGACGGTGAAGGAGTGCACCAGGATCGGGGTGGAGAAGTCGATGACGAGCGAACGCTCGGGCGTCGGGTTCACGGCGAAGGCGAGGTCGATCTTGTCGGCCTGCAGATCGAGGATCTGGTTGCCCCAGGTCGATTCCAGCGGCTCGACCTTGGCGCCCAGCTTGCCGGCGATGTCGTTGGCCATGTCGATGCAGGCGCCCGACCATTGATTGGTCGCGAGGTCCTTGTGGAAATAGGGATCCTGGCCGGCGATGACAGCGATGCGCAGCACGCCGCTCTTCTTGATGCGATCGAGCGTGGAGGTCGGCGCGGTGTCGGCCTTGACTGATGTGGTCGCGGCCATTGCAGCGCCCGCCAGCGCAACGGTGGTGAGTGCGTCCCTGCGGTTCATCGTCAGTACTCCCTGGGGAATGGGGGTCGATCTGCTCCGGCAGAAGGACTATTTCTGTATTCAGGACATAATGCAATATGGTATTGCAGCTTTGCCGGGGATTTGTGCGATGAGGCAGTTTGCCGCCTAGTCCGTTGGCAAAGCGAGAGAAAACGCCGGGAAGCTGGGCGGGATAACGGGCCGGCCGGCGGGCGATCGGGATCAAGAGGAGATAAGTCTGTGCGTGCTGTTTTCGTCGATGCCAACGATACGCTGGCCGCTGTCACCGAGAAGCTGCTGGCTGCACAGAACCTACCTGTCAGCATCAACCGCAATCCCTCGATCAAGCCCGACGAACTGCCCGGCCTGCTCGGCGATGCGGAGATCATGATTGTCGATCACACCGCTGTGCCGACGCCGATCGCCGGGACCTGCAAGGCGCTGAAGCATGTCGTCTTCCTCGGCACCGGCGCGCGCAGCTACATGAATCCGGAAGAGCTCGCTGAGTGCGGCATCTCCGTTCACACCATCAAGGGCTATGGCGATACGGCCGTGGCCGAATGCGCGATCGCGCTGATGTGGGCGTCGGCCAAAAGTTTTGGTGAAATGGATCGCGGCATGCGCGAAGGCAATTGGCTGCGCCGCGATGCCCTGCAGCTCACCGGCAAGACGCTTGGCCTGATCGGTTTCGGCGGCATCGCGGCGGAAGCCGCACGCATGGCGGCCGGCTGCGGCATGAAGGTGATCGCCTGGAACAGGACGCCGAAGACGCATCCGGGCGTCGAGTTCGTGTCGCTGGAGAAGCTGCTGGCGGAAAGCCATGTGATCTCGCTGCATCTTCTGCTCAATGACGAGACCAAGGGTTTCCTCTCGCGCGAGCGCATCGCGCAGATGCGCAAGGGCAGCATCCTGATCAACACAGCGCGCGGCGCAGTCGTCGATGAAGACGCGATGGTGGATGCGCTCCGCTCGGGCCACATCGCCCATGCCGGCCTCGACGTCTTCACCGTCGAGCCGCTGCCCGCCGGCCACGCCCTGACAAGGCTGCCGAACGTGACGCTGTCGGCGCATTCGGCGTTCCGCACGCCTGAGGCGAGCGACAATCTCATCGGTGCGGCGCTCGATCACTGCCGCCGCATCATCGCCACCGGCAAGTAAAGCCAAGGATCTATTATGTCTGACATCACTCGCATCGACCAGAACGCTCGCCGCAGCCGCGCCTCCGTGTTCGGCGATCTCGTGTTCCTCGCCGGGCAAGTGGCGGATACCAAGACTGCCGACATCACCCAGCAGACCAAGGAGGCGCTGGCCAAGGTCGACGACATGCTGGCGCGCGCCGGCACCGACAAGTCGCGTCTGCTCAGCGTGCAGGTCTGGCTCAAGACCATGGACGATTTCGACGCGATGAACGCGGTCTATGACGCCTGGGTCGTGCCCGGCAACACGCCATGCCGCGCCTGCGGCAAGGTCGAGCTGGCCGATCCCGCTTTTCGCATCGAGGTGATTGCGATCGCCGCGCGGCGTTGACATGCGGGCCGATGCCGTCTGCACTGTCGGCATCGGCCTTGCACCTTGTTTCCGCCTGTCCTACGCCAGCTCGGAACAAAAACGCATTCGTTAAAGCCTGCAGGGAGCTGTCATGACCATCAGAAACACCCGCACCGGGGGCCAGATCCTGATCGACCAATTGGTCGCGCAAGGTGTCGACCGCGTCACCTGCGTGCCCGGCGAGAGCTACCTTGCGGCGCTCGATGCGCTGCATGACAGCCCGATCGACGTCGTGATTTGTCGCGCCGAAGGCGGCGCCGCGATGATGGCGGAAGCCTATGGCAAGCTCACGGGACGTCCCGGCGTCTGCTTCGTCACCCGCGGCCCCGGCGCGACCAATGCCAGCCACGGCGTCCATATCGCGATGCAGGACTCGACGCCGATGATCCTGTTCGTCGGCCAGGTCGATACCGGCATGCTCGAGCGCGAGGCGTTCCAGGAGCTCGACTACAAGGCGGTGTTCGGCACCATGGCAAAATGGGCCGTCGAGATCGATCGTCCCGACCGCATTCCCGAACTGGTCGCGCGCGCCTTCCGCGTCGCCATGCAGGGTCGCCCGGGTCCCGTCGTGATTGCGCTGCCGGAGAACATGCTGACCGAGACCGCAGCCGTTGCCGACGCC
Source organism: Pseudomonadota bacterium (assembly GCA_023387695.1). Taxonomy (GTDB): domain Bacteria; phylum Pseudomonadota; class Alphaproteobacteria; order Rhizobiales; family Xanthobacteraceae; genus Bradyrhizobium. The sequence goes on along the minus strand of JAEWHT010000143.1, from coordinate 15,040 downwards.
ATGCGCATCGAGCCCGCGGTGAGCTGGCCCGCGCCCGCTGACATCGAGCAGGTCAGTGCGATGCTTGCCGGCGCCAAGGCGCCGCTGGTGATCCTCGGCGGTTCGCGCTGGAGCGATGCTGCCACCAAGAGCATCGCGCGCTTCGCCGAGCGGTTCGACCTGCCGGTTGCGACCTCGTTCCGCCGGGCGTCGCTGATCGACGCCGATCATTCGCATTATGCCGGCGATCTCGGCATCGGACCGAGCCCGGGCCTGAAGGCGCGCATCGACAACGCCGATGTCATTCTGCTGATCGGCGGCCGCATGTCGGAAATGCCGTCCTCGTCCTACACGCTGCTGGATATTCCGACGCCGAAGCAGAAGCTGATCCACGTGCATCCGGGCTCCGAAGAGCTTGGCCGCGTCTATCAGCCGGCCCTCGCGATCCAGGCGACGCCGGCTGCGTTTGCCGCCGCCGTCGACACGCTGAAGCCCGCAGGTGCTGTTGCCTGGAAGGGCGAGGCCGCCAAGGCACATGCGGACTATCTCGCCTGGACCGACAAGGCGCGCGAGCTGCCGGGCGCGTTCCAGTACGGCCAGGTCATGACCTGGTTGCGCGATCGCCTGCCGAAGGACGCGATCGTCTGCAACGGCGCCGGCAACTATGCCGGCTGGATCCATCGCCATCACCGCTTCCACAGCTTTGCCTCGCAGCTTGCGCCGACCTCGGGCTCGATGGGCTACGGCGTGCCGGCCGGCGTGCTCGCCAAGCGGCAATATCCGGATCGCGTCGTCGTGGCCTTTGCCGGCGACGGCTGCTTCCTGATGAACGGCCAGGAATTCGCGACCGCCGTGCAGTATGATGCACCGCTGATTGTGATCGTCGTCGACAATTCGCAATACGGCACCATCCGCATGCACCAGGAGCGCGACTATCCCGGTCGCGTCGTCGGCACGCAGCTCAAGAACCCGGACTTTGCGATGTATGCAAAGGCGTTCGGCGGTCATGGTGAGCGCGTCGAGCGCACGGAAGAATTCGCGCCGGCGTTCGAGCGTGCACTCGCCTCGGGCAAGCCGTCGATCCTTCATTGCATCATCGATCCCCGCGCGATCTCGGTCGGCAAGGACTTTGCGCCGGCGGTGAAGGCGTAACCGATGGCAGAGGGCCGCCACGTCGCCATCATCGGAGCCGGTGCAATCGGCGTGATCAGCGCCATCGAGGCGCTGCGCGAGGGACACCGCGTCACGCTGATCGACGCAGGCGAGCCCGGTGGCGAACAGGCGGCGAGCTATGGCAATGCCGGCTGGCTGTCATCGCATTCGGTGATCCCACCGGCCGAGCCCGGCGTCTGGAAGAAGGTGCCGGGCTATCTGATGGACCCGCTCGGCCCGCTCGCGATCCGCTGGTCCTATCTGCCAAAAGCGCTGCCCTGGCTGATTAAATATCTGCTCTCGGGCTGGACCGAGGCGCGCGTCGAGACAACGGCGTTTGCGCTGCGCGATCTCCTGAAGGACGCGCCGCTGCTGCACCGGAAGCTCGCAGAGGAAGCGGGTGTGCCCGAGCTGGTCGAGCGCAACGGCGTGATGCACGTGTTCCCCTCGCGCGGCAATTTCGACAACGATCTCGGCTGGCGCCTGCGCAAGAAGGTTGGCGTCCAGTGGATGGAGCTCAACGCCGACGAGATGCGTCAGCGCGAGCCGGATCTGCATCCGCGCTATACCTTTGGTGTGGTGGTGGAAGAGGCCGGTCGCTGTCGTGATCCCGGCGCTTATGTTGCAGCCTTGGCCCAACATGCGCTGGCGAATGGAGCAAAACTCGTGCGCGCCAAGGCGACGGGCCTCAAGCTGTCCGGCAACAAGCTCGTCGCTGTCCTCACCGAGGCCGGCGAAATCGCTTGTGATGCTGCCGTGGTTGCGGCCGGTGCGCATTCAAAGCGGTTGACGGCTTCCGTCGGCGATCCCCTGCCGCTCGAAACCGAGCGTGGCTATCACGTCATGATCGAGAATCCGGAATCCGGTCCGCGCAGCTCGATGATGGCGTCCGACGCGAAGATGGTGGTGAACTGGACCAACAAGGGCCTGCGTGCCGCCGGCACCGTCGAGATCGCCGGCTTAGAGGCTGCGCCGAACTGGCAGCGCGCCGAGATTCTGCGCGACCATCTCCTCAGCATGTTCCCTAAACTGCCGAGGGACATTCCGGCCTCGCGCATCAAGACCTGGTTCGGTCATCGGCCGAGCATGCCGGATGGCATTCCCTGCATCGGCTATGCGCGCGCCTCGCGCGATGTCGTCTATGCCTTCGGCCACGGCCATATCGGTCTCGTCAGTTCGGCCCGCACAGGTCGTCTCGTCGCCCAGCTCGTGAGCGGCAAGCCGCCTGAAATTCCGCTCGCGCCGTTTTCGCCCAACCGTTTCCTCTGAGATCGCACCATGACTTATTCTTCCGGCTCCTCCTCCCGCATCGCCCGTGGTGGCAAGGCCATCTACGGCGCGCCGCTCGGTATTTTGATGCTGGAAGCACGTTTCCCTCGCATTCCCGGCGACATGGGCAACGGTACGACCTGGCCATTCCCGGTGCTCTACCGCGTGGTGAGCGGGGCATCGCCGGAGAAGGTGGTGCTGAAGGGCGCGGCCGGCCTGCTGCCCGATTTCATCGACGCCGCCAAGGATCTGGTGCGGCTGGGCGCTGAAGCCATCACCACCAATTGCGGCTTCCTCTCGCTGTTCCAGAAGGAGATCGCGGCGGCGGTTGGTGTGCCGGTTGCGACCTCATCGCTGATGCAGGTGCCGTGGGTGCAGGCGACCTTGCCACCGGGCAAGCGCGTCGGCCTCGTCACGGTGTCGGGCTCGACCCTGACGTCCGCCCATCTCGAAGGCGCCGGTGTGCCGCTCGATACGCCGCTGGTCGGCACCGAGCATGGCAAGGAATTTTTTCGCGTGCTGATCAAGGCCGAGAAGGACGACATGGACGTCGCGCAAGCCGAGCGTGACGTGGTCGAGGCTGGAAAAGAGCTGGTCGCGAAATATCCTGACGTCGGCGCCATCGTGCTAGAATGCACCAACATGCCGCCTTATGCGGCTGCGCTACAGGCCGAGGTCGGGTTGCCGGTCTACGACATCTATTCCATGATCACCTGGTTTCATGCTGGACTGCGCCCGCGCGCCTTCTCCTGAGTCAAGCTGTCCCAAGGCCCTGAGCAAGCTCTTTCCTTTGCATTGCAATCGCTCCCGCAGCCCCGGTATATTGGGCTGTGTGCGGGCATGAATGCAGTTGATATGAGCAATTTGGAACTGGCTTCCGACAGTATCGTCGATCGCGTCTATGAACAGCTCAAGGCGATGGCCGTGAGCTATGAGTTCAAGCCGGGCGAACGGCTCAACGAGGGCGAGCTGGCCAAGCGCCTCGGCGTCAGCCGCACGCCGCTGCGCGAAGCTCTCAATCGCCTCAACACCGAAGGCTTCCTGCGCTTCACGCCAGGCAAAGGCTTCTTCTGCCGCGAGCTCGACGCGCACGAGATTTTCGATCTCTACGAGCTGCGCAAGTCGATCGAGGTTGCCGCGGTGCGCTTCGCCATCAAACGCGCCAAGGATGAAGACATCGACTCGCTGCTGAAATTCCTCGAAGCCACTGGCCCCGATCCCGGCGAGCGAACCTCGGTGGAGCTGGTCGAACTCGACGAGACCTTTCACGAGCGGCTGATGGGCATGTCGAACAATGCCGAGATGCTGCGCGTCCTGCGCAACGTCAACGCCCGCATCCGCTTCGTCCGCTGGATCGACATGGACAGCATCAACCGCTCGAACACGCAAGCCGAGCACCGCGCGGTTATCGAGGGGTTGAAAGCGCGGAACGAAGAGGTCTGCGTCTCCGTCCTGGAAAAGCACATCGACCGCCGTCTCGATCGCATCACCTCTGCGATCAAGGAAGGCTACGCGCAGATCTATATGCCGGCGGCGGTGAGAGCTGCGGCGAATTGAGGTATCCGCGACGGCAGTATCGTAGGGTGGGCAAAGCGAAGCGTGCCCACGGTTGAATCGTGGGCACGGCGCAAGCGCGCCTTTGCCCACCCTACGATTCTTGACTCGCGGCGAGATGTTGCGCGATTCCGCAGCTATACAATCCTTGGATATCTGGTCGTCCCAGACGGTCAGAGCCTTTGCACGCGAACATCGCTAGCGTGCCGCTCGAAATTCACGGAGACGTCAGGTGCATAGCCCCAAGCCCAATCCCGAAACCGACTGGCCGTCCGAGCTCTATCGCGTCCTGAAGGCCGCCGACGTCAAGCAGATGTCCTACGTGCCGGACGCCGGCCACAGCCAGCTCATCCGCATGTTCTCGGCCGACACTGAGGTCACCACCAACGTGCTGACGACCGAGGAAGAGGGCATTGCCATCGCCGCAGGCGCCTGGCTCGGCGGGCAGCGCAGCGTGCTGCTGATGCAGTCGAGCGGCGTCGGCAATTGCATCAACATGCTGTCGCTGTCGGCGATCGGCCGCTTTCCGCTTCTGATGCTGGTGACGATGCGCGGCGAATGGGCCGAGTTCAATCCCTGGCAGGTGCCGATGAGCCGGGCGACGCAACCTTCGTTGGAGGCGATCGGCCTGAAGGTCATGCGCGCGGAGACGGCCGAGGATCTGGTCGAGACCGTCGAGTCCGCCGCCTCGCTTGCCTACGAATCCGACCAGCAGATTGCGGTCCTGATCGGGCAACGCCTGATCGGCAAGAAGAAGTGGTGATGATGATGACCGTTCCGTCCGAGCTCGATCGCCGCGCCGCCGTTGCTGCGCTTCTGAAGAACCGCAAGGATATGCTTGTCGTGTCCGGCCTGGGCTCGCCGACCTACGATTTGCACGCGACCGGCGACCGCGACGACAATTTCTACCTTTGGGGTGCCATGGGCGGCGCTGCGCTGATCGGCCTTGGCCTTGCACAGGCGCAGCCTACCAAGCGTGTCCTCGCGCTGACCGGCGACGGCGAGCAGCTGATGGGCCTCGGCGGCATCGCCACAATCGGCGTCGCGCGCCCGCGCAACCTCGACATCGTCGTGATCGACAACCAGCATTTTGGCGAAACCGGGATGCAGGCGAGCCACACCGGCCGCGGTGTCGATCTCACGGCCATCGCGACGGCTTGCGGCTTTGCTGCGACGGCCACTGCGCGGACGATCGAGGAGGTGCAACGCCTCGCCACGCAAATCGCCGAGCCGGCCGATGGTCCGCGGCTTTTTGTCATCAAAGTCAGGGCCGAAAATCCGCCGCGGTCACTGCCGTCGCGCGATGCCGTCTTTATCAAGAATCGGTTCCGTGCTCATCTCGGCTTCGCGGCGGCTTGAACGGAAGTCCTCTCCGGGATAGCCCGTTGCGCAAGCAGCTATCCTGGAGTGAGCCCCATGAAACTATCCGGCAAGGTCGCCGTCATCACCGGCGCAGCGCGCGGCATCGGCAAGGCCTGCGCAAAGCGCTTCCTCGACGACGGCGTCAAGGTGGTCATCTCTGACGTCGATACCGACGCGCTCGAGAAGACGGTCAACGAGCTGGGCAAGCCCAAGGAGCTCTATGCTGTGCCGTGCCACGTCGCGCGGCGCGCGGATGTGGATCGCCTAGTCGCGACCGCGGTCCGTGAGTTCGGCCGGCTCGATATCATGGTCAACAATGCCGGCGTTGCGCGCAACCGCGACATCCTCGAGATTACCGAAGAAGAATTCGATGATGTCATCGGCATCAATCTGAAGGGCGCGTTCTTCGGCGTGCAGGCGGCAGCCAAGCAGATGATCGCGCAAGGCGGTGGCGGTGTCATCATCAACATGTCCTCGGTGAACGCGCTGCTGGCGATCCCGGCGCTTGCCACCTATGCCATGTCCAAGGGCGGCATGAAGCAGCTGACGTCAGTCGCGGCCGTCGCGCTCGCCCCGCACAACATCCGCGTCGTCGCGGTCGGCCCCGGCACGATTCTGACCGACATGGTGGCGTCGTCGATCTACACCTCGGAAGACGCCCGCAAAACCGTGATGTCGCGCACGCCAGCCGGCCGTGGCGGCGAGCCGAGCGAGGTCGCGTCGGTCGTGGCGTTCCTCGCGAGTGACGATGCATCCTACATCACCGGGCAGACGATCTATCCGGATGGCGGGCGCCTGATTCTGAACTACACGGTACCGGTGAAGGACAAGTAGAGGCGGTCACTCCGCCGCGATTGTCATCCCGTACCCGAGCCGCTTCGAAATGCTCCCCGCACAATCGCGCAGGGCGTGGGCGATCGGGCTGTCCCAGCGCGCATCGAACGTGCCTTCCGGCCCCATCGCGGTGATGACAAGTGCGACATGGCCGGAATGGTCGAACACCGGCGCGGAGAACGCATTGACGCCGGGTAGGGGATCGCCGAGCGCGCGGGCGAGGCCGTGCTTGCGGACCTCCGTCAGCATCTCCCCGACCTTCGTGCCTTTGATCGGCCGCTTTGGATTGTAACCGACGCCTTGGCGATCGAGCCCGCTTTCGAGCGCGGCGTTGATCGTCTTCTCCGGCAGGAAGGCTGCGAAGGCACGGCCGGTTGCCGTCTCCAGCAGCGCCATCACCGATCCCGCGCGCATCACGATGTGCACGGGCTGGCCGGGCTCTTCGAGTTGCACCACGGTCGGGCCATGCGTGCCCCAGACCGCGAGCGAGACGGCGTGGCCGATCTGGCTTGCGAGTGCGGCGATCTTCGGCTGCGCGATGCGGACGCCGGATAGGCGGCGCAGGCTGATCAGGCCGAGCTCCAGCGCCAGCGCGCCGATCTCGTAGCGACCGGTGGTCTCGTCCTGCTCGATCAGGCCGATGCGCGAGAAACTGGCGAGATAGGGATGCGCCTTGGCCGGCGTCATGCCGGCCTCGCGTGCGAGATCGCGCAGCATCATCGGCTCGCCACTTCTGGCGAGCGCACGGAGCAATTCTCCGCCGACTTCGATCGACTGGATGCCGCGGCTTTCTCTCTTCATGCGCCCCCGATGCGCTTAAGCTTACGCCGCGTCGCGCTTGGCGGCGCTGTCGGCGAGATGACGGCCGGCAATGTAGCCGAAGGTCAGCGCCGGCCCAAGCGTGATGCCGGCGCCGGGATAATTGCCGCCCATGATGCTCGCCATGTCGTTGCCGGCAGCATAGAGCCCGGGAATCACCCGGCCCTCCGAATCCAGCGCCCGCGCGTTCTCGTCGGTGACGATGCCGGCATAGGTGCCGAGATCGCCGACCACCATCTTGATGGCGTAGAACGGGCCGTTCTCGATCGGCGCGATGCAGGGATTGGGGCCGTGCATGGCGTCGCCCTGGTAACGGTTATAGGCTTTTGATCCCTTGCCGAAGGCGACGTCGTGTCCCTGCGGCGCCGTCGCATTGAGCTGCTTGACCGTCTCGGCGAATGCCTTGGCGTCGATGCCGGCCTTCGCTGCCAGCGCTTCCAGCGTATCGCCGCGCATGAGATAGCCGGTCGCGAGGTGATGGCCGAGCGGCATCGGGAACGGCGGCACGCAGCCGAGCCCGTATTTGCGCAGCGTCGGGTGATCGCAGACGAGATAGGCCGCGATCTCCTCGCCGGGCTTGGCGGCCTTGATCATGGCCTGGACGAAATCGTGATAGGAATTGCCCTCATTGGCAAAGCGCTTGCCGTCGCGCATCACCGCGATCACGCCGGGCTTGGCGCGGTCGATGAAATGCGGCATCACGCCCTTTGATCCGTCCTTGCGCGTGGTGAGCGACACCGGCACCCACGCCGCCGCATTCGGCAGCCGATCCTCGACATGCCCGCCGGCGCTTTCCGCGAGGCGCAGGCCGTCGCCGGTGTTACCGGTCGGGCCAGGCGAGAAATGCTCGTTGCCGGTCGGTGCATGCGGAAACATCTTCTTGCGGCGTTCGACGTCATGCGGAAAACCACCGCAGGCGAGCACGACGCCTTGCCGAGCGCGGACACGCACGTCGCGCCCCTCGCGCGAAACGATCGCGCCGGTGACAGCGCCGTTCTCGACCGTCAGCTCGCGCACGGGCGAGGACAGCCACATCGGGATCTTCAGATCCTGCGCGGATTTGGCCAGGCGCCCGGCCAGCGCATTGCCATTGGTCAGCGTCATGCCGCGGCCGTAGCGCAGCACATCCATCAGATGGCGCGACAGGCGCTTCGCGACATAGACCGCCGACGTCAGCGATTTCGTCACCCGCATGAAGTGGATGATCTCCTTGCCAGAGCCCAGCATCATCCCGAACACGGTGAGCTCAGGCAGCGGCATGCCCAGCGTCTTGATCTGGTCGCCGAGTTCGCGGCCGTCGAACGGGCGCGTCACCATGGAGCGGCCACCCTGCGTGCCGCCGGGCGCCTCGGCGTGATAGTCCGGGAAGACCAGCGGCATGTCGAAGCGCAGCGCAGTCTTGGTTGTGAAGAAATCGACGGCCTCGGGACCGGCGGTCAGGAAAGCATCGACACGCGCGGCATCAAAATTGTTGCCGGCCTCGTGCCGCAGATACGTGCGCGCCTGCTCCGGCGTCTCCGCGATACCGTAGGCTTTCGCCAGCGACGTGCCGGGGATCCACAGCCAGCCGCCGGAACGCGCGGTGGTGCCGCCGAAGCGCGGCTCCTTCTCGACGACCAGCACATTCAGGCCACGAGAGGCCGCGGTGATCGCCGCCGACATGCCGGAACAGCCCGATCCGGCCACGAGCACATCGCACTCGTAAGTCTCAGTTGCGTTGCGCTCGTTGCCGGTCATCAGGGCCTCACTTCTTCAACAGCGGACATTTGGATTCGGAGACCGGGCGATAGGCGTCTTCGCCCTTCACCGTCTTGATGATCTCCAGATAATCCCAGGGCTCCTTGGATTGCTCGGGCGACTTCACCTTGGCGAGATACATGTCGCGGATGACGCGGCCGTCTTCGCGCAGGCGTCCGCCATGGACGAAAATATCCTCGATCGGCAGCTCGCGCATCTTGGCCATCACCTTGGCCGGGTCATCGGTGCCGGCGGCCTTGATGGCCTTGAGATAATGCAGCACGGAGCCGTAGACGCCGGTCTGGATCATGGTCGGCATCACATTGGTGCGGGCGAAGAATTTTTTGGACCAGGCGCGGGTCTGCTCGTCCATGTTCCAGTACGACGCCGTGGTCATGTAGGTGCCCTGCGCCGACTTCAGCCCGATCGCATGCACGTCGGTGTCGAACATCAACAGACCTACGAGCTTCTGGCCGCCCTGCACGAGGCCGAATTCGCCGGATTGTTTGATGGCGTTGTCAGTGTCCTGGCCGGCATTGGCAAACGCAACGACGTCAGCCTTCGAGCTCTGCGCCTGCAGCGCAAAGGAGGAGAAGTCGGCGGTGTTGGTCGGATGCTTGACGCCGCCGAGCACCTTGCCGCCCATCTCGTTGATGAAGCGCGTCGCGTCCTTCTCCAGCTGCTGGCCGAACGCGTAGTCCGCGGTGATGAAGTACCAGGACTTGCCGCCTTCCTTGATCACGGCGGACGCCGTCACCTTGGACAGCGCATAGGTATCGTAGGTGAAGTGCACGGTGTTGGGGCTGCACAGCTCGTCGGTCAGCGAGCTCGCGCCGGGGCCGGAAAGAAGCGCGATCTTGTTGCGCTCGCGCACCATGTTGTGCACGGCGATCGCAATGCCGGAATTGGGAATGTCGGCGACGGCATCGACCTTGCCGTTGTCGAACCAGCCGCGCACGATATTCACGCCGACATCGGTCTTCATCTGGTGGTCGGCGCTGATGATCTCGATCGGCTTGCCGAGCACCGTCGGCCCGAACTCCTCCACCGCCATCTTGGCGGCCTCGACCGAGCCCGGCCCGGAATTGTCACGGCCCCAGCTCGACAGATCCGTCAGCACGCCGATCCGCACCACGTCGTCGGAGACTTGTGCGGTGGCAGCCGTGGTCATGGCAGCAGACGTCATGGCCGCGAGCATGGCGCAGGCCAAAAGCCCTCTCATCGTCGTTCCCTCACTTTTATGGGCCGCTTGGCGCGGCGGGTTGTTCTAATGGTAAATTAGATATTAGCGAATGAATTTGTCAATAGCGAATAAAGCAGCTTGCTCGTCACGCTCGTGTCCCGGACGCGCTGCAGCGTTCTTTCGCTGCTGCGCAGAGCCTCGACCCATGCCGCACGGATCGCCGAGGAGGCGTGGGCCCCGGCTCTGCAGCGCACCGTCGAAGAGACGCTGCGCAGCGTCCGGGGCACGAGAGGGGTGAAATGCTTCCGCAAGTTGCAACCGTCACGACGATTGGCCATGATGCCCTCTGGAATAAGGGGCGGATGGTAATGATTGCAGCAACGGGGATCTCCGGCGAAACGGAGCGATCGACAACGGCGCATGTGGTGTGGGCGAGTGCACTCGGCACCGCGATCGAATGGTACGACTTCCTGATCTACGGCACGGCAGCCGCACTCGTGCTCAACAAGCTGTTCTTCCCGAGCTTCGATCCCTTTGTCGGCACGCTCGCGGCATTCTCGACCTATGCGGTCGGCTTCGTGGCGCGGCCGATCGGCGGCGCCATTATCGGGCATTACGGCGACCGGCTCGGTCGCAAGAGGATGCTGGTCGCGACCATGATCGCGATGGGGCTCGGTACTTTCCTGATCGGCTGCCTGCCGACCTACAGCCAGATCGGCGTGTGGGCGCCAATCCTCCTCGTCGTCCTGCGCTTCATCCAGGGCATCGGCCTTGGCGGCGAATGGAGCGGCGCGGTCGTCATGGTCGTCGAGCATGCCGGCAACCGCAGGGGATTCTATGGCAGCCTGGTGCAGATCGGCTTTCCCGTCGGCGTTGCCGCCTCCACCGGAATTTTCGGCCTGATGACGCAACTGCCTGAAGCAGACTTTCTCAGCTGGGGCTGGCGCGTGCCATTCCTGATCAGCATTCTGCTGGTCGGCATCGGTTTCATCGTGCGGCTGAAGCTCGCGGAGACACCGCATTTCAAGGACGTCGTCGAGCGCAAGGAAGTGCTGGCGCAGCCGGTCTGGGAAGTTCTGCGTCGCGACTGGCGCAGCTTCCTGCTGGCGATCGGCATCACCGTGTCGGAAGTGGGGCTCGCTTATCTGCTCACAGTGTTCGTCGTCGTCTACGCCACGGCAAAGCTCGGCATCCCGCGCCAGGTGATCCTCAATGCTGTGGTCTATGCCGCAGTCGTGGAATTTGCGACGCTGCCTCTCGCCGGCTGGCTCTCCGACATCTTCGGCCGCAAAGCGCTCTATCTCGCAGGCGCCGTTTTCACGGTGGCGCTGGCGTTTCCGCTGTTCTGGTTCCTCGACACCAAGGAGCCCGCGCTGATCACGCTCGCGCTCGTCGTCACGATGACGCTGACGCATGCGCTGCTGTTCGGACCCAAGGCTGCGTTCATGCCGGAGTTGTTCCGCACCCAGGTGCGCTACAGCGGCGCCTCGCTCGGCGCAAATGTCGCAGCCGCGCTAAGCGGCGGCTTCTCGCCGCTGATCGCACCCGCGCTGCTCGCCTGGGCCGGCGCCTACTGGCCAGTGTCGCTCTACATCATCGGGCTCTCGATCATCACCATCATCGCGACGTTGATGACGCCGGAGACGGCGCGCGACACGCTCAAATCCTGAAGATGGTTACGCGGCGCGCAGCTTTTTTGTTGCCCGCCGCGCACAACGTCACAGCACATCACAGCGCAATCGTCGTCACACCTGCCGCGTGAGCGAGCCGGCGAGGCTGTTCTCATGGCCTTGCATACACGGCCTGACGCCTTCTTATGCGCGTCTGCCAAAAGCAAATGCAGCGGCCTGATCCATTAGCCGCGTTTATGCAGCGAATTTTTACTTCCAATTTTACTTCGCAAAATCCCAGCCATAGCCTCACGCACAACTGATCACGGAAGCAGCCGATCAATGGCGATCGGTGCGAGCGTTCTTCGTAACCAACGAGGGTTGCCATGTCTGACGAGACGAAGGGGACGTCCACCTCCAATCCGGCGGGAATGGGTGCGGGACCGACGAAAAAGCTGAGCCGGCGTACGCTGTTGAAGGGTGCGGCGGCCGTTGCGGGCGCGGCCGCAGGGTCGGATGCCATCCGCGGATTCCCGACCATCTGGGCGCAGGAAATCAAGGACATCGAGCTGCGTCATGTCGGCGTGTCCTACTCGGTGGTGAAGGCGATCGGCGACCAAGCCGCCAAGGATCTCGGCTTCAAGGTGACGATGCAGAACCTCGACACCTCTGCCGCCATCAACCGCTTCATAAGCCAGCCTAATACGGTCGATATCGCCGATCTCGAGGGCTGGCAGGCCAAGCTCGCCGCCAAGCGCAGTGTGATCCAGGGCATCGAGGTCAAGAAGATCAAGGAGTTCGACAACATCCTGCCGATCTTCACCAAGGGCGAGATCGACGGTCACAAGATCCCGCGCCAGGGCATTTCGCCCTATGAAGCCATGTACATCGCCAAGCCCGACTCGACCGACCTCAACGACGGTGTCACCGAGTGGGCGACCTTCCTGCCGCAGGTCTACAACGCCGACTCCATCGGCTATCGCCCCGATCTCGTCGGCCACGAAGTGACCGAGTGGAAGGACCTGATCGATCCCAAGTTCAAGGGCAAGGCCGCAATCCTCGATGTGCCCGCGATCGGCATCATGGATGCCGCGCTCTGCTTCGAAAGTGCCGGACTGATCAAGTACGGCAACAAGGGCAACATGACCAAGGAGGAGATCGACTTTACCTGCAACAAGCTGATCGAACTGAAGAAGCAGGGCCAGTTCCGCGCGACCTGGACCACCTTCGACCAGTCGGTGCAGCTGATGGCCGCAGGCGAAGTGGTGATCCAGTCGATGTGGTCGCCGGCCGTCGCCGCCGTGCGCGTGAAGGAAATTCCCTGCGTCTACGCGCCTGTGAACGTCAAGAACGGCAAGGAAGGCTATCGCGGCTGGTGCAACGGCATGGGCCTGATGAAGCATCTCTCCGGCAAGAAGCTCGATGCCGCCTACGAATATCTCAACTGGTATCTCTCCGGCTGGCAGGGCGGCTTCGTCGCACGCTACGGCTATTACAGCCCGGTGCCCTCGACCGCGAAGAAATTCCTGACGCCTGCCGAATGGGCGTTCTGGTACGAGGGCCAGCCCGCGCCTGAAGTCGTCAACGATCCCTATGGCGTGCCGATGGAGAAGAGCGGCACCAAGCGCGACGGCGGCTCGTTCCTCGATCGCGTCAAGAACATCTCGTGCTGGAACACGCTGATGGATGAAGCGGCCTACATGAACAAGCGCTGGAACGACTTCAAGGTGGCCTGAAACCTGCTTTCCCTGACGTCAACGAAGCACCGGCGCCGTCACGCGCCGGTGCTGACAAGACCGACTTCGAGGCCATTGCTGATATGCAGCCAAGTGCAAGTCCATCTCGATCCAACCTCGCCGGCTGGCTCTATGTGTCGCCGCTGGTTCTGGTGCTTGTACCGTTCTTCGTGGCGCCAATTCTCGTCGTGCTGGCCGCGAGCTTCTTCGCAACTGACGGCTTTGGCGGGCTGACGCCGGGCTTCACGCTCGCAAGCTATGTCGAGGTGCTGCACTCCGCGCTGACGCTGAAATTGTATCTGGCGACCATCAAATTCACCGTGCTGACCTGGGTCTTCACCCTCATCATCGGCTTCTTCGTTGCCTATTTCCTCGTCTTCCATGTTCGTAACCAGTTGCTCGCAATCGGCCTGTTTCTCTTGTGCACGGTGCCGTTCTGGACCTCGAACATCATCCGCATGATTTCCTGGATTCCGCTACTCGGAAAGGAAGGCCTGATCAACCAGGCGCTGCTGGCGATGGGCGTGATACATCAGCCATTGGAAGTGCTGCTGTTCTCCGACCTCGCCGTCGTCATCGCCTATGTCCACCAGCTCACGATCTTCATGATCGTGCCGATCTTCAATTCCATGGCGCGGATCGACAAGAAGCTGATCGAAGCCGCTATCGACGCCGGCGCCAGCCGCTTCGACATCATGCGCCTGATCGTTGTGCCGATGTCCAAGAGCGGCATCGCGCTCGGCACCATCTTCGTGGTCTCGATCGTGATGGGCGATTTCTTCGTGGTGAAGGTGATGTCCGGCGGCGGCTCGGCCTCGGTGGTCAGCGCGTTCTATGAAGATGTCGGCGTGCTGCAATATCCGACCGCCGCGGCGAGCGCCGTGCTGCTGACGCTGGTCCTCGTCGCGATCGTCTCGCTGATCCTGCGCACCGTCGATATCCGGCAGGAGATCACGCGATGAGCGCGGCTCTTGCTGATATCCCCAAAACCGACACATCAAAGTCTGTCGCACCCGTCACGACCAAGGCGATCGCACCGAGCAAGGGCGGTCGTCCCTGGACGTTCTATGTGCTGGCAACGCTGTTCGCCGCCTACGTGATCGCGCTCTATGGGCCGATGTTCTGCATCTACATTCTATCGTTCCAGGATATCAGGGGCGGCCTCGTGTTCCCGATGAAGGGACACTCAATGCATTGGTTCGTCGATCTCTTCACGCAAGCACGGACCGGCGACGTCAAGGGCTCGTTCGATCGCTCGATCAAGCTTGCGGTGATCGTCACCATCATTACCGTCGTGGTCTCGTTCCTCGCCGGGCTCGGCTTCCGCAAGCGCTTTCGCGGCGACACATTCGTCTTCTACATGATGATCGGCAGCCTGGTCGCGCCTGGCTTGGTGCTTGGTCTCGGCACGGGGCTGCTGTTTCAGGCGCTCGGGCTGGATGCGAGCTGGTACACCTCGGCGCTTGGCGCGCAGTTGTCCTGGACGCTGCCGTTCGGCGTGCTCGTGATGTTCGCGGTGATGTCGCGCTTCAACCATGTCTGGGAGGAGGCGGCTTACGACCTCGGCGCCAGCCGCTGGCAGTCGATCTGGCTGGTGATGATCCCGGTGCTCGCACCCGGCTTGGTCGCCGTCGCGCTGTTCGGCTTCACGCTGTCCTATGACGAGTTCGCGCGCAGCCTCCAGACGGCGGGCTCGCTGAACACGCTGCCGCTGGAAATCTGGAGCATGACGCTGAACGTCACCTCGCCCTCGCTCTACGCGCTCGGCACCGTGACCACCATCGTCTCCTTCATCGTCATCGGCG
>JAEWHT010000113.1 GCA_023387695.1 Pseudomonadota bacterium | reverse complement strand
CTCATCGGGCCTGCCCGAGCAGTATCGCGATCGACCGGCTCTGCAGAAGCCGTTTCAGCTCGACGCACTCGGCAAGACGATCGAAGCCGCGCTCCGCGGCGACTAGCCGCTACTTCAACGTCTCGCTCAACTCAGCGGAAAACGCTTCATTGGTACGGTCGAGCCGCAGCGGCGTGACCGAAATGTAGCGCTCGCGCAGCGCGGCGAGATCCGTGCCCTCGGCCGGCGTGTCCAACATCGCTGCGCGTTCGAAACCGATCCAGAAATAGGGATTGTTGCGGCCGTCCCGGCGTTCGTCGATCCGCAAGAAGCCGAGATTGCGCTTGCCCTGCCGCGTGACGCGGATACCGAGCACCTCTTCCGGCGTGCAGGACGGGAAGTTGACGTTGATGACGGTGTCCTTCGGGATGCCAGCCTTGATCACCTTGCGCAGGATGTCCGGCCCGAATTTGCGCGCAGTGTCCCACGGCGGACGCTCGCGCGTCTCGATGCTGAATTCCTGCGACAGCGCGAACGACGGTATGCCCAGGATGGTGCCTTCGAGCGCGCCGGCGATGGTGCCGGAATAAACCACGTCCTCGGCAACGTTGCGGCCCTTGTTGACGCCGGAGAGCACCACATCGGGGAGCTTGGCGCCGAGGATATGGCGCGCGCCCATGATGACGCAGTCGGTCGGCGTACCACGCACGGCGAAGTGGCGCGGCCCGACTTCGCGCAGGCGCAGGGGATCATTCAGCGACAGCGAATGCGACACGCCGGATTGATCGAGCTCGGGCGCCACCACCCAGACATCTTCGGAAAGCGCGCGTGCGATCTCTTCCAAGACCTTGAGGCCGGGAGCGTGGATGCCGTCGTCATTGGTACAGAGAATGCGCATGCCGGTGGTCGATTCCTGAAGCTGGGGTCAGGCCGTCTTATCCGGCTATGGCGGATCAGGCAAACCGGCCAACCGCAGGAATTCGGCGAAGCAATCCAGGCGTCGTCTGTGATCTAGCTCATTGCCGCGCCGCAGCGCGGCATCGTATTTTTCCCACGCATTTTCAGCCGACTGGGCATGGAATGACCCGCTTTGCAGCCGTAATTCTGTTCGGGCTCGGTCTTGGCCTATGCGGGCCGGGAACGGGATGGGCCCAGGTTTCGGAACCTGCAGCGTCGCCTCCGGCCCCACCCCGGGCGCTGATCACCATCGCATGCAATGACGTGCGGCGAGCGATACACGATGCCTCTGCCCGGCCGGCTTCCATATGATGGCGACCGGCACAGATCCGGTCGGCACCTGTGTCCGCCCCCATGCGGACAATTGCCTCGGCGGCCAGATGACGGTCGCGGGCGAGTGTCTCTGCATCGGTCAGGTCACGATGTCCGAACAGGTCTACGACCTCGAATTCGCACACGGCAAGTGCATACCAAAGCGCTGTCCGCGCGATGGTCCCTGCGCCTTGGCGGTGTCGACGCCGAATGCCGGCACCTCGTCAACATTGTCATCAGAGGAGCGACGGCCAGCACGACATCGCTCGCACTGGGCTGATCCGACCACCTACTTCCGGTATCCGGGCCCCATGCACTATTGAGGCATGCAATACGTTTAGCGGCGGACGCGCCATTGCGGCAGGAAACGCGCGAGCTTGCCCTCAGCGCGTAGCGTCATTGCAGGTACCACCGGGCTGACGACTGGCGATTTTTCGATCACACCCAACGCCTGCAGCTGGGCGACCAACGGCTCTGCCGCGGGCATCTGCGGATAGCGGCCGCGTGCGACGGTCAGCGCTTTGTCAAAATCCTCGACGTTGACGCCAGCCTTCGCTCTGCGGTTTTGAATGAGCGCGTCGTCCCAGAGTCGCGTCGTGTCGATGTCCAGCACACCCCGAAGGCGCTGATCGACGGCCTGGATGCCGGCACCCGTCACCGCCCATTGTCGGCCGATCCAGAAGATATCGGGGTGCAGAGCCATGGACGGTGGTTTCGCGTTGGCGGGCAGCCGGCAGGATAGCCGGCCGCCCGATCTTCGCAACCAAACGTTTCTGCGTTTCAGACCGGCAACGCGTCTTGTTTTTGCTTGACGCGTTTTCTTGACGCGAACCGGTGCCCACTTCGCTCGAAAACGCTTTGTTACTCGCGCGCGACGACCTTCAACCCGCCCATATACGGCTGGAGTACGCTGGGAACCGCGATCGAGCCGTCCTCCTGCTGATAGGTCTCCATCACAGCGATCAGCGCGCGGCCGACAGCAGTACCGGAGCCGTTGAGCGTGTGCACGAAGCGCGGCTTTCCGTCCGGCCCGCGCGAGCGCGCGTCCATGCGCCGCGCCTGGAAGTCGCCACAGACCGAGCAGCTCGAGATCTCGCGGAACATGCCGCCGTCGCCCTGCCCGGGCATCCACACTTCGATGTCATAGGTTTTTTGCGACGAAAAACCCATGTCTCCTGCGCAAAGCGTCATCACCCGATAATGGAGATCAAGCTTCTGTAGCACCTGTTCCGCGCAGGACAGCATCCGCTCCAGCTCATCCTTGCTGGTCTCGGGCGTCGTGATCGAAACCAGCTCGACCTTGGTGAACTGGTGCTGGCGGATCATGCCACGGGTGTCGCGTCCGGCAGCGCCCGCCTCGGCGCGGAAGCATGGCGTCAGCGCGGTGAGCCGCATCGGCAACTGCTTCTCGTCGAGAATGGATTCACGCGCGAGGTTGGTGAGCGACACTTCTGCGGTCGGGATCAGGCCGAGGCGCTCGGTCTTCAGCCGCTCGTGATTGGGCTCGGCCAGAAGCTCGCCCTTGATGGCCCAGAACTGGTCGTCCTCGAATTTCGGCAACTGACCGGTGCCGAACATCACCTCGTTGCGCACCAGTAGCGGCGGGTTGATCTCGGTGTAACCGTGCTCGTTGGTGTGCAGGTCGAGCATGAACTGGCCGATCGCGCGTTCGAGACGTGCGAGCCCCTTCTTCAGTACGACGAAGCGCGCGCCGGAAAGTTTTGCTGCCGCCTCGAAATCCATGTAGCCGAGCGCGGTGCCGAGATCGTCGTGCAGCTTCGGCGCAAAGCCGTAGTTGCGCCTGGCGCCGAACACGTGGTGCTGCACGTTGCCATGCTCGTCGACGCCATCGGGCACTTCGTCGAAGGGAATATTCGGAATCGCTGACAGCTCTTTGGTCAGCTCTTCATCGGCAGCCTTCGCGGCGGCCTCGAGCTCCGGCATCGTGGTCTTGAGCTCGGCGACTTCGGCCATCAGCTTCGCCGCGCGCGCCTCGTCCTTCGCCTTCTTGGCGTCGCCGATTTCCTTGGAGGCCGCGTTGCGCCGCGCCTGCGCCTGCTCCGAGGCCAGGATCGACGCCCGCCGCCTCTCGTCGATCGCGAGCAGCGATGCCGACAACGGCTTCAGACCGCGCCGAGCGAGGCCGGCGTCGAAGGCTTGCGGATTGTCGCGGATCGATTTGATGTCGTGCATGGCTATTTTCCCGTCATGGCCGGGTTTATCCCGGCCATCCACGTATCTGCCGCCTTAGATCAAGTCGTGGATGCCCGGGTCAAGCCCGGGCATGACGAATCATCGGCTGGTCAGCGGTATGATAGAGCGAAAGTGCCCTACTCCGCCGGATTGGCCGGCGTCGACACGTCCGTGCCGCTGGTGGACTTCGCCGCTGCCGCCTTCTTCTCCACCATCGCCACCGCGATGATCGAGCCCTCGTAGAGGGCCAGCAGGGGAATCGCCAGCGAGCACTGGCTGATCACGTCGGGGGGCGTCAGCACGGCGGCGATGACGAAGGCGATCACGATGAAATAGCGCCGCTTATCGCGCAGCATCTTTGAGGTGACGATGCCGATACGACCGAGCAGCGTCAGGATCACCGGCAGCTGGAACGCGATGCCGAAGGCAAAGATCAGCGACATCATCAGCGAGAGATATTCGCCGACCTTCGGCAGCAGTTCGATCTTGGCGGTCTCGTCGCTGCCGAGCTGCTGCATGCCGAGCGAGAAGCGCGCCAGCATAGGAAACACCACGAAGTAGACCAGCGCCGCGCCTAGCACGAAGAAGAACGGTGTCGCGACCAGATACGGTAAGAAGGCGTTCTTCTCGTGCTTGTAGAGGCCCGGCGCGACGAATTTGTAGATCTGCGTTGCAACGATCGGGAACGAGATGAAGCCGGCCCCGAACAGCGCCAGCTTCAGCTGGGTCAGGAAATATTCCAGGAACGCGGTATAGATCAGCTTGGCGTTTCCGCCGTCGCCGACGGCCAGGACATAGGGCCATACCAGAACGTTGAATATCTGCTTGGCGAAGAAGAAGCAGAGGATGAAGGCCAAGCCAAAGCCGACCAGTGCCTTGATCAGCCGCGACCGCAGCTCGATCAAATGGTCCATCAGCGGGGCTTTGCTGGCCTCGATATCGGCGTCGCTCATGACGCTTTGGCGTCCTTGATCGCTTCGGGCGCGGTGTCTTGCGCAGCGGTGTCTTGTGCAACCGGTGCCTGCTCGACCTCACGGGTGATGGCGAGCGGCTCATTCACCGCCGTATGCGCCTCGGCCTCGACGAAAGTCTCCGGCGTTGGGGCTTCAGGTGTCGTCGGTGTCGCCGGCGCTTCGCTTGAAGTCGCGGGGGGATCAACAACAGTCGTCGTGCTGGTCTCAGTTGGCTTGTCGAGCGCGTCGACGCGAAGCGCGTCGCTGACGTCCTTCTGCAGCGACGTCATCAGGCCGCCGCCGGTGAAGCTGGAGGCGGCCTCCTTGACCTCGTCGAAGCTTTTCTTGAGGTCGGCCATCTCGGCCTCGCGCATCGCTTCCTGGAACTGGCCCTGGAATTCGGCGGCCATCTTGCGGGCCTTGCCCATCCATTGGCCGACCATGCGCAGCACGCCCGGAAGCTCTTTCGGGCCAATGGCAACCAGGGCAACGACCCCGATCAGAACCAGCTCACTCCACCCGATATCGAACATGACGTCTTCCGTTCACGCGAAGCCACGATCGGCCCAATCCCTCACGCGCAGGATCGGGTCCGTTTCCCGCGTCTCGCGTGCTCCTGGCTCAGACGGCCTTGCTGCCGACGTCGGATCGTGCCGCGGTCGGCGCGGCATTGTGCTCGATGGACTTCGAGGGCTCCTGCTTCTCGGCGGGCTTGTCGTCGTCCTGCATGCCCTTCTTGAAGGCCTTGATGCCCTGCGCCACGTCGCCCATCAGGTCCGAAATCTTGCCGCGGCCGAACAGCAGCAGGACCACTGCGATCACCAAGATCCAGTGCCAAATGCTAAGTGAACCCATCCTGCAACCCTCCAAAACGCGCATGGCCGGGACCCGGCCGATCTTGACCGGAACGTAGGCTTGGCAAGGTCCAAAAACAAGGACCAAGGCAGCGCCAATTCGCTGTTGGCGCTACGTAATCTTGCTAGTGTTAACTGGTCGCAGGGGTCCGCTAAAAGGCCGCAATCTCAGCCTTCTTCGCCGCCCTCGTTGCCACCTTCCGGCGGCGTCTCGGGCTCGGTCTCAGGCTCGACCGCAGGCGCCAGGGCCAGATCAAGCTCCTCACCCGGTTCCAGCGGATCCTCGTCCTCGCGAAGCGCCGGGTCATCCGACGGCGTCGGCACGCTGAAGCCAGTCGGCAGGCGTGAATCCAGCAGGCCCGTGCCCTTCAGCTCCTCCAGACCCGGCAGATCGCCGAGCTGTTCCAGGGTGAACTGCGACAGGAACTCCTCGGTGGTCCCGAAGGTCAGCGGACGGCCGGGCGTCTTGCGACGGCCACGCGGCTTGATCCAGCCGGTCTCCAGCAACACGTCGAGTGTGCCCTTGGAGGTGACCACGCCGCGGATTTCCTCGATCTCGGCACGTGTCACCGGCTGGTGATAGGCGATGATCGCCAGCACCTCGATCGCCGCGCGCGACAGGCGACGGGTCTCGGTGCTCTCGCGCGTCATCAGCCAGGCAAGATCGCCGGCGGTGCGGAACGTCCATTTGTTGGCGACCCGCACGAGGTTCACGCCGCGCAGGGCGTAGTCGGCCTGAAGCTGCTCGAGCGCAGCCTTCACGTCCACACCCTCCGGCATACGCTTGGCCAGCGTTGCCGTATCCAGCGGTTCATTCGAAGCAAACAGCAGCGCTTCCAGCAGCCGCAGCTCTTCGGGACGTGCCTGGGATTCGTTCTCCATCGGCTCGGCCTCTTCTACCCGCACTTCAGCCAGGCTTGCCATGGCAGTTTCTCCTTCTTGCACTTAAGCGACCGGCGCGTCGGGCGCAGGAGCTGCGTCCGGAACCGGTTTAGGACGCCCCTTCCGGAAATAGATGGGCGCAAACGCTTGTTTCTGATTGAGCTCGAGCTGACCTTCGCGCACGAGCTCAAGCGCTGCGGCGAAGCTCGAGGCGAACACCGTCGCGCGCTGCGTCGGATCGGCGACGTGACGGACGAGGAAATCGTCGAGAACGCCCCAATCGTCCTGCTCGGTGATGCTGCCGACCAGCCGCTCGAGCGTGGCGCGTGCCTCGGCCAGCGACCACACCGTGCGCTTGGCCAGATGCACGCTCGCCAGCACGCGCGACTGGCGCTGCGAGGCATAGGCCGTGAGCAGGTCGTAAAGGGTCGCCGTGTATTTCGGATGCTTGATCTCGGCGATCCGCTCGGGCTCGCCGCGCGGGAAAATGTCGCGCAGCAATTGTTGCCGGTTCATCAGCCGATTCGCGGCTTCGCGAATGGCTTCGAGACGGCGCAGACGATTGGCGAGCGCGGTTGCCATCTGCTCGGCGCTCGGACCTTCCGCGCTCGGCGGTTCCGGCAGCAGCAGACGCGACTTCAGGAACGCGAGCCAAGCCGCCATCACGAGATAATCCGCCGCAAGCTCAAGCCTGATCTTTCGCGCAGCTTCGATGAAGTGAAGGTACTGGTCGGCCAGTGCCAGGATCGAGATCTTGGCAAGATCGACCTTCTGCTGCCGCGCCAGCGCGAGCAGCAGGTCCAGCGGGCCTTCATAGCCCTCGACGTCGACCACCAACGCCGGTTCGCCCTCGGCGAGCTCTGCAGGCCGGCCGGTCTCAAACGATAGGATTTCTGCAGTCATGCGGATGCCGTGTTTGCGGACAATGCGTCCAGTTGCGCATTGTCATTGCTGTGAAGCGGCGTGCCGGCCGCGAACCTTCTGCAAGTTCGTTCGCCAAGGCTTCCCGTCAGCGACTTCATCGGCACGTCATTACTCATTAACAGACCCTGGAACCCAATTCCGTGACGAATCACCTGATCCATCATTGTCGCAGAAGTCGTCCCTGGATGGAGCGGGTCGGGGGCGCCATCCACGGGAATGAGGAGGTTGGCGAAATGGCCAGAAACGACACGGCTCGCCGCCGATTCTACAGCTGGAACCGTGACTTGGACCGCGATCTGGAGGCTACGCCTGAAGGAGCTGACGCTCCACAGGCATTCGGCACGGAAGGACGCCCGTTCGGCAGGGGTCTGTTCCGTTCCGGATACGCCGGTAGTGAAGGCCCGCGTGCTCATGGGGCCGATTAACCCTGCCCCCGAAGGGGGTCAAGGAAACGGCCGCTAATTCCTCTGGACGAAGCAGGACGGCAGGCCAGCCGACTTCAAGCTGTTGCAGGCCTGCAGCGCCTCATCGGCCGAACCATACGGGCCGGCGAAGGCGCGGTAGACGATGCCCTTGCCCTTGTCGGTCAGGTCGACCCGCTTGATGACCGGCGAGCGACCGCCGAGCACGCTGCCGTATTTGCTCTGCAGCACCCGGTAGGACGCGGCGGCGCTATCCTCGCTCTGCTGCGAGGAGACCTGGACGACGTAGCCACCGCCGCTGCTCGCGGGCGCGATCTGCGTCGGAGTGGTTGCCGCCATCCGCTGCGGCGGCTCGGACGGCGAAGCTTGCGGCGCCAGCGAGAGCGGCTGGTTGGCGCTTGCATTGGCCGAGGTCGGCGACGAGCGCGGCGCGACCGGTGCGGCGACCGGCTTCTGCGCCACGGTCGGCTTCGCCGATGACGGGGCAGCACCTTGCGGCGCAGCGTCGTTCTGATCACCCCTCACCGCCACGGTCTTGATCGAGCGCGGCGCGTTGTTCGGCATCGTCCCGTTGCTGGGAATCGGACCCGCGCTCGGCGGCGGAATGTTCGAGGGTGACACGCTCGCAACCGGCGGCGGGTTCGCATTCTGGTTCAGCGCCGGGAACACCACACGCGGACCGGCGGCCTTGGCGTTGACGTCGACGGGCGCCTCCTCGCGCGGCACGATCTTCTCGCTGCCGTCACCGGTCACCATGCGATCCGGCACCTTGGCAGAGGAGTCCGACGGCGCTGGCACGATCTTGGTCGGCGTGTTGTCGGCCTTGATGATCGGCGGCTCGCCGCTGCGGGGCGAACCGATATAGGTCTTGTAGGCGTAGGCAGCCCCCGTTCCGACCACGGCCAGCGCGAGGATCGCGGCCACCGTCATCATGCCGCCGCGCGATTTCCTGGGCTCGTCATCGAGGTCGGCTTCGGGATATTCGCTCTGGAACGCGTAAGGATCGTCCGGATAGGCGGGATCACGCTGGTAATCCTGCTCGCCTGACTCGAGCCGCCCGTAGAGCGCATCATCGTATCGCGCCGGATCGGGCTGCTCGTATGGCGCCTCGTAAGCCTGGCTTTGGGCCGGCTCCTGTTGATAGGCCTGATCCTGATACGCCTGCTGCTGATAAGCCTGATCCTGATAGCCGCGGTCCTGATACGCCTGCGGCTGATGATACTGAGGCTCGGGCGCGGCCGGCTGGGCCGAATAGCGATGCAGCGGATGAACCGGACTCACGGCAGCGGGATAGTCAGGCTCGGGCGCCGGCTGTGGCTGCACGTTGGCACGGCGCATCCATGACGGCGGGGCCGGCTGTGCGGGCTCGGCATAATCCTGCTGATAATCATCCTGCGGATAGTCGTCGTCCTGATATGTCTGCGTCGGCGCAGGCGCTGCTGCCGGCCGCGCACCCTGTCGGCCCTGGGCCGCGAACGGGTCGGTCTGTCCGATCAGGCGGGCGAGTTCGGCCAAGGGGTCACTGTCCGCCTTCCCATGCTGGTCGGCGCCGCGACCATAGTCATCGGAAGGAAACGGTCTGTCGTTATATCGATCGGCCATCGTGATGATGCGTCCCTTCGGGAAAACCGCGCGCCCCCTCGACAAGGCACGGCTTTCGACCCACAAGGCTTTCAACCAAGTCTAAGCGATCCGGCTTCTGCCGGTACCCCCAATATTCCCCTTAAGTAGTTCGCCCCAAACTACCGCATCTCGTCCGGAGCATGGACGCCGAGGATGGCGAGGCCCGATGCCAGGACAGAGACGACGCCCTGGACCATGGCCAGTCGCGCCTTTGTAAGATCTGCATCATTATTGATAATGAAGCGTAAATAGGGCAAATCGCGCCCCTTCGTCCAAAGTGCGTGAAATTCGCTCGCTAAGTCATAGAGATAAAAGGCAATACGGTGCGGCTCGTGGGCCGCCGCAGCGGCCTCGAGCATGCGAGGATAAATTGCGAGGCGCTTGAGAAGGTCAAGCTCCACCGGGTCCGACAGCCGTTCCACGGCCGACTCAGTGAGCCAGGCAATGCGCTTGTCGGCATCTTCAGGCAGGTCCGGGAACACCTCGGCCCGCGCGTTGCGGAAGATCGAGTGGCCGCGGGCGTGGCCGTACTGGACGTAGAACACCGGGTTGTCGCGCGACTGTTCCATCACCTTGGCGAGGTCGAAGTCGAGCACCGCGTCGTTCTTGCGGTAAAGCATCATGAAGCGGACGGCGTCCTGGCCGACTTCATCCACCACCTCACGCAAGGTGACGAAGTCCCCGCTCCGCTTCGACATTTTCACGGGCTCGCCATTGCGCAGCAACTTCACGAGCTGGACGATCTTGACGTCGAGCGCGCCCTTAGCCGACGTCGTCGCCTTCACCGCCGCCTGCATGCGCTTGATGTAGCCGCCATGATCGGCGCCCCAGACGTCGATCATCTCCGCAAAACCACGGTCAAACTTGTCCTTGTGGTAGGCGATGTCCGAGGCGAAGTAGGTGTACGACCCGTCCGACTTGATCAGCGGGCGATCGACGTCGTCGCCATAGGCCGTGGCCCTGAACAGCAATTGCACGCGGTCTTCCCAATCCTCGACCGGCGCGCCTTTCGGCGGCGGCAGGCGGCCTTCGTAGACGTCGCCCTTGGCCTTTAGGAAATCGATGGTCTCGGCAACCTTGTTGTTGCCAGTCTCGATCAGCGAGCGCTCCGAGAAGAACACGTCGTGGCGGATGTTCAGCGCGGCGAGATCGTCCTTGATCTCGTCCATCATCATCGCGATCGCCTTGGCGCGCACCGTCGGCAGCCATTGCGCCTCGCTCATCGCGAGCAGCTTGTCGCCATGCTCTTTCGCGAGCGCTGCGCCGACCGGCTTCAGATAGTCGCCGGGATAAAGGCCTTCCGGGATCGCGCCGATGTCCTGGCCGAGAGCCTCGCGGTACCGCAGGAACGCGGAGCGCGCGAGCACGTCGACCTGCGCGCCGGCATCGTTGATGTAATATTCGCGGGTGACGTCGTGGCCACCGAACTGGAGCAGGCTCGCCAGCGCATCGCCGAACACGGCGCCACGGCAATGGCCGACATGCATCGGTCCGGTCGGGTTGGCCGAGACGTATTCGACATTGACCTTGGAGCCGCCGCGGACGCGGCCGTAATCGGCGCCCTCGCGCAGCACAGTCCGCAGCGCCTCGGCCCACGCGGCCGGCTGCAGCGTCAGATTGATGAAGCCGGGACCTGCGACATCGACCTTGGTGATCAGCGCGTCCGCGCGGAGCTTTTCTGCGATCTGCTCGGCCAAGTCACGGGGCTTCGCCTTTGCCTCTTTTGCAAGCACCATCGCGGCGTTGGTCGCCATGTCGCCATGGGTGGCGTCGCGCGGGGGCTCGACCACCACGCGCGAGAAATCGATGCCCTCGGGCCAATTGGCTTCCGCCGCGAGCGCGCGGCAG
Source organism: Pseudomonadota bacterium (assembly GCA_023387695.1). Lineage (GTDB taxonomy): Bacteria > Pseudomonadota > Alphaproteobacteria > Rhizobiales > Xanthobacteraceae > Bradyrhizobium. Next base: position 268 of record JAEWHT010000113.1, on the reverse strand, counting down.
ACAGCGTGCACACGTGCGAGCACGTCGGCGAACAAATGCGGGCTTGAGGATGTGTCGGGCATGGGCGCCGCCTAACGCAAATCCGGGGTCGAGTCAAAGAGCCGCTGATGCTCGGTCAGGGCGAAACGGTCGGTCATTCCGGCAATGAAATTGCCGATCCGGCGGGCCCGGTCGCCCTCGTCGTCGCCTTCCGCCCCCACCAGCCATTCCGGCGGCAAGTCAGCGGGCGATTTCAGGTATTTTGCGAACAGGTCGAACAGAATCTGTT
>JAEWHT010000104.1 GCA_023387695.1 Pseudomonadota bacterium | reverse complement strand
GCGAGCCGACCTGGAAGACAGATCCGAACTATGCCAAGCCCGCGGCGCGCCTGCCGCGGCTGAACGAAATCTTCTCGCGCATCGAACAGTGGACGATGACGAAGACCAAGTTCGAGGCGATGGAAATCCTCAACAAGGACGACATCCCCTGCGGCCCGATCCTGTCGATGAAGGAGATCGCCGAGGACCAGTCGCTGCGTGCGACCGGCACCGTTGTCGAGGTCGATCATCCGACCCGCGGCAAGTACATCTCGGTCGGCAACCCGATCAAGCTGTCGGACTCGGCGAGCGACGTCACCCGCTCTCCGCTGCTCGGCGAGCACACCGACGAGATCCTGCGCGCGGTGCTCGGCTTCAGCGACCACCAGGTCGCCGAGATCCACAAGTCCGGCGCGCTCGACCCGCCGCAGAAGCAAGCTGCCGAGTAAGCGCAAGCGCATCGATCAAGACGAAAGGGCCGCCCATCGAGGCGGCCCTTTTTGTATGGGCAAGTTGTTTGGGCAAGCGCGCGCGGATTTACGCTCAACACCAAAAGCCGAAAACAACCCCATGCACAGTAGCGAGCGCGCTGACCTCAAAGCGAAAATTCGGTTTTTACGCACTCCTGTTGACGCGTCGGGCAAAACAGGCGTAGGATGTCACGATCCGAAAGAGTAAGCGCCTTCCCGGATATGCCAAAATCGACACGAATGACCCCGGGCACATCTGGACGACCGGTCCTGTTTTCGTCTGCTTTGATCCAAATGCGGATTTCGACTTCCGGCAATTTTAACTCTTATCGGCCATCTACGTACACCTTGGGCGTTGGACTTGAGAAAACTCTCGCGCGCCGATGCTGACGCGCTTCAGACTCTTTGATGGGAGACCGTTGATGGCTCATGAAAGTTCGAGGCCGCGCATCGGCGAAGGGCGCATCGGCAGTTCTCTCTGCGCCGCGATCGGCGTGCTCAGCGTCGCTGCAGTCCTATGCCTGCGCTACCCCGCCTTTCTCACGACGCCTGAGCTGCGCGTCCATTACGATGTCGAGCTGCTCCGCCTCACGCTCGCAATCGCCATGGTCGTCGGTGCCTGGCTCGGCGTCATCGGGATCATACTGGGCGGCCCGCGGGTGAGCGCTACGATCGGCCTCAGCGGACTTTTCCTCGCCACGCTGCTTGGCGGGCCCTACGTGCCGACACCGGATTTTCTTCAGCCGCGCTTTTATCTCGGCCTCGACTGGCTCGTGCTCGATCTCTTCTTCACCGGCGCAGCCTTCGTGCTGCTCGAGTGGGTCTTTCCACGGGTACGGCCGGAGCAAGGGCCGCTCAGCCCCGGCTGGAGGCTCGATCTCGCCTATTTCGGCGTCAATCACCTGCTAATCGGCATCTTCCTGGTGGTCTCGACACATTTTGCCCATGACTATTTCGCCTGGGCGATCAGCCCGTGGCTGCAGGCGCATGTCGTGGCCCTGCCGGCGATCGTCCGTTTCGTGCTGGTGATCCTGGCAGCCGATGCAGTCGAATACATCTCCCACCGCGCCTATCACGAGGTGCCGTGGTTGTGGCGAATCCATGCGGTCCATCATTCGCCCGAACACATGGATTGGCTCTCGGGATCGCGCCTCCATTTCTTCGAGCCATTGGCAACGCGCGCCCTGGTGCTGGTGCCGATCTTCCTGCTCGGCTTCCCGCAAGACACGATCTTCGCCTATCTCATTTTCATCTCCGTGCAATCGGTGCTGATCCATTCAAACATCAAGATGGATGTCGGCTGGCTGCGGTACGTGATCGTCACGCCGCAATTCCATCATTGGCACCACGCGTCGGACGCCGAGGCCATCGACAAGAACTATGGGGCGCACACGCCGCTGTTCGATATGCTGGGTAGAACCTGGCACCTGCCCAAAGACCGCTGGCCGGTCAACTACGGTACGGTGAAGCCGATCCCCGGCGGCATGCTCGGCCAGTTTCTGCACCCCTTCGTCGCGCCCGTGAAGGAATTCCTCGAACATCGGGACCCATGAAGCGGCGTGTTCCGCTGTTGCCAGCGCCTGCGCCAAATGGCTCAATTCGAGTGATACTCTAGCGCTTGGACGACCGGGCGGAGCGCGCGGTTCTTGTTCGGATCGAGGTCCGTAACGGACAGGGTTACGGCTGAGGCCGAGGCTGAGGTCTGCTTTTGGACCCGTTGCTAACCTTGGCTCATTGCGCTGATAGGTCGGCTTCCAAGAGATGAGCCGACGTCGGTCATGACGTAAGGCACCTCGTACTCCTAATCGCGCCGGGATTTGGCGATGCGTACGGCTCCTTTCGCCCCTGCCACTCCACCTAGTCCAAAGCACGCCAACGTTCCAAAGAATACGACGAGAGCCCAATCGCTATGAATACCTCCAGCTGTGTGAGCGAGAAACGACATCCCGATCACCAGCGCCGCAAATGCAAGGATAGCTCCTCCAAGGGCGAAGCCTGCCAAGCCTGAGAGCAGTAAAGTAAACGACGTTCTCGCTTCCATCATTCGACTTCCATGGTGGAGCCTCTTCATACCATAGCCATGACCGCTTCCGGCCCTTCGCCGGACAAGACCCAGCCCGTTTTGATATCGGCTGTTGGTGACAGACCGGACGCGAAGACACGGTCGACCTGACATCTGGTTGTGACCCAAAGCGGCCCCGGTGTCGGCTGAAGCGAACTAGCCGTGCGGATGCTCGCCTCTTGCAATCATCAAGTGATGTTCCTGGTGGTGCATCCCCCGAGTCATCACGCCAATGAAACCGAGGGCCTTGAGCTTGGCGGTATCACTCTCCGGGACGCGGACTTCGAGTAACGCGCCTCCGTCGATGTTGGTGGATTTGAACTGCCAGCCTGTGTAGCCGTTCATCGTGGCAGCATGTGCAGTAATCATGCGCTGAATCGAGCCGACTACGGGGCCGACTCCTGTAACGAGGTATCGAATACCACCTTCGAGAGGCTCGGTCTTGACTTGCGCGGCCAACGTGACGTTGCTCATGTCGATCAGATGCTCGCGCAGAGCATCAATGTTCACCTTGGACCAATCCGTCTGCGGGTCCGCTTCCAGGATCTGCACAATCTCCTGAATGGCAGCGAAGGCATCCTGTCCCGGTTGCGTCGGTTCTTGGGTCATCTGATGCTGAGAAGCTTGGCCGCCTCGCTGCATCATCATGTGGTGGCCATGATCCATCGGCATCGCCCCTTGCTGCGGATGTTGGCCGCCAGATTGGGCATTGGCGCTGAACGGAATAAGCAGCACGAAGGGGAGAAGGAATTTGCGCATATCATGGTCTCCTTTAGCGTTTAACTTGCCACAGGAGATTGACCTGGGACATGATCGCTATCATGTCCGACGAACTTTACCTCACCCTCCGTGACCTCCCCCGACGCGAGGATGAGCTCGAACAAGACGAGGCCCTTTTCCATCAGGGCGACACGGTTCGCAGAATCTACTTTGTGACCAAGGGGGCCATCCATCTCGTTCGGCACCAGGCATCTGGCACCTCTTTGGTCATTCAGCGAGCGGGCGCCGGTCATATTATTGCCGAGGCATCGCTTTTCGCGACCAAGTATCACTGTCATGCGGTGGCAATGCTCTCAACCGCTGTCTGGAGCGTCGCGAAGTCCGAACTGCTTAACCGTATCTCAGCTGATCCGAGCATTGGACTGATATTCATGAAGACCCTTGCGCACGAATTGCAACACGCGCGATTCCAAGTCGAAGTCCTATCCATGAAAACAGTCGCCGCCCGCCTTGACGCATGGATCGAATGGAACGGGGAGCTACCGCCAAAAGGAGAGTGGGTCAGCCTCGCCGCCGAGCTGGCCGTCAGCCCTGAGGCGCTTTACCGCGAAATTGGCCGCCGGCGAGTTTAGGGCGCTGCGAAGATCGCCCAGGGACTCAATACGTCGCTAAACGATGCGACCGACCGAACGTCCCGCAGCAGTGGAGGCATTGTTGCCTGATCAGTCATTCGCGCTGATATCCGTGAAAAGGAATCCCGCCGGCGTCTTGGTAAAGACGAAGATGTCCTCGCCGCAGAAGACGAAGTAATTGTCATTGTTCTCTTGATCGCGATCGTCGATGGCCTTGCCGCGCTGGATACACGCGCGACTTTTCGCCGTGAAGAAGGTTGCATAGGTCTTGGCGCGAAATTGCGCGGCGTCGCTAATGGCCTTGTCGTTCATGAACGGCAATCGTGTCATGCTGGCGACGGCAGTGGGATCGTTTGCTTTCAGCGCCGCGCGAAACTTCTCGATGAAGCCATCGAACTCCTTCTGCAAGGCAGGAGAAGCGACGGCCTTCTTCGGCGTCTGGGCGACGGCTGGAGCAAGGTTCAGGAGAGCGGTTGCAAGCATCATTCTCAGCAAAAATTTCACGGGTCGGCTCCGTCCATCGACCAATTAAGGTCTTCCGAAGACATGGCGTTTTGTCGCGTTCAAGGACCTTCTGGTTCACCGGCCCTCTGCCGCCGCCCTAATATCGACGGTCCGGCAGCCACGGGAGCCAATGCTTGATTTCTGCAATTGGGTCAGTGGTCAGCAGGCCGAGGGCGTGCAACGCGATCGCAAGACAAAAGATGAGCGCGGCCACTTTGCCGAGCACAACCGTGAAGAAGGCGGTCGGGTCGCGATCTTCCGAATATTGCGATAGCTCTCCGTGGACGGTCCCTGTGGAGTAAGACGAATAGATACCCCAGGCCGCACACAAGGCCAGCACGCCGAAAACCGATGCGACCACCCACTGAGGCATTGGAAACCACCATCATCAGATCGAGCCAATGTTATCAGGCGTACCCTAATTGGTCGTTAGACCCGTCTTGCCGAAGCCGTGCCAGTCAAGCGGTCAAGCCGCAGGCTGCTCTCTTGCGGCCTGCCTGACGAGCCTGAGAAAGCGGCGAACGACCGGTGACGGGTCGCCACGCCGTGCTGCGAGGTTTAGAACGACCTTCGGCCGCACGGCCCCCTTGAGCGGGCGATAAACAATGCCTTCCAAGGCCATGCGTTGCATGCAGGCCGGCACTAACGAAATCCCGAGCCCCACCGCGACGAGGCTTAATGCCGAGATCACACGCGGCGCCTCCTGACCGAGACGAGGACTGAATCCTGCCCTGAGGCAGGCTGCCACCGTCGTCTCGTAGATGGCAGGCCCAAGCTGTCGCGCATATACGATAAAGGGCTCCTCCGCGAGGTCCTTGATCGAGAGTGCCTCGGCGCCACGACGTCCGCTTCGACCAAGCGGATGTTCACGCGGCAGCGCCACCACCATCGGCTCCTCCAGCAATGGATAGATCACAAGCTCAGGCTCACTGAGGGGCGCGCGCATGAACGCCACGTCCATCCTGCCATCTTTCAAGCGTTCGATAGCTTCCGCTCTGAGGCACTCGTCCAAAGTTAGGGAAACTCGCGGCACGGCTGCGCGAAATGCGCGGATCGACGAGGGAACGAACGGATGGAAGGGAGCCGTAGGCATCACTCCGACGACGATCCGACCTTGCTCCCCTCGTGCCGCCGCTTGCGTCGCCTCCAATGCACGATCGTAATGCGCAAGCAGTGTGTGGGCGTGGCCGAGGAGTGTGCGGCCGGCCTCTGTCAGCGCGACACCACGCGCCTGCCGTAGCAACAGCTGCGCCCCGAGCTCGCGCTCGATCGCCTTCATCAGTTGGCTGAGCGGTGGCTGTTGCATGCCGAGGCGTTCGGCCGCCCGCGTGATATGTCCTTCCTCCGCGACAGTGGCGAAGCAGCGGAGTTGGCGAAGCGTAAGAGTCATATCTTTTTCCATATGGGTATTGCCAAGTGCATACGATACCTTCGCAATCGTGCGAATGATAGATATCCGGCACTGATCTCGCACGCGCCGCGCGCCACATTGCAGGTGGCGTCCGTGTCCTATTCCGGAGAATGTCATGCAAAAGTCGGACGCTTCTAGCCCCTCACGCCCTCCGGTCGTAGGTTTGCTGCTGGCGGGAGACAAAACCTATCCCGGCTATGCCGCCTTCTGCGAGCAGATGGACGCACTCGGGTACAAACATGATGCAACGGTTCGGCTCGAAGCGCGCTTTGCTAACGGTCACTTGGACAACCTTCCACGGCTCGCGGAGGATCTCGTTGCGAGCGGCGTAGAGGTGTTTGCTGTCGTCGGCGCCGTGACGTATTGGGCGGCACGTAAGGCAGCGCCGGACGTTCCGATCGTCTTTACAGTTGTGCTGGATCCCGTCGCGGCAGGCATGGTCGACAGTATGCAGCGCCCCGGGGGCAAGTCGACGGGATGCACGAATTTCGATCCGGAGCAGATCGGCAAGCAAATCCAGCTTCTCAAGGGGGTAGTGCCTGGGCTCCGCCGCCTAGCGATTCTGGGCGATGCTGGTGTGCCGGATATCCTGCCCCGCCTTGCAAGAGCGGCAGCGGAGAAGGACGGCCTGGACGCGCACGCCGTCTTGCTGAAAGGAAGGGATGATCTCGAAACTGCTTTCGCCGAATTCACTGCTTGGGGGGCGAATGCTCTCCTTGGCCTAGAGGTGCCGCGCGTCACGACATACGGAGAAGAGATCGTTCGACTTGCGACGGCAGCCCGGCTTCCGGCAATCTTCGGCAATGACCACGCCAGGTTTCGTCCGTTGATGGCCTACGGCACGAGCTACGCTGATGCTGCCCGCTACATGGCCGTTCAGGTCGACGAGATATTAAGGGGGAGTGAGGCGGGTGAAATACCTGTTCAGTCTGTGCGAAGGCCCGAGCTGATCATCGACTTGGAGGCTGGTCGGGAGATTGGAATTTCGTTCCCGAAAGAGCTTTTGTCTTGGGCCCGCACCTTGCGCGGCCAAGAGGTATGAGCGCGACAATACTGGCCCTTAACGGACATGCTCAACTAAGTCGCGAGGTCCGTTGTTGGCGCGTGGCTGACGTCAGCTCGAATGTGGGTGTCCGCTTCAGCCACGTGACCGGACCAAGCTTGTCTGGCCAACGAGGGCGGCCTTTGACCCATCTGAGACATGACGCTTCATTGGTGATAATCTTTGCAGACGTTTTGCAGCTCACTTTCAAGGTCGCTACGCAATGAAGCATCCTGCATTTCGAACTCTCGAAGAGTACTACCACTGCCTGACCAGCGTGAGACCCGCATCAGAACTTGGCAGGTTTTTTCATCTACCTGCGGCGCTAATTTACGGAGAGCAGAAGATTGTTTTCAGTACAGAAGGGGATGTGGATGCAATCTATTCTCAGAGTAAGAAAAAATTTCAAACAGAGCAAATTGCCAAGATAACCTGGGACGATACAGAAACGTCACTACTTCAAATCTACCCCTATCTGGTCTTGATCAAGACAGTAATATCTAGGGAACGGGTCGATGGTCACATCGTCAAGAGATGGGCGTGCTCATATCTTGTCCGCGAGCTTGTGGGGGCATGGAAGTTTGATTTGGTGACGGCCGTCCCAAACTGATTTGCTTCTTCCGATATATGTTCGTGTCCGCTCGTGGCCCGTTGCCGCCCTTCGCTCAGCGCGCCGAAATGTCTGCTCCCGGGAGATGAGTTGACGTCGCCCATGCGGACTGCTCGGCGCGCAGATGCACGCAAAGTTTTTCAAAGCTGCTTGTAGCCGTGCTTCAAAAGGCATGCTTGAGTGACATGTCTCCAATTCATCTCTATGCGAGCCTCTGCACAGAACTTGTGCCGCCAATCAAGTGCAAGACGTCGAGAGTTTAGTCCATACGGGTCAACCTGACGTCTGGTTGTGACCCACAGCGGATATTGGACGCCTTGCCGAGAATTCCGTATGTTTCGATCCACGCGTCGGGGGCGGACGAGCAATGAAGCGGCGGCAGTTTATTGCGGGACTTTCAACTTCGATTGTCTTGCCTGCGCTTGCCAAGGCACAACAGCGCAAAAGAAAGCCACGTCTCGGCGCTCTGATAACGATCGGTGCGGAGGCGCAGGAACGGATTGCTGCATTCAACAGAGGTCTCCGCACACTGGGCTGGATCGACGGAGAAAACCTTGAAATCGAGTATCATTGGGCAGATGGCAGCAAGCAGCGCATTGCAGACATCGCGAACGTCCTGGTCAGCTCTCGACCCGATCTCATCCTGGCCCACAGCTCGCCTTCGGTCCCTCCGCTTTTGCGCTTAACGCAAGACATTCCGATCGTTTTTGTTCAGGTCTCTGACCCGGTGAGACAGGGGTTGGTAAAAAACCTAACTCGACCCGGAGGCAATGTAACCGGCTTCGCCGCGTTCGAGTTTTCGGTTGCAGGAAAATGGGTCGAATTGCTCAAGGAACTATCGCCGAACGTCGACAGGATCGGAATCCTCTACAATCCTGCCACGACGCCATACGAGCAGTATGTCGTGTACGGGAAGGCAGCCGCCGACGCTCTCGCGATCGCGCTCACGCAGGTCGAGATTCGCGAGCGTGAGGACATCAAACCAGTCCTTGGCAAATTCGGCGAGCATCCGGGCGGCGGCCTGGTTCTGCTTCCCGATCCCTTCACATCACTCCATCGCGACGAGATCGTCGGTACCGCTGCGTCTCTTGGCGTATCGGCCATCTATCCCTATCGCGCCTACGTCGATTCAGGCGGATTGTGCTCGTATAGCTACGACGTGTCGGACATGTTCTTGAGATCCGCGACATATGTCGACCGCATCCTGAGGGGGGAAAAGCCCGGCGACCTGCCAGTTCAACTCGTGACGCACTATCAACTTATTTTCAATCTCAAGACCGCAAAGACGATGGGCCTTGTCGTGCCGCCGACCCTTCTCGCCCGCGCCGACGAGGTGATCGAATAGCGGTCGTGTTTGCTGCGGTGCATGAGTCTCTTGAGGCGTCACGCCCTAGCGCGGCGGCGGTGGTACCAGCATCGGATCGAGAGCTCCCCTCGGCGCCGAGCGGGCCGCGTGCCCAGAGCCCCCGCGATACCAGGGATTTGCAATGCAATGGGCCGCCATCCCGGACGCGGTAACCCGGCAGGCCTGAAGCGTGTCGTACGAGCATCCGCTCCAGCCGGGGTAATCCCTGCCCTGCAGGCAGTACGGATATCGCGAGAATTCTGCTGACGCCGGGCCGACTGAACCGATTGCAATTCCCATGAGCGATGCTGCGACGAGATACTTTGTCAAATGCGGTCTCCGATCCATATTCACCCGGCCATTGCAGGCACAACGTCTCGGCAATGAAGCCGGACAACGCGACAGCCTTGATCTAGGTCAAGCCCGTCGCATATTGGCAGGGTTCTTGGAAAGACAGGGCGATACGGTCTGTTCTCGCAAGAAGGAGGCGCGCCTGCTTCCTACGTTCCCTCCGTTCGGCATCACGACATGAGACGCCCGAAACTTCGAAGCCTCGCATTGCTCCCGCCGCGCAGCCGTCTGGGCCTGGCAGCCATTGTCCTGACCTCGATCGCGGTCACGATCCTGGCCGTGGCGTATGTTCTGCAAACCGCGCCATCGCGTCACATCGTGCTGGCGTCCGGGCTCGAAGACGGCCTGCTGCACCAATATGCAAGACGCTACATCGAAATCCTGGCTCGGTCCGGTGTCACGGTGGAAGAACGGATCACCAATGGCTCGGCGGACAATCTGAGGCTGCTGCAGGATCCGAAATCCGGCGTCGATATCGGCTTCACGCAGGGCGGCCTCGCGCGGGCGTCTGACACCAGCAACGTCGTGATGCTCGCAAGCCTCTATTACGTTCCGCTGTGGATATTTCACCGCAAGACGGAGCCGCTCAATTTCGTCAACGATTTGCGCGATCGCAGGGTTGCCGTGGGCGTCGCAGGCAGCGGGGCACGTTCACTCAGCGGCTCCATCTTCGAGCTCAACGGGCTCTCGTCCGACAACGTCAAGATGCAGCCCTTGAGCAACCTCGCCGCTCTGCTTGCGTTGCGCTCGGGGGATGTCGATGCCGCCATCTTTGTCGACGGCGCGGACAATCCCGCCGTCTGGAACGCGCTTCGCGATCCGTCACTGAGCCTTTTGAGCTACAACAGGGCCGAGGCCTATCGCCGCCGGCTGAACTTCATCAGCACGCTCAAACTCCCGCAGGGCGTGATCGATCTCGCCGACAATATCCCGGAGAAAGAGGTCGATCTGATCGGCACCAAGGAGATGCTCGCGGCTCGCAAGGACCTTCATCCGGCCATCACGCATTTGCTGATCGACGCCGCCCGCGAAATTCACGGCAGGCAAGGTCTCTTCGAGGACGCCGGCGAATTTCCGAGCACGACCCAGGTCGATCTTGCCGTCTCGAGCGATGCCGACCAGCACCGGCGGTTCGGGCGCACCATTCTCTACCAGTATCTGCCGTTCTGGATTGCCGCATTGGGCGAGCGCTCCATCATCGTCTTGTTGCCACTCGCCGCAATCCTGTTTCCGCTCTTCCACTATTTGCCACAGATCGTGCGTTGGCACGTCCGGTCACGCATTTTCCGTTGGTACGGCGAGCTGGCCCTGCTCGAGCGCGACGTGGCTGCACGCACGGGCGAACTGCCGATCGACAAATGGCTGACCGACCTCACGCGCATCGAGGACGCCGTCGCCAGACTTCACACGCCGACGGGATTCGCGAGCGAGGCCTATACGTTGCGCGAACACATCCACCTGGTCCGCGACGCCATCATTGCGCGCAACAACACGCCTGGCACGATGGGAGCAAAGCGCGGGCTTTGATCGGATGGCACTCCGATGAGGGCTCGCCGCATTTCGCAGATGCAAACTGAGAATGTGCGCAGGCTGAGAATTCGAGTCTCGCTCCCATGTTGCAACGCACCCGCTTGCGGCCACAGAAACAAGCTGCTCCTGCCCTCGCACGCTTCGAGCTTTGTCCTTGTCAAACACAACTCGCGGGATCAGAGTGCCGGCACACCGGCGCACATAATGCCGGTTCTAATAATTAGAATCATATGGGGCGGATTCCATGAATAGATATTCTATTGCGAACGCCACGTTGCTTGTCCTCGGCGTCGCGCTCGCGACACCAGGTCACTCACAAGAAGTCGCCAACCCGGACCAGTGGTCACCCACCCGCGAGGCAAAGATTTCTCCGGTCACTCAAGATCAACTCAACGCAGCCGACAAGAACGCGACGAATTTTCTGCTGACCAACGGCAATTATTCCCAGACGCGTTTTTATCCCGCAAAGCAGATCAACCGCGACAATGTGAAGAACCTGCACGTCGCCTGGATCTTCCAGACGCAGGTCAAGGAATCCCTCGAGACGTCGCCCATCGTGGTCGATGGCGTGATGTATGTGACGACATCGTTCAGCCATGTCTATGCCATCGACGCGAAGACCGGCGAACAGCTCTGGCACTACAATCACAAGATGGGTCCCATCACGACCTATTGCTGCGGTCCGAACAATCGAGGCGTTCAGGTTCTTGGCGACAAGGTCTACCTCGCCACTCTTGATTCCAAACTGGTCGCGCTGAACGCAAAGAACGGCGACGTTGTCTGGACGACCGACATTGCCGATCCCGAACTCGGCTACAGCGAGACGATGGCGCCCACCGTCGTCAAAGACAAGGTCCTGATCGGAACGAACGGCGGCGAGTACGGCATCCGCGGCTTCGTCAGAGCCTATGATGCAAAGACCGGCAAGCAGGTCTGGAATTTCGATACCACCGCGGAGAACTCCGTTGGCGTGTGGGCGACCAAGGACGCGACCGGACGCGACATGCACCGCAACATCCAGGCAGAGAAGGATCAGCTCGCCAAGATCGGCGACCCCTACAAGAAACTGGGTGGCGGCGTTTGGCAGAACCCGGCTGTCGATCTCGCGACCAACCGAATCTACTTCGTGGTCGGCAACCCCTCGCCCGACCTCGACGGCGCATCGCGGCCCGGCGACAACCTCTACACCGACTCGCTGGTCGCGCTTGATCTCGAGACCGGAAAGTATGTTTGCCACTTCCAGTACATTGCCCACGATGTCTGGGATCTCGATGCCGTCAGTCCGCCTGTGCTGGTCGACGTCAAGGACAAGGACGGCTCGACGATTCCCGGTGTGATCCATGCCGGCAAGACGGGACACATCTACGTTCACAACCGGAAAGATTGCAGCCTGATCCGGTTCTCGGACGCGATGGTGCCGCAGGAGAACATGTGGACACTGCCGACGAAAGAAGGCGCGCGGATGCTTCCCGGTGCAAACGGCGGCGTCGAGTGGTCACCGATCGCCATCGACCCCGCCCAGAAGCTCGCTTACGCCATCAACCTGCATCAGCCCATGACCTATCAGGTCGCGAGCTCAGACTATCCGAACGGCAAGCTTTGGCTCGGCGGCGCGTTCACCGCCATTCCCGGTGAAAAGCAGTCGGGCAACATCACGGCCGTCAACTACGATACCGGCAAGATCAAGTGGCAGGTCAAGACGCCCGAACCGATGATTGGGGGCATTCTGGCCACCGCAGGCGGTCTCGTGTTTACCGGCGAAGGCAACGGCAAGTTCGCCGCCTACAACTCCTCCACCGGCAAGGAACTGTGGAATTTCCGAGCCGGCGCGGGCGTTAACGCGCCGCCGTCCAGCTATTCGGTTGGCGGCAAGCAATACATCGTGGTCGGCGCAGGCGGTAACACGCAGGTCAACTTCAGGCGGGGCAACAACATCATCGCCTTCACCCTCGACTGACGAACCAGACAATCGCGTCAACATCACCACAGCGGGGCCGGTTAAGGCCCCGCTTCTGTTGAGTCTTACCGGAATGAAATCGATGGGCGACAAGTTGATCCTCAAGATATTGGGCTGGATGATTTTGGGAACGCTTTTGAGCGCGGGCCCAAGCCTGGCGCAAAGCCCGCCGCAGAGCGTGGCAGAGAAAGTCGAGGTCTGTGCCGGCTGCCACGGCCAGGACGGCAAGCCGGCGGACAAGACAATCCCGATCATCTGGGGACAGCAGGCCGGCTACATCTACATCCAGTTACGCGACTTCAAGCGCGGCGACCGCAAGAACGAGACGATGCAGTCGATCGTCGCGACCTTCGAAAAGAACGACATGCTGGCGATTGCAGAGTATTTTGCCCAGAAGCCGTGGACCAACCTCAACCAGCCACGACCGCCAAAGGACGTGACACAGAAGGCGCTCACCGCCGAGCAATCGGTGGGCTGCACCAGCTGTCATCTCGAGCAGTTTCAAGGCGCGAGCACCGTGCCGAGGCTGGCCGGGCAGAGCCAGGAATACCTTGCCCAGACCATGGCCGATTTCCGCAGCCGGGCACGTGGCAACAATCCCGGAATGACCGACCTGATGCTCGCGACATCTCCGGACGATCTTTCCGCACTGGCTCAATTCCTGGCTGGGCTTTAGTGCGAGAGCTGCTCACGCAAGGACGACACGGTCGTGAGATCCGCCGCGGCCTTGCCGCCCCTGTCCTTCAACGAAACGTCGGCGCCGCGTGCGATCAGCAGATTGGTGATCCCGGCGTGACCTCCCTCGGCGGCGATCATGAGAGCAGTCCTGCCGCGCGCATCGCGATCATCGACATGAGCGCCGGCATCGAGCAGGTATGTGACGACCTTGACGGCGTCAGGTTCCGGCACCTTTTCGTCCGGGCCCGCAGCCCACATCAGGAGTGTTAGATCGTGGGCGTAGCGCGCGTTGACATCGACGTCTCGCGCGAGCAGCCGCTTGACAACATCGAGCTTGGCACGAGCCGCCGCGTAGACAATTGGCGGCTTTCCGGTCTCATCGGGTGCGCGCTCGTCGGCGCCATGCGCAATCAAGATGTCGACGATGGCGTCGTTGCCGGCATAAGCACTGGCCGCAACGGGCGAGAGGCCGCTGCGCCCGGTCAGCTTGACGTCTGCTCCTTGCTCGATGAGCCTTTGCAAAACTGCGACGTGGCCCCTCTCCGCCGCATAATATAGCGCAGTCGCACCCGCCAGATTCCGCGCATTGATCGGCGCGCCGCGCGCAAGCAGGAGCTCCACCATCTCGAGATGGCCATTGCGCGCCGCGTGACTGAGCGGCCGTGCGCCGAACCTGTCGCGAGCGTCAACGGACGCCCCGCCGTCGAGCAGTTCAGTGGCCAGGCCGGTGCAATTCTCGTCTGCCGCTGAAAACAGCGCGAGCGACACTTCGGTGGCGCTGACCTTGGGCTTTTCAAGACGAAGCTGATTTCCAAGCTGCTGGCATCGCTGGACATCGGCCGCGCGAACTGAAGTCGTCGCAGCCAAGACAGCCACTGTGCTCGTGCACAGAATTAGAACATGTCGGTACAAGATAACCCCCGCACATCTCTTTTGCGCAAGATGCCACGGCCGTGCGCGCATGCCAAGCTGAGTGCGTGCGATTCCAGCAGACGTACCGTCCGCTGGTCTCGTGGCCCCGAAAACAACACAATCTCTGGTCGTATTTGCGAGATGGCCTTTTAGATAGCTCATTTGTTGCTTTGACGATACCCGGGGCACGGAAATGATGAAGTCCCTTTCCCATTTGATGTTTGCGCTGGCCTGCCTGTCCCTTTGGTCTCCCGTTCGAGCGGCGGTCGACGCGCCGCAATCTTCGGGAACGCTACCCCGGCACCCGTTTCTAGGCGTCACAGCCGAGCCTGCGCCCGGTCATCGCGTGCGAGTGGCAAGCCTGTATCCTGACAGCAGCGCTGCGCGCTCGGAATTGAAGCCGGGCGATATTCTCATCTCGGTCAATGGCACAGCTATCGACTCCGTCGGCACATTCGTCGCGAGGATCCGATCCTTCAAGCTGGGCGACCGCATTGTCTGCCACGTCCAGCGTGGCATCAAAGAGATGGATGTCGAGATTACTCTGGGCGAAGCTCCCCGAGAGCAGCCGACCGACATTCAGATCACATATGACACGGTGCGGGCGGGCGAAGCGACGTTGCGAAGCCTGATCACGATGCCGGCGGACAGTAAGGGCAAGCGGCCCGCGGTTCTTTTCGTGCAAGGAATTGGCTGCTTCTCGATCGAAGCGCCGCTGGCAACGCCAAATCTGACCCGGGATTTCGCTTACCGGCTGACCCGTTCGGGGTTTGTCGTCATGCGCACCGAAAAGAGCGGCGTTGGCGATAGCATCGGGAGGCCGTGCCGCGACGTCGGCCTTCACGAAGAGGTCGCCATGTTCACGAGCGCCTTGCGAAAGCTCAAATCTTACGACTTCGTCGACAAGGACAATGTGTTCATTTTCGGCCACAGCGCAGGCGGTTGGGTCGGCCCGCTCGTCGCGATGCAAGAGCCGGTCAAGGGCATTGCGGTGTATGGCACGGTTGTCCGACCGTTCATGGAATATCTGATCGAGAACAGGCGACGATATGTGTGGCGCAAAACTCGTCCCGACCTTGCGAAGCTCGAGGACGAGCAACGCCAATATGCCAGCCTTCTTCACTACGTGTTGACAGAGAAGCTCTCGGCTCAGGAGACGATCGCCAAACACCCCGAACTCACGTCGGTGACAAAGAAGGTCTTTTTCCAGGACTTTGATCACCTCTTCGATGAGCGGTCATTGCAATATTATCGGGAGCTGAATGACGAGAACGTCGCGAGGAGCTGGGCCTCTTTAGATCTTCCGGTGCTGGCGGTGTTTGGAGAATATGACATCCGGACAACTCAATTCGACCACGAGTACCTCGCGTCGATCGTCAATGCGCAGCATCCGGGCAGGGCAAGCTGGCAGGTGCTTCCGAAACTCGACCACGGATTTGTGGCGCACCAATCACTTGATGACGCCGTCGCGAACGAGTTCGTCGGCACAATCGGCGAGCAGATGGTCGAGCGGACCGTGAAGTGGATGGAAGCTCAGAGCAACGTGGAAAAGGCTTTACCACCCTCCACGATTGACCAGTAGTGAATTCCAGATGTTTGGTCTGCGTCGCGTCTTTTTGTTGTTTGCGCTCTGCGTTTTTGATCTCACCGTGGTGAACGCTGCTGGGGTCAGAAATTTTGACATTCCAGCCGACGCAACGGGACCGGGGATCAGGCTGCTCGTTTGGACACCTTGCGCGGAGCGCCCGCGAGAAATGGATGCCCGTGGTGCCATTTTCTTCGCGGTCCCGGGATGCGCAGTAACGGGCGAAAAGCTCCCACTCATCGTGATATCGCATGGCAGACGGGGATGGTTCGGGGGCCATCATGACACTGCGGCGGCGCTGGCCGATGCGGGCTTTGTGGTCGCTGCACTGAATCATCCCGGTGACACTTGGCGTGATACGAGCCGTACCGATAGCCTTTCGGTGCTGGTTGAGCGTCCTGCGGATATCAAGCGGCTGATTGGCTACATGCTCGATAGCTGGCCCGACGCGCAGCACATCGACGCTCGCCGTATTGGTCTCTACGGGTTTTCGTTTGGCGGATACACGGGCCTTGCCGTTATTGGTGGCAATCCCGACTTACGAAAGGGCCTGCCCAATTGCGCGACGTCCCGCCTGTTGGCTTGTAAGCAGCTTGAAAGCGGTGAGACACCCAGTCAGCCAGTTGAGCCCGATCCGCGCGTCAAAGCTGCTGTCATCGTCGATCCATATCCCGCATTCGTGTTCCCCGACAAGAACCTGAAGGAAGTCGCGGTCCCGGTGCAGTTATGGAGTTCCGATCCTTCGCAGAACGCAGACGGCCTATCAGGATGCTGTGCGGCCGCGATCAAACAAGGGCTTCCTGCTCCGGATTATCACTTCGTTGCAAACGCCAAGCACTTCTCTTTCCTTGCCACCTGCACCCCGAAGGAAACGCAGGATAACCCAGCCGCTTGCACCGATGCGCCGGGTTTCGACCGCGTCGATTTTCATCAGCGCTTCCATGCTGAGATGATCGCGTTCTTTCGCCAGCATTTCTCCGAAATCCAGTGACGCAAGCCGCGGTGAGCGCCGACGGGACACAGGGAACCGGCGCGACAAAAAATCCGCACATCCGTGTCGGCTCGATACCGCCTGGTTCGTCCTTGGGCCATGAATGGGCGATAGACGCTGCCGTCAGGCCCATCAACTCACGAAGGATGATGATCATGCCCGGTACTGTCCGCCTGCACCGCGTTCTCACGACGAGCCCTGAGAAGATCTATCGCGCCTTTCTGGAAGCGGATGCGATGGCGAAATGGCTGCCGCCTGATGGCTTCACCTGTACCGTGCATCATCTGGAGCCGAAGGTTGGGGGCACCTTCAAGATGTCCTTCCGCAACTTCACGACAGGCAACGGCCACAGCTTCGGCGGCGAATATCGCGAGCTCGTTCCCGGCGAGCGTCTTCGCTACACCGACAAATTCGACGATCCCAACCTGCCCGGCGAAATCCAGGTGACGGTGACACTGAAGAAAGTGCTCGTCGGGACGGAGGTCGAGATCACGCAGTCCGGCCTCCCCGACGCCATTCCGGTCGAGGCCTGCTATCTCGGCTGGCAACAATCGCTGCTGAACCTGGCTCGATTGGTCGAGCCTGAGATCAATCAATAACACTGGACGAGCAAGGCGGGTGCTTTAAGCGCCCGCCTTCAGCCCACCGTCCGCGGTCCAGCGGTCCGGCTCCGGACTGTGGCCGATCAGTGCGAGGCCATAGGCGATCGACTCGAACTGGTCGCCTGACATCAGTCGCTCGTTGCCGAAGCGGTCGGCGAACAGTTTTCGCACCGCCGGCACGAAGGATGTGCCGCCGGTGAGGAACACCTTCTCCACCTCGCGCGCGGTGATGCGGGCCTCGCCCAGCACCTTGTCGACGGTGGCACCCAAGCGTGCGATGTCGTCGGCGATCCAGCTGTCGAACTTCTTCCGCGTGATGGTCGAGCCGATATCGACGCCGCCAGCCTTGAAGCGGAAATCCACCTCGTCTTTCGCCGAGAGCGCGACCTTGGCGTCCGACACCGCGCGGTAGAGCGAGAAGCCGAGATCGAGATCGACGATGGTGATGAAATCCTCGAGCTGCTCCGGTTTCAGCGCGGTGCGTGCCAGCTCCCGCAACTCGCGCAGATCGCCATTGCTCTTCATCAGCGCGAGTTGATGCCAGCGCGCGAGATTGGTGTAGTGAGCATTCGGGATCGGCAGCACTTTGTCGAAGGAGCGGAAGCTCGAGCCCTTGCCGAGCCGCGGCGAAATGACGTGGTCGACGATCCGATAGTCGAACGTGTCGCCCGCAATGCCAATGCCGGCATGTCCAAGCGGCTCTGCGCGAAGGTTGCCGCCCGCGCGCGAGAAGCGCATCACCGAGAAGTCGCTGGTGCCGCCGCCGAAATCCGCCACCAGCACGGTGGCGTCGCGCTCCAGCCGGCGGGCGAAAGAGAACGCCGCACCCACGGGTTCATAGACATAGCGGGCGTGGCTGGCGCCGAGACGTTCGAACGCGGCGCGATAGCGCTGCATGGCCAGGTCGTCATCGGGATTTCCGCCGGCAAAGCGCACGGGACGACCGACGGTGATGTTGGCGGCCTCGAAGCCGAACTTGTCGCCGCCATGGCGCGCCAGCGTGCGCAGGAACGCCGCGAGAATATCCTCGAACTTGAAGCGTTGCCGGAACACCTGCGTGGTGTTGAAGCTGGAACTCGCCGCAAACGTCTTGAACGACTGGAGGAAACGATAGACGTGGCGTCCTTCGAGAAACTGCTCGATCGCCCATGGCCCGCCTTCGGCCTGGGCGCCCGCGCCCGGCCGGTCCTCCCAGAAGCAAAGCGCCGAGACGTAGGTGCTGTGGCGTTGTCCGCCATGCTCGAAGCGGATGGCCTCGACCCGGCGATCGTCCACCGCGAGCGCGACGACCGTGTTGCTGGTCCCAAAATCGATGCCGATCGAGACGGCGGGCGAGGCGCTCGACATGAACCACTCTGACTGCTGGAAAAGGGGGCGAACCACTAACCGTTTTGCACTGCGGTGCCAAGAGCTGGATTGTGGGGCGATCCGTAGTGGCCCGGACTGCTCTCGGGCTCATTTTGGGGTCGAAATGGCGTGTTTTGAGCTCCAAACAACCCGGTTTAAGAAAGTATTATGCTGCAATGCGATAGATACCATGCTGCCATGCGATGGCATGCATAGACATTGGCATCTGGTATACATAAAACAACCTTCGAAATGGGGCAGCAATGCTGACTGTCCTTTGAAAGGGGATTTTGATGTCCAAGACCGCTTCTGTCGCGCTCGCGCCCTCCGCCTCGCTGTTCGCCCGCTTCATGGCCGCCGTCGACCGCTTCCTGATGGCCAGCGCCGAGATCTCCAACAGCAACGGCGACCTGCCCCGCTTCGGCCTGTAAGCAGCCGACGAGGCCGCCGCGCGTCGAATTGTCGCGCCGGTTGTAAAACCAGCGAACTCCTACTTTTGAAGAATGGCCCTGCTCTGCGGGGCCATTTCTATTTGGGAATCGGCACATACGCGCAACCCGCAAACGAGGTTGCGTCATAAGCGCACAATGGGCCGCGCGCGCTTGAAGCTTGGCATAATGAATACAAGAATGCCTCTAACGCTCGCTCAAAAAACAGAAGCGCTATTGGAGGATTCATGACGGACATGGTGCAAGCAACAACAGCTCCTGCAGCCGCCCGCGTCAGCGACACATATCGCTGGACGCAATTGGCGGTCGGCGTAGCGGCGATGGTGATGATCGCCAATTACCAATATGGCTGGACGTTCTTCGTCCCCGACATCCAGAAGAAATTCGGATGGGATCGCGCGTCGATCCAGTGGGCCTTTACTCTGTTTGTTTTGTTCGAGACCTGGCTGGTGCCGGTCGAAGGATGGTTTGTCGATAAATACGGTCCGCGCCTCGTCGTGCTCGTCGGCGGTGTGCTCTGCGCAATCGGTTGGGCGATCAACGCGCACGCAACGACGCTCAACGGCTACTATCTCGGCATGATCATCGCGGGCATCGGCGCCGGCGGCGTCTACGGCACCTGCGTCGGCAATGCGTTGAAATGGTTTCCCGACAAGCGCGGCCTTGCCGCAGGTATTACGGCAGCCGGCTTCGGTGCAGGCTCGGCCCTCACCGTCGCACCGATCCAGGCGATGATCAAGGACAGCGGTTTCCAGACCACCTTCCTCTACTTCGGCCTCGGACAAGGCATCATCATCTGCGCTCTCGCCTTCTTTTTGCTGGCGCCGAAGGCAGGTCAGGTGCCGAACATCGTGGCGAATGCCGCGCTGTTGCAGACCCGGCGCAATTACCAGCCGACGGACGTTTTGCGTCAGCCGATCTTCTGGTTGATGTACTTCATGTTCGTGATCGTCGGTGCCGGCGGCTTGATGGTGACGGCGAACCTCAAGCCGATCGCCGCCGACTGGAAGGTTGACAACGTTCCGGTCACCCTGATGGCGATGACGATGACCGCGGTGACGTTCGCAGCCACGATCGACCGCGTGCTCAACGGATTGACGCGTCCGTTCTTCGGCTGGATCTCCGACATGATCGGCCGCGAGAACACGATGTTCATCGCCTTCGGGATGGAAGGCGTTGGCATCTGGATGCTCTATCTCTGGGGCCACGATCCGCTCTGGTTCGTGCTGCTCTCAGGCTTTGTGTTCTTTGCCTGGGGCGAGATCTACTCGCTGTTCCCCTCGACCTGCACCGATACGTTCGGCGCTTAGTTTGATTCCACCTATGCCGGCGTGCTCTACACCGCCAAGGGCACGGCCGCGCTGCTGGTGCCGATCGCCAACTACATGCAGCAGAGTTCGGGAACCTGGGACAGCGTGTTCATCATCGCGGCGGGCGCCAACATCCTGGCGTCGCTGCTGGCGATCGCGGTGCTCAAGCCCTGGCGCAAGGTCATGGTCGCGCAATCGACCATCTGATCTCGCACGCACGAAACCATCTCGTTGACGCGCCCGGCCTCACGGCCGGGCGTTTCGTTTTTCCGAATATACCTTAATACCGCGAACCCCAGGGAACTCTGCACTTTTCCTGGGCTTGCTTCCAAGATAGGGCTTGCTTTCTGGAATATGGTATACCAAGCTGCCTGCCGCGCTTGCGACTATAAGCCACAATATTTGCGACACTCCGTCATATGGGCGGCGCGGGTCGTGACCAGACAGGCGCTTGGGAGGTTGTTGATGATTTCCAGCACGGACGGCGCCGTCACGGCCGCGCCTCTTCGCACAGGTTTCCGTTGGCTGCAGCTCGGCATGGGCATCGTCTGCATGGCGATGATTGCCAACCTGCAATATGGCTGGACGCTGTTCGTCGATCCGATCGATCAGGCCCACCATTGGGGCCGCGCCGCGATCCAGCTCGCTTTCACCATCTTCGTCGTCACCGAAACCTGGCTGGTGCCTGTCGAAGCGTGGTTCGTCGACAAATACGGCCCGCGCGTCGTCATCATGTTCGGCGGCGTAATGATCGCGCTCTCCTGGGTGCTCAACTCCTACGCTGACTCGCTTCCCCTGCTCTACACGGCGGCCGTCATCGGCGGCATCGGCGCTGGCGCGGTGTACGGCACCTGCGTCGGCAACGCGCTGAAATGGTTCCCCGATCGCCGCGGCCTCGCTGCCGGCGCAACCGCTGCCGGCTTCGGCGCAGGCGCGGCGCTCACGGTGGTGCCGATCGCGGCGATGATCGTCTCGAGCGGCTATCAGCACGCGTTCCTCACCTTCGGCATCGGCCAGGGCGTGATCGTGTTCCTGCTCGCCTTCTTCATCCAGCCGCCGCGGCTCTCGATCCCGCCGAAGAAGAAGCAGCTCAATCTGCCGCAGACCAAGATCGACTTCACGCCGCCGCAGGTGCTGCGTGCTCCGATTTTCTGGGTGATGTATCTGGTCTTCGTGATGGTTGCGTCCGGCGGCCTGATGACCGCGGCGCAGATCGCGCCGATCGCTCACGACTTCAAGATCGCCGATACGCCGGTCTCGCTCGCCGGCTTCCAGATGGCGGCGTTGACGTTCGCGATCTCGCTCGACCGCATCTTCGACGGCTTTGGTCGCCCGTTCTTCGGCTATGTCTCCGACACGATTGGCCGCGAGAACACCATGTTCATCGCCTTCGGCACCGCAGCCCTCATGCTGCTGACGCTGTCGGCCTATGGTCACGTCCCCCTCGTGTTCGTGCTCGCCACCGCGGTGTATTTCGGTGTGTTCGGCGAAATCTACTCGCTGTTCCCCGCGACCTGCGGTGACACGTTCGGCTCGAAGTTCGCGACCACGAACAACGGCATGCTCTACACCGCGAAGGGCACCGCCTCCCTGCTCGTTCCGCTCGCAAGCGTGATCTCGACCGCCTATGGCTGGAAGGCCGTGTTCGTGGTGGCTGTGGCGCTGAACGCGACGGCCGCGCTGATGGCGCTGTTCGTGATCAAGCCGCTGCGCCGCTCCTTCATCCTGGGCAAGGAAGCCGAGAGCGCCGACACCGCAACCGCCAATACCGAAACGCGAGCCAAGACCGGGACGGCGTAGCGACCACACGCCGATACGACGGTCAAAAAGGGGCGCAGCAATGCGCCCCTTTTTCTTTGGCTCATGCTTTGAGCGTGAGGACAAACGTCAATATTGCTGCCGCAAGATTTTTCGGATCAACCAAATCCAGCGCTTGACGATTGGCATTATGTATACCACACTGCGCTCATCGTTCACCCCAGGGAGGTTGCCATGCTGGTCGGAGACATTCTGCGCAAGAAGACACCGCGCGTTGTCACGGTGCGAACGAACGAAACGGTGGGTATCGCCGCCAAGCTGATGCGAGCGAACAACATCAGCGCGCTGGTGGTGAAGGACGTGGTCCGCTCGGAAGGCAACACCGCGGTCGGCATGTTCACCGAGCGCGACGTGGTGCGTGCGGTTGCCGAGCACGGCGCCAACGCCGTCAACGTCAAGGTCTCGCAACTCGTCTCGGTGCAGCAGCTCGTCTCCTGCACTTCCACAGACACGATCGAGCACGTCCGGCATCTGATGAACCGGAATCACATCCGGCACCTGCCCGTGATCGACGACTACAGCCTCGTCTCCGTCATCAGCATGCGCGATATCGCGGCTGCGATGGACGAGGCGCTCAACGGCACGCCGCAAGCAGCAGCCTAACAGCGGCACATCTTCCCCTGCGACTACCGGCCCCGGCTCGGACACCTCCGAGCCGGACCGGATCCTTCGTCCCAAATTCCGGTACCCCCGCGAGGATTTCATGAAGATCTGCATCTACGGCGCCGGCGCGATCGGCGGATATCTCGGTGTGCAGCTGGCGCGCGCAGGCGCCGATGTCAGCCTGGTCGCCCGTGGTGCGCACCTCGCCGCGATGCGCGAAAACGGCCTCACCTTGCTCACCGGCGAGGAGAAGCACACCGTCCATCCCCGCTGCACCGACAATGCTGCCGATCTCGGCGTGCAGGACTACGTGATCGTCACGCTGAAGGCGCATTCGATCACCGGCGTGATCGAGAAGATGCGTCCGCTGCTCGGGCCGCACACCCGTATCGTCACCGCCGTCAACGGCATTCCCTATTGGTACTTCCACAAGCACGGCGGCGAGTACGAGAACTCGACGCTGGAGAGCATCGATCCCGGCGGCCGGCAATGGCACGAGCTCGGCGCCGAGCGCGCCATCGGCTGCATCGTCTATCCCGCGACCGAGATCGAGGCGCCCGGCGTGATCCGCCACGTCTACGGCAACAATTTCCCGCTCGGCGAGCCCTCCGGCGAGATCACGTCGGATGTGCAGCGCCTCGCCGACCTCTTCGTTGCGGCCGGCCTGAAGGCCCCGGTGCTCGATCGCATCCGCGACGAGATCTGGCTCAAGCTGTGGGGCAATGTCTGCTTCAACCCGATCAGCGCGCTGACCCACGCGACGCTCGACGTGATCTGCACCGATCCGTCCACGCGGGCGTTGTCGCGCGCGATCATGGTGGAAACGCAGGCGATCGCCGAAACCTTCGGCGTCAAATTCCGTGTCGACGTCGAGCGCCGCATCGAGGGCGCCCGCAAGGTCGGCGCGCACAAGACCTCGATGCTGCAGGATCTCGAGCGCGGCCGTCCGATGGAGATCGACCCACTCGTCACGGTGGTGCAGGAAATGGGCCGCCTGACCAATATCCCCACGCCCGCACTCGACTCCGTGCTGGCGATGGTGACCCAGCGCGCCCGCATCGCCGGCCTCTATGACGGCGTCTCCGCGCCCACCGATCCCCGTGCACTGGCGGTGGCGTGATGGCGGGCGAGATGAAGCAGTGGGTGCGCTTCCGCCACGCCGGCTCAACCGGCTTCGGCACACTCTCCGCATCTGAAATCAGCGTGCATGAGGGCGAGATGTTCGGCCGCAACGCCGCTACCGGCAAGGTGCTGGCGCTGTCGGAGGTCGAGCTGCTCGCGCCCTGCGCACCCAGCAAGATCGTCGCGCTCTGGAATAACTTCCACGCGCTCGCGGCCAAGCTGAACCAGCCCGAACCGCCGGAGCCGCTCTATCTGCTCAAGGCCACCACCACCATCACGACGCCGGGCGCCGTGATCCGCCGTCCCTCCTATTACGACGGCAAGACCACCTATGAGGGCGAGCTCGGCATCGTCATCGGCAAGACCTGCGCTCGCGTCTCACCGGCTGAAGCCGACAGCTTCATCTTCGGCTACACCTGCGTCAACGACATCACCGCCAACGACATCCTGACCAGCGATCCCACTTTTCCGCAGTGGGCGCGCGCCAAGGGCATCGACGATTACGGCCCGTTCGGCCCTGTCATCACGACCGGCCTCGACCCGGCGAAGCTCACCGTTCGCACCATTCTCAATGGCGCGGAGCGGCAGAACTATCCGATCTCCGACATGATCTTCAGCGCGCAGCAGCTCGTCAGCAAGATCTCGCACGATATGACCCTGCTCCCCGGCGACCTCATCGCGGTCGGCACCTCGGTCGGCGTCGGCGTGATGAAGGAGCCGGTCAATACGGTGACCGTGGCGATCGACGGCATCGGCGAGTTGACGAACGAGTTTCGGCTGTAGTCCCGCCGGACATTTTCGCCGCGGCGCGGCAAAATTGATCCTGCGCAAATCGCGCCATCGCAGCCCCCGCTATCCTCCCCGGCAACAAATTTCCGATCCAAGGGAGGACGCCATGACGACCGCCGGTAATGCGCTTTTGTGGACGGTTCTGTACTTTGCGCTCGCGTTCGCCGCGATTTTCGCCGTCTCGTTCGCCGACAAGATGCGCTCGAACTTGTTCGGGAAATAATAGTGCCGTCGCCCGGATGGAGCGAAGCGTAATCCGGGACCGGCGCCTCGGGGCAGGCAAATCCCGGATTGCGCTTCGCTCCATCCGGGCGACACTTCCCCGCAATTTTGGAAAAGCCGACGCGCCCGGTTGTGGATCGCTCCGTCGGACGCGTCCGGCCGCCCGCCCGGCCCTTGATCTCGGTTCCGCTCTCCAATAGCAATCATGGCGAAAATGTGCACCGGCGTGGGGCGTCGCGATGTGGCTGTTTTTCCTGGCTGCCTGGTTGGTCCTGCTCGCCGCCATCGCGTTTGTCGCCCCGCTGGCGTTTGGCCTGGACATCACCCATTTCCCTGCCGTGTTCGCGAGCCAGCCGATGCCGCAGCGCATCGCCCTCGGCGCGATCCTGATCGGCGGGCTGGCGCTGATCGGCGCCTCGGCCTGGCGGCTCTCGCGCCAGGAGCGGCGCCTCGACACGCTCCGTGATCGCCTCAAGAAGACAAGGGAAGACGTCGTCGTCGCCCATGCCCTGCAGAACCACCTCGACACCACGGTCCAACACCTGATCGAGAGCGATCCCCGGGAAGCCGTCTCCGCCCTGCACGACAAGCTGGGCGAGACCGAGCGGCGTGCGCTGTTGCAGCAGGGCCGCAACCAGTCCACCGACATGCACGACCAGCTCGCCGAAATCCGCCGCCGCCAACAGGGGCTGCGCGAGATCGTCGGCAAGGTCGCCGATCAGCGCCGCGCGGTCGAGCCTGTTTTCACCGAGATTCGCGACCGCCAGAACCAGCTCGAACGCGCCTTGCTCGACCTCGAGACCGACGACCGCAAGAACAATCTCGCCGATCGGCTGAAGGGCATCGCCGGTGACGTGTCGACGCTGCTGGGCCGGGTCAATGCGGTACAGGACACGTATGCGACGCTCAATCAGTACAAGGAAGATCTGGCGAAGTCTCACGCCGAGCTGGTGCCGCTGCGGTCATCGGACGCCGGCATCAACGCCCTGATCAGTGAGCTCAGCCTCAGCCATGACCGCCTCGCCAAGAGCGTCGACGAAATCGAGAGCGGCGGCGAGGCGCCGCTCAGCGCCCGCGTCGAGACCTTGTCGAACAACAAGAACGAGATCGAGCAGCGCCTGGCGCGTATCGACGACAGCGCCAACATCCTTAAAGGCATCCGGCTCGACTTCGAGGAGTTGGGCCACCGCCAGGCTCAGCTCGAACGATCGCTCGCTGACGTCGAGACCGATTCCGACGGCAAGACGCTCGCCGACCGCCAGAACGCGCTGAACGATTTCGTCCTTCAGTCGCGCCAGCGCCTCGGCGCGTTGCAGGAGACGCTGGCGACGCTCAACGCCTTCAAGACGGAGCTGTCGAAATCGCAGGCCGATCTCGTTCCGCTGAAGGCGCCGGTGTTCGGCATCGAGGCCATGATCGCCGACGTCAGCATCACCCGCGATCTGCTCGCCAGGACCGTCAGCGAGATCGAGGCCAGCGGCGATGTCCCCCTCAACGCACGCGTCGATGCACTGACCCAAAGCAAGCGCGAGGTCGAAGACCGGCTCGCCCGCATCTTCGAGAATTTCAACGCACTCGACGCGCTCCGCAAGGACATCGGCGGCATCTTCTCCACCATCCGCAACAGCCTGAACCGGATCGGCTGAGGCTTCATCGCGTTCGAACCGCAATCCACTCGGCTGCGACCAATCGCTCATGCGCATCATCCTCGGCTTCCTGTCAGGCCTGCTCGGCGCACTCGCCGGCTGGTCCGGCCTTGCCGCATTGGTGGTCATGCTCGCCGGACCGGACCGCGACGGCGGCATCGCGATGGGCGCGTTCTTCGACATCGGCCCGATCGGCGGCGTGGTTGGCCTGATCGCCGGCGTCTGGCTGTTCGTGCGCTTCGGCCTGGTTCGGGACGCGCCGCCAGAGACTCCTGCGGAATCCTCCGACCTCGTGCAGCCTGCGCAAACCGCGGATGCCGCGCCTCCTCGAGCGACGCGGCTCTCGTACCCCTTTGCCATCACGGTCGTGTTGATCGTGTCCATCCTGGGCTGGTGGGGATGGTACGAACTCATCCGCTCGCCCAATCTCAGTCACGGCTTCATGACGTTGCAGATCGAGTTTCGCCTGCCGGCCGGCATGACCTTGCCGGAGAAGGAAGAGGACGTGCAGATCCAGGTCGAGGAAGCCTCGGGATATGCCAACGCGATGTTGCCGCCCAACTGGCGTGCGCATGACGGCGATCGCAAGGCGATCATTTCCACGGCCTCGCTGATGTACAAGACGCGCCATCGCGCCGTCAGCCTGACGCTCCCGGGCATTCCCACGCAACGCTGGCCGATCGACCTTCCCTCCGATCCGGATCCGACGCCCGGCTTTTCGCCCTGGCGCACGTCAAGCGACGGATCACCCACAAAGATCGAGATGCATTTCCGCCTTAGCGCCGACCGCTGAAACGCGCGCGATAGCCGAAACATTTCGACACAGATCACGTTTCTGCGTGCCCGATCAATGCCGCCAACATGTCGCGGAGGTGCCGCACTGTGACCGCATTCGGCCGCCCTTGTGGGAGGCGTGTCTGGGGGCACGGTTCAGCCGTGCTTGGACCAAACCTGCTAGGGGAACGACTGTGAAGAAGATTGTATTTGTTCTGGGTGCGACGCTTGCTCTGGTGACGGCTGCAAACGCTGCGGACCTGCCGCGCCGCCAGCCTGTTGCGGCTTATCCGGCCGAACAGGCCCCGATCGGCAAGATGCCGATTGGCAAGAGCCCGGTTGGCAAGGCGCCGATCGGCAAGGCGCCCTACCCAGTCGCCGCGCGCTACTGAGGCGCCGGCCGACGACGCGTCATCATCAGCTTGAGCGCCGAGGGGCATCGCGTGACCAACAAACCTGATCGAGCGGGATCCTGCATCCTTGCGGGCATCGCGATTGCGACCACGATCGCGTGCGCGATGCCATCGGCCTCGGCTAAAGAAGCGAACAAGCGCCTGGCTGATGCCAGTGCGCTTGTTTCGACCGACTCCGCGCGCTCCACACCGCAAGCGACGCGGCGTTCGAGCGCGCGGGCGGAGAAAGGCCCCTATTACGTCGACTTCCGCGCGCGGACGGCGGCGAGCTGGGGCCACGCCTTCGTCTGGTACGGCAAGACCAGCGATCGCGCCGTCGAAGTCGCGGGCCTCACACCCGCGGGTGACACGTGGAGCTATGTCCTCGGCTACCTCACCTGGGTGCCATCAGAGACCGGCGCCAGCTATGGCGATCTCGATCCGGACTATCTGACCGCGAACTATCGCGTCTATTTGAACGAGGCCGACGCCAAGCGCGTCTTCGCCTACATCAAGAAGCTGCAGGCGAGCTCGCCCGTCTGGAACGCCGAGACCACCAACTGCACCGGCTTCATCGGCGACATCGCCGAGTACATGGGACTGAAGGTCCCCAATCGCTGGCAGCGTCCGGAAAACTTCGTCAACAGCCTCAAGGAAATGAACCGCGGCCGGCAGGTGGTGCGGCTGTCGGCGGAGTAGCTGAAGGCGCCATACTCAGTGTCATTGCCCGCGAAAGCGGGCAATCCAGTATTCCAGAGACAGCGAGGCTAGAACCGAGAAGCCGCGGCGTACTGGATACCCCGCTTTCGCGGGGTATGACGGCGGAGTGCGAGGTAAGAGCTTGCACCAAAGGGCTATTGGATACCCCCAATTATCCGCCCCGCGGAATCACCGCCACCGCCCGCATGACTCACCGCACGCCGGCGCAATAGACATTTCCGGACCCTGGCGGCATCCTCCGCCCATCAAACAATAACAGGGCCTGCCACGCAGGCGGGGGAAACAGAGATGTTGCAGACACGGTTCACCAAACTCGTCGGCGTCGAGCACCCGATCGTCCAGGGCGGCATGCAGTGGGTTGGGCGCGCCGAGCTGGTCGCCGCCGTCGCCAATGCCGGCGCGCTTGGCTTCATCACGGCGCTGACCCAGCCGACGCCAGAGGACCTGACCAAGGAAATCGCGCGCTGCCGCGACCTCACCGACAAGCCGTTTGGCGTGAACCTGACCATCCTGCCCGCGATCAAGCCGCCGCCTTACGCCGAATACCGCGCCGCCATCATCGAAGCCGGCATCAAGGTGGTCGAGACCGCCGGCAACAAGCCGCAGGAGCACGTCGACGAGTTCAAGAAGCACGGCGTCAAGGTCGTGCACAAATGCACCAGCGTCCGCCACGCGCTGTCGGCGGAACGGATGGGCGCCGACGCCATCTCGATCGACGGGTTCGAATGCGCCGGCCACCCCGGCGAGGACGACACCCCCGGCCTGATCCTGATCCCGGCCGCCGCCAACAAGGTGAAGATCCCGATGATCGCCTCGGGCGGATTTGCCGACGCCCGCGGCCTCGTCGCCGCCCTGGCGCTGGGGGCCGAGGGCATCAACATGGGCACCCGCTTCATGGCGACCAAGGAGAGCCCGATCCACCAGCTCATCAAGGAGAAGATCGTCGCCAATGACGAGCGCGAGACCGAGCTGATCTTCCGCACCATGCGCAACACCTCACGCGTCGCCAAGAACGAGATCTCGACCAAGGTCGTCGCCATGGAGAAGGAAGGCGCCAAGTTCGAGGACATCCGCGAGCTCGTTGCGGGTGCCCGCGGCAAGATGGTCTATGCGACCGGCAATTCCGACGAAGGCATCTGGTCAGCCGGCCAGGTGCAGGGCCTGATCCAGGACATCCCGAGCTGCGCCGAACTCGTCTCGCGCATCGTGCGCGAAGCGGAGGCGATCATTCGCAGCCGGCTCGAAGGCATGATCGCTCAACCAAGCGCGCAAGCCGCCGAATAATCACTTCAAGAAGCGAGAGTAATCCATGAAGGCTTATGTCTACGGCCCTGAAGGCGCTCGGATTTCCGACGTCGCTCAACCAAAGCCTAAAGGCACGCAGGTGATGGTGCGCGTCCGCGCGTGCGGACTCAATCGCGCCGACACCGGCATGCGCAAGGGCCACGCGCATGGCGCGGCCGGCGGCGTCGGCACAGTGCTCGGGATGGAATGGGCCGGCGAAGTTGCCGAGCTCGGACCGGATGCGAAGGGCGTCAAGGTCGGCGACCGCATCATGGGCTCGGGCGGCGCGGCCTTCGCCGAATACACGCTCGCCGACCACGGCCGCCTGTTCCGCGCGCCCTCGAACATGAACTTCGAGGAGGCCGCTACCCTGCCCGTCGCACTCGCGACCATGCACAACGCCGTCGTCACCGTCGGCGGCGTGCAGGCCGGCCAGGCCGTGATGATCCAGGGCGCCAGCTCCGGCGTCGGCCTGATGGCAATGCAGATCGCCAAGCTGAAGGGCGCGAAGCTCGTGATCGGCTCGTCGACCGATGCCTATCGGCGCGGCCGGCTGAAGGAATATGGCGCCGACCTCGCGGTCGACTCCTCCGACCCCAAATGGGTCGAGGACGTCCTGAAGGCGACGAACGGCGAAGGCGTCGATCTCATCGTCGACCAGGTCTCCGGAAAGGTCGCCAACCAGAACCTCGCCGCGACCAAGGTCTTGGGCCGCATCGTCAATGTCGGCCGGCTCGGCGGCACCCATGCCGACTTCAACTTTGACCTCCATGCCGCCCGCCGCATCAGCTACATCGGCGTCACCTTCCGCACCCGCACCATCGAGGAGGTCCGCACGATCTTCGACGAAGTCAGGAAGGACATCTGGGGCGCGGTCGAGTCACGGAAGCTGCAGCTGCCGATCGACAAGGTTTATCCGTTCGACCAGATCGACCAGGCCTTCGAGCACATGGAGGCGAACAAGCATCTGGGGAAGATTGTGGTGACTGTGTGAGAAGAGCCGTCATTCCGGGGCGGCTCGAAGAGCCGAACCCGGAATCTCGAGATTCCGGGCCTGGTCCTTCGGACCATCCCGGAATGACGTCGGTATTCGCTGCCAATGCTCCTGCAAATCACTCGCGACTACTTCTGTGGATCGTCGCTTGATGTTCACGGTCGCCCTGCTAAATCCCCCGGCATGAGCGGACAACATGACAAGACATCGGTCGCCGCGGTCTCGATCCTTGCGAGCGGCGGCATGGCGGCGGCTAAATTCGCGGTCGGCATCGCCATCGGCTCGCTGGCGCTGATCTCCGAGGCGCTGCATTCCTCGATCGACCTGGTCGCAACCATCATCACCTGGGCGGTGGTGCGGGTCTCCGACAAGCCGGCCGACGACGAACATCATTACGGCCATGGCAAGCTCGAGAGCATCTCCGCGCTCGGTGTTACCGCGATGCTCTACGTGCTCGCGGGTGGCATCCTGGTCGAATCCTACAGCCGGCTGCGCGAGGGAACCCCGCCGCCGACGATTTCGGCCGTGCCGTTCGTCGTGCTGGTGATCGATATCGTCGTCAATCTCTGGCGCGCCCGCGCCCTGCACCGGGCGGCCCGGGAAACAAGGAGCGAGGCGCTCGCTGCGGACGCTCTGCACTTTGCCTCTGACGTCATGGGCTCGTGTGCCGTGATTGTGGGCCTGATCCTCGCAGCCCTCGGCTTCTGGTGGGGTGACGCTGCGGCCGCAGGCGCCGTGGCGGTGATGATCGCGGGTCTCGGCCTGCGGATGGCGAGTTCGACGGTGCAGACCCTGGTCGACCGTGCGCCGGAGGGCGCATTGGAGAAGGCCACGGCGGCCATTCGCGGCGTGCCCGGCGTGATCGACGTCGAGCGCCTGCGCGTCCGGATGGTCGGGGCGACCACGTTCATCGACAGCATCGTCAAGGTGCCGCGAACCTACCCGATCGACCGCGTCGAGGGCATCAAGCGCAACGCCGAAGCCGCCGTCGTCAAGGCGTTCGGCGACGCCGACCTCTCGTTCACCGCCGTCCCCGTCGCCCGCGACAACGAAACTGTTCGCGACCGAATCATGGTGATCGCCCGCAACTCGGGTCTCGCAATTCATCACGTCACGGTTCACGACCTCGGCGCCAAGCTGATCGTCAGCATCGACCTCGAGGTCGACGCCAACATGCCGCTCCTGGCCGCCCATGATGTCGCCAACACGCTGGAACGCAACATCAAGGAAGAGTTCGGCGAGGACGTCGAGGTCGACGTTCATATCGAACCGCTGGAACCGGACCTGCCGTTCGGCGTCGACGCCACGCCGGACCGGGTGCAGACCATCGCCGCTGCGCTGACCGAATACGCCGCCGGCAGCGATGTCCACGACATTCATAATGTACGCGTCCGCAACACCGATGCCGGCGAGATCGTCAACTTCCACTGCCGCGCCACACCATCGATGAGTGTGATCAAGGTGCATGAGCATGTCGACGCGATCGAGCGCAGATTGCGTCGCGCGTTCCCGACCGTGAAGCGCGTCATCAGCCACGCCGAACCGCCGCGCGTGTGACTCGGAATGCGCAAGGAGTCCCGCGTTCTCGTTTCGGACTCCTGATGCACGTGAGTTTGCGGGCTTCGGGCGCACGAACTCTGCATTGGATAAGAATTATTTCGCGTTAACGTTTCGTTGACTCTCGACAGCCTGCGCAAACTGGATTCAAATCGCTGTGATTCGAAAGCGTTGTGGGGCTGCTTTCGAAATGAGTACCAAGCAGGTTTTCAGGGGGCCGAAGGCATGGCGCGTGCAGACGCCGCGAACGCGTGCGTCCAATCCGATTCAATCAAGGGATTGGCGCAATCGATCGCGAAACCTGCCTATCATCGGCTCCTGATCGCGGAGCCGGCGCTGCGACGCGCCGTGCCGACGCTGATCATTGCCTTCCTCATCACGATCTGCCTCGGTGCATTCGTCCAGGTCGTCGACCAGACGCGCCAGAAGCGCCTGGTGATCCAGAATGACATCTCATTCCTCGCAGACCTGCTCGCCGAGCGCATCGACCGCGTTACTTCGGTGCGCGTGGATCGGCTGAAGAACATCGAGAACATGCCGGCACTGCTGCCCGACATGATCCCGACCCGGGCCAGGGTGTCGGGCCGGCACGTCGTCGTCACTTCGGCGGGCGTCAACGGCCGCATCCTTGCCCGTATCCCGATCGACAACGATCCTGCCGGCAACGATCGCCTGCTGGACGCGATCACGACCGCGCAGCTGCTCGCATCGCCACCGCGCGACAACGACGTTGCGAACATGACGCTGCCGAACGGCAACGCCGCGATGGCGACCTCGCGGCCGATCAAGTCGCTGCCCGGCCTCGTCACCGTGATCCAGGAGCGCAACGAGCCGATCTGGGGTTCGGACGCCGCGCTCTCGGTGACGCTGTCGGCGACGACAGGCTTCGTCGTCCTGATCCTCGGCTTTGCCTTCCACTGGCAGTCGACCCGCGCCCGCGAAGGCGACCTGATCAACGACGCCGTGCGCGGCCGGATCGACACCGCACTCAACCGCGGCCGCTGCGGCCTCTGGGACTGGGACCTCTCGCGCGGCCGGATATTCTGGTCGCAATCGATGTTCTCGATGCTTGGCCTCGACGGCCGCAACGAGTTGCTCACTTTCGGCGAGGTCAACGCGCTGGTGAAGTCCGACGACATCGACCTGTTCGAGATCGCCGACCAGCTCATCTCCGAGAAGATCGACCACATCGACCAGACCTTCCGCATGCAGCATGTCGACGGCCACTGGATCTGGCTCCGCGTCCGCTGCGAGCGGACCCGCGGCGCCAGCGATTCCGGCATGCACCTGATCGGCATCGCGGTCGACATCACCGAGCAGAAGAGCCTCGCCGAGCGCACCGTGGAAGCCGACCTTCGCCTGCGCGACGCCATCGAGACCATTCCTGAAGCCTTCGTGCTGTGGGACGCCAGCGACCGCCTGGTGCTCTGCAATTCCCACTTCCAGCGCCTGCACAAGCTGCCCGACACGGCCGTGATCCCCGGCACCTCCTACGAGACCGTGCTGGAAGTCGGCCGCATGCCCGAGGTTCGCACCCGCCACAACGAGACCGGGACCCAAGGCCCCGGCGCACGCACCTTCGAGGCCCAGCTCGACGACGGCAGCTGGCTGCACATCAGCGAGCGCCGCACCAAGGACGGCGGCTACGTCTCTGTCGGCACCGACATCACGCGGATCAAGGAGCACGAGCAGAAGCTGGTCGACAACGATCTGCGCCTGCGCGCCACCGTCATCGACCTCAAGCGCTCGCAGGCGGCGCTGGAGCGCCAGACCATCGAGCTCGCCGATCTCGCCGAGAAGTATCAGCGCGAGAAGACCCGCGCCGAGGAAGCCAACCAGACCAAGTCGAAATTCCTCGCCAATATGAGCCATGAGCTGCGCACGCCGCTCAACGCCATCATCGGCTTCTCCGAGATCATGGGCTCGGGCATGTTCGGCGATCTCGGCAGCGAGAAGTACGAGGAATACTGCCACGACATCCTGACCAGCGGCCATTACCTGCTCGAAGTCATCAACGACATCCTCGACATGTCCAAGATCGAGGCCGGCCGCATGAAGCTCGACATGGAAGAGCTCGACCTGTCACGGACGCTGGCGGAATCCCTGCGCGTCGTCGCCGGCCGGGCCGAGGACAAGCACCTGAAGCTCGACGCGGACATCGAGAAATCCATCTCGGTCGTCGCCGACCGCCGCGCGACCAAGCAGATCGTCGTCAACCTGCTCTCCAACGCGGTGAAGTTCACCCCCGACGGCGGACGCATCGTGGTGCGCAGCCGGCAGCTCGACGACCGGATCGTGCTGATGATCGCCGACACCGGCATCGGCATCGCGCCGCACTCGCTGGCGCGGCTCGGACGTCCCTTCGAGCAGGTCGAGAGCCAGCTCACCAAGACCTATCACGGCTCCGGTCTTGGGCTCGCGATCGCCCGCTCGCTGGCGCAACTCCACGGCGGCTCGATGCGGCTGCGCTCCAAGCTGGAAGTCGGCACCGTCGTCCGCGTGACCCTACCGCGCGACGCCATCAAGGCGGCATCTGGGATATCGGCAGCGGCTTAGAGCTGAATGAACTTTGCTTGAATCGATGCGAGCTGCAGGTGCACCTCTCCCCAGCGGGGAGAGGTCGATTTGCGCAGCAAATCGGGTGAGGGGCCGCGGCACCCAGTGAGACCGGAACCCCTCACCCGGATCGCATCTTCGATGCGATCCGACCTCTCCCTATGGGAGAGGTGAACCGAGTTCGTGGCTCGCGTCGATTCAACCAAACAGCTTCTGGCTTACGATTGCAGCGAAGGCGCCACTTCGCGCGCGACGTTGACCAGCGCCGCGATCAGCGGCGTCATCGGATCGCGCTGCGGGATCACCAGACCGATGCTGTAATTGACTTCAGGATCGGTGATGGGGATCGAGCGGACCTTGTCGGAAAGGCCGAGCGTCTCGGCGAGCTTGGCCGGCATCACGCTCGCCCAGCGCCCCGTCTTGACGTGCGTGTACAGCACCAGCAGCGAGTTCGACGTGAGCGTCGGCGTCGCCTCCGCGCCGACCGAGCGCAGCGCGCGGTCGATGATGCGGCGGTTCTGCATGTCGGGCGTCAACAGGCACAGCGGCACCTGGCCGACCTCGCTCCAGGTGACGGACTCGCGGTCGCCGAACATCGCATCCGGCGCCGTGAGCAGGCGGTAGCTCTCGTTGAAGAGCGGAATGGTCCGCACCTTCCCGATCGGTTCGTTCTCGATATAGGTCAGCCCTGCATCGACCTCGAGATTTTCGAGCAGCCCCAGAACCTCTGATGAGGTCGTCGAGCGAATGCTGAAGCGCACATCGGGATGCCGCGCGCGGAATGGCGTCGTCAGCGACGCGACCATGCCGAGCACGGTCGGGATCGCCGCGATGCGAATCTCGCCGGAGAGCTTGTCCTTCAGCGAGTTGATCTCCTGGCGCATCGCGCGCGCATCGCCCACGATCCGCCGTGCCCAGTCCAATGCGCGCTCGCCCTCGGGGGTGAAGCCCTGGAACCGGGATCCACGCTGGACCAGCATCACGCCCAGGATCTCTTCGAGCTGCTTGAGCCCGGTCGACATGGTCGGCTGGGTGACGCCGCAGGCCTCTGCCGCCCGTCCAAAATGCCGCTCCTTGGCCAGCGCCAGCAGCAGTTCAAGCTTGTCGATCAACCGTCCGTCCCCTGGGTCTCAAGTCGTGGCATGCAAGCTATCACGCCGGGCCTGCACCAACACGCAAAAACCGGCAAACGATACAAGTTTCATTAGCGCTTCGTATCGATCGATAGCATTCCCAAATCGATCTGAATTCGCAATCGCAGCATGAGACAGCTTTATTGATCTTCGAATGATTCCAAATAGTTTGCGCGGGAGGGACGCTCAATCTGAGAACGAAGAATGACAGCGGTTTACGAGCCTTGGAACGAGACACGCGGCGCAGAGATCATCGCCGAACATGCCAGCCAGGAAGGCGCGACGCTCGTCATCCTTCACGCGCTTCAGGGGGCGTTCGGATACGTTCCGGAGGCCGCAATTCCGATGGTGGCGCAGGCGCTGAATCTGTCGCGCGCCGAAGTCCACGGCGTCTTCACCTTCTACCATGATTTCCGCCACAAGCCGGCCGGCCGCCATGTGCTGAAGCTGTGCCGTGCGGAGGCCTGCCAGGCCGCCGGCGGTGATGCGCTGGCTGCGCGCGCCGAGGCGAAGCTTGGGGTTTCGCTCGGCCACACCACTGCGGATGATCGCGTCACGCTGGAGCCGATCTACTGCCTCGGGCTGTGCGCGACCGCGCCGTCAGCGATGCTCGACGGCCGCCTTGTCGGCCGGCTCGACGAAAAGCGTATCGATGCGCTGGTTGCGGAGGCGCAGCGATGAACATGAAAATCTTCATTCCGCGCGACGCTGCTGCGGTCGCCGTCGGCGCAGACGAGCTTGCGGTCGCCTTTGAGCAGCTCGCCGCGCAGCGTGGCCTGCCGGTCGAGATCGTCAGGACCGGCTCGCGCGGACTTTGCTGGCTCGAGCCGATGGTCGAGGTGGCGACGCTGAAGGGTCGCGTCGCCTACGGCCCGGTCAGTGTGGACGACGTCGCCTCCGTGCTCGAATCGATGGCGAGCAATGGCCCTCACGCGCTGCGGCTCGGCGTCGCAGACGAGATGCCCTGGCTGAAGCGCCAGACCCGCCTCACCTTCGCCCGCTGCGGCGTGATCGATCCGCGCTCGCTCGAGGATTATCGCGCCCATGGCGGCTACAAGGGCCTGGAGCGCGCGCTTTCGCTCGGCTCGGATGCGATCCTCAACGAAGTCACGGCATCCGGCCTGCGCGGCCGCGGCGGCGCCGGCTTCCCGACCGGTATCAAGTGGAAGACGGTGCAGCAGGCCAAGGCTGACCGCAAGTTCATCGTCTGCAACGCCGACGAAGGCGACAGCGGCACGTTCGCCGACCGCATGATCATGGAAGGCGATCCCTTCCTGGTGATCGAGGGCATGACCACGGCCGGCATCACCGTCGGTGCCACCAAGGGCTACATCTACATCCGCAGCGAATATCCGCACGCGGTCGAGGCGATGAATGCGGCCATCGTCGCGGCAAGGCGCGGCGGTTATCTCGGCGACAAGATCGGCGGCTCGACCTATGGCTTCGATATGGAAGTACGCGTCGGCGCCGGCGCCTATGTCTGCGGCGAAGAGACCTCGCTGCTGGAGAGCCTCGAAGGCCGCCGCGGCCTCGTGCGCGCCAAGCCGCCTCTGCCGGCGCATCATGGTCTGTTCGGCAAGCCGACCGTCATCAACAACGTGCTGTCGTTCGCGGCGATCCCCTTCATCCTCGCCGAAGGCGCCAAGGCGTACGCTGATTTCGGCATGGGTCGCTCGCGCGGTACGATGCCGATCCAGCTCGCCGGCAATATCCGCCAGGGTGGACTGTTCGAGACAGCGTTCGGCGTGACGCTCGGTGAGCTCGTCGACGACATCGGTGGCGGCACGTTCACGGGCCGTCCGGTTCGCGCCGTGCAGGTCGGCGGCCCGCTCGGCGCCTACTTCCCACGCGCGTTGTTCGACACCCCCTTCGACTACGAGGCCTTTGCCGCGCGCGACGGCCTGATCGGCCATGGCGGCATCGTCGTGTTCGACGACAGCGTCGACATGCGCAAGCAGGCGCGCTTCGCCATGGAATTCTGTGCCGTCGAATCCTGCGGCAAGTGCACGCCCTGCCGGATCGGCTCGACCCGCGGCGTCGAAACCATCGAGAAGATCATCCGCGGCGAACGCGTCAGCGAAAACCTCGCGCTCGTCGAGGACCTCTGCAACACCATGAAGTTCGGCTCGCTGTGCGCACTCGGCGGCTTCACGCCCTACCCTGTGCTCAGCGCATTGAAGCACTTCCGGGAAGATTTCGTCCCGGCCCCGACCACGCTCCAGGCCGCGGAATAGGAGAACGACAATGTCTCTGATCGAAGAAATCGACTTCGGCACGCCGCGCTCCAAATCGGAAACGATGGTGACGCTGACCATCGACGGCAACCAGGTCACGGTGCCCGAGGGCACCTCGATCATGCGCGCCGCGATGGATGCCGGGCACCAGATCCCCAAG
This sequence comes from Pseudomonadota bacterium, assembly GCA_023387695.1. Lineage (GTDB taxonomy): Bacteria > Pseudomonadota > Alphaproteobacteria > Rhizobiales > Xanthobacteraceae > Bradyrhizobium. Next base: position 15,650 of record JAEWHT010000104.1, on the reverse strand, counting down.
CTCTGCGCGACCGACATGGTCGATGCGTTCGGCTCCTGCCGTCTCTGCGTCGTCGAGATCGAGGGCCGCGCCGGCACGCCGGCCTCCTGCACCACGCCAGTCATGAACGGCCTCGTGGTCCACACCCAGAGCGAACGGCTGAAGAAGCTGCGCAAGGGTGTGATGGAGCTCTACATCTCCGACCATCCGCTCGACTGCCTCACCTGCGGCGCCAACGGCGATTGCGAGTTGCAGGACATGGCCGGCGCAGTGGGCTTGCGCGACGTGCGCTACGGCTACGAGGGCGAGAATCACGTCTTCGCGAAAACCCATGGCGAGATCAACGCCGCCTGGATGCCGAAGGACGAGTCCAATCCCTATTTCACCTACGATCCCTCCAAGTGCATCGTCTGCTCGCGCTGCGTCCGCGCCTGCGAAGAAGTGCAAGGCACGTTTGCGCTGACGATCTCCGGCCGCGGCTTCGACAGCCGCGTCTCGCCCGGCATGAGCGAGAGCTTCCTCGGCTCCGAATGCGTCTCCTGCGGCGCCTGCGTGCAGGCCTGCCCGACCGCGACGCTGACGGAAAAGTCCGTCATCGAGATCGGCCAGCCCGAGCACTCCGTCGTCACCACCTGCGCCTATTGCGGCGTCGGCTGTACCTTCAAGGCCGAGATGCGCGGCGAGGAAGTCGTGCGCATGGTGCCCTACAAGGACGGCAAGGCCAATCGCGGCCATTCCTGCGTCAAGGGCCGCTTCGCCTGGGGCTACACCAACCACAAGGAACGCATCCTCAATCCGATGATCCGCGAGCGGATCGAGGATCCCTGGCGTGAAGTGTCCTGGGATGAGGCGTTCTCGTTCGCCGCGGCCAAGATGCGCGGCATCCAGAAAAAGTACGGTCGTGACGCCATTGGCGGCATCACCTCGTCCCGCTGCACCAACGAAGAAACCTATCTGGTGCAGAAGCTGATCCGCGCCGGCTTCGGCAACAACAACGTCGACACCTGCGCGCGCGTCTGCCACTCGCCGACCGGCTATGGTCTTTCGGTCACGTTCGGCACCTCAGCCGGCACGCAGGACTTTGACTCGGTCGAGGATACCGACGTCGCCATGGTCATCGGCGCCAATCCGGCCTCGGCTCACCCCGTCTTCGCTTCCCGCCTGAAGAAGCGGCTGCGCCAGGGCGCCAAGCTGATCGTGCTCGATCCGCGCCGCACCGAGATGGTGGAATCGCCGCATGTGAAGGCGTTGCATCTGCCGCTGATGCCCGGCACCAACGTCGCCGTCGTGACGGCACTCGCGCATGTCATCGTCACCGAGGGCCTCGTCAACGAAGCCTTCGTGCGCGAGCGCTGCGACTGGGCGGAGTTCGAGGAATGGGCCGCGTTCGTGGCCCAGCCCAAGCACAGCCCGGAAGCGACGGCCATCCTGACCGGCGTTGACCCGAAGACGCTGCGCGAAGCAGCCCGTGTCTACGCCACCGGCGGCAACGGTGCGATCTATTACGGCCTCGGCGTCACCGAGCACAGCCAGGGTTCGACCACGGTCATCGCGATCGCCAACCTCGCAATGGCGACCGGCAATGTCGGCCGCCCCGGCGTCGGCGTGAACCCGCTACGCGGCCAGAACAACGTCCAGGGCTCCTGCGACATGGGCTCGTTCCCGCACGAGCTTCCCGGCTATCGCCATATCTCGGGCGACGCCGTGCGCGACCAGTTCGAGGCGCTGTGGAACGTCAAGCTCAACCCGGAGCCGGGCTTGCGCATTCCCAACATGTTCGATGCCGCGATCGAAGGCACGTTCATGGGGCTCTACGTCCAGGGCGAAGACATCCTGCAATCCGATCCCAACACCAAGCATGTGGTGGCGGCGCTGTCGGCGATGGAATGCGTCATCGTCCATGATCTCTTCCTCAACGAGACCGCGAACTACGCCCATGTGTTCCTCCCCGGCTCGAGCTTCCTCGAGAAGGACGGCACCTTCACCAACGCCGAACGCCGCATCCAGCGCGTTCGCAAGGTGATGACGCCGAAGAACGGCATGGCCGATTGGGAAGTCACCATTGCGCTCGCCAAGGCGATGGGCCTCGAGATGAACTACAGCCATCCGTCCGAGATCATGGATGAGATCGCGGCGCTGACGCCGACCTTCGCCGGCGTCTCCTATGCCAAGCTGGACGAGCTCGGCTCGGTGCAGTGGCCCTGCAACGAGAAGGCGCCGGAAGGCACGCCGGTGATGCATATCGGCGGCTTCGTTCGCGGCAAGGGCAAGTTCGTCGTCACCGAATATGTCGCGACCGACGAGCGCACCGGTCCCCGCTTCCCGCTGCTGCTCACCACGGGCCGCATCCTCAGCCAGTACAATGTCGGCGCGCAAACGCGGCGCACCGAGAACGTGGTCTGGCATGCCGAGGACCGGCTGGAGATCCATCCGCATGACGCCGAAACGCGCGGCGTGCGCGACGGCGACTGGGTGCGGCTGCAGAGCCGTGCCGGCGAGACCACGCTGCGTGCGGAGATCACCGACCGGGTGTCGCCGGGTGTCGTCTACACCACCTTCCATCACCCGGACACCCAGGCCAACGTGATCACGACCGACTATTCGGACTGGGCGACCAACTGCCCGGAATACAAGGTCACGGCGGTGCAGATCTCGCCGTCGAACGGCCCGTCCGACTGGCAGAAGAGCTACGACGAGCAGGCGCGGCACTCCCGCCGCATCGCGCCGGCCGAGGCCGCGGAGTAAGCCGCATGCACGTGCCGGTCCAGTCCATCGACCGCGAGACATGGCGCGACAGCGTCGCGTCCGAGGGCGCGCGGCTGATCCCCGAGGAGACGCCGCTGGCGCTGACCTATAATGGCGGCACCTATGCCGTCATGATGGGGACGCCGCAGAACCTCGAAGACTTCGCGGTCGGCTTCAGCCTGGACGAAGGCATCATCAAATCGGTCGACGACATCAAGTCGCTCGATATTATCAGACTCGACGACGGCATCGAGCTGCGCATGTGGCTCGAGCAGGACAACGCCGCGCGCATCAGCGAGCGACGTCGCCATATCGCTGGCCCCACCGGCTGCGGCATATGCGGCATCGACTCCATTGCCGAAGCAATACGGCCCGCGGCCGTCGTGCCGCAGGGGCAGGCATTCACACCGCAGCAGATCATGACGGCGATGCAGGCGATCGCTCCCCTGCAATCGATCAATATGCAGACCCGCGCGGTGCACGCGGCGGCCTTCTGGTCACCTTCGCACGGCATTGTGGCCCTGCGCGAGGACGTCGGTCGTCACAATGCGCTCGACAAGCTCGCGGGATCGCTCGCGCGCAGCCGGACTGACGCCTGCAACGGCCTAGTGCTGCTGACCAGCCGCGTCTCCGTCGAGATGGTGCAGAAGACGGCTGCGATCGGTGCGCCGGTGATGGTCGCGGTCTCCGCACCCACCGCGCTTGCGGTCCGCACCGCTGCTGCCGCCGGCATCACGCTGATCGCAATTGCCCGCAGCGACGGGTTTGAAGTGTTCACGCACCAGGGCCGCATCACGGCTCACTGTGCTCCGGAGATTATCGATGTCGTCGCCTGACCGTCTCGTCTACATGGCCAACCAGATCGGTACGTTCTTTCGCAGCCAGGGCCACGACAAGGCCGTGCCAGGGATCGCCGACCACATCAGGAAGTTCTGGGATCCCCGGATGAAGCGGGCAATCTTCGCGCATCTCGACACCGGCGGCGCTGGCCTTGAGCCGAACGTGCTCGAGGCGCTGACCTCGCTCAAGCAGACGATTTCCCTTCCAGAAGCGCACTGAACACGCGCCGCACCTCGCCCTGTGTCTCCTTCACGCGCGCCTCGAGCGAGGAGAAATCCGGTGCATCGCCGGCGCGTGCCATGACGCGCTGAAGGTCGGTGCCAGCCGTTTCTGGCTTGAAGCGGTCACTGACGCAGAGCCGCAGGATCTGAGTCAGATCATGATAGAGCCGCGCTGCGGCGCGCAGGATCTCCGCCTCCGACTGCGCCAGCACACCGAGCCTCGCGGCATTCTCCAGCACCTGCAATGTGCTGACGTCGAGAATGTCGGGCTTGTCATGGGCATGAACGAGTTGGAGGTACTGCGCGATGAAATCGATGTCGACCATGCCGCCCGAGGCGTATTTCAGGTCCCAGTAATCGGCCTCGCCCTTCTCCTGCGCGATCGCGCGGCGCATGTCGGCGACGTCGTTAGCCGTGATCGAGGGATCGCGGCGGCGGGTCAGGACCTCGCGGATGATGCTCTCGATCCGCGCCGTGAATTCGGGCGATGCCGACACCACGCGCGCGCGCGTCAGCGCCATGTGCTCCCAAGTCCAGGCTTCGTTGGCCTGGTAGTCCGCGAAAGAGATGAGGCTTGATGCCACCGGCCCTGCGCGCCCCGACGGCCGCAACCGCATGTCGATCTCGTAAAGCACGCCGTAATTGGTCCGGGTCGTGAAGGCGCTGATCAGGCGCTGCGTGAAGCGGGCAAAGTAATGCGCGCCCTGGAGCGACCTCTCGCCGTCGGAGTCCGGATTGTCGCTGTCGAAATCGTAGAGCAGGATCAGATCGAGATCCGAGGACGCCGTCATCTCGCGGCTACCAAGCCGTCCCATCGCGATGATGGCGGTCTCCTGCCCCTTGATGCGCCCGTGCTGGGCGGCAAAGCGATCGGCGACGAGACCGTGAACGGTGTGGACGATGCCTTCGGCGACGTCGGCAAAGGCCGTGCTCGCCTGCTGCGCCGAGACCGTGCCGGAGAGAATGCGCGTGCCGATCAGGAACAGGCTCTCCTGGCCGAACAGCCGCAGACGATCCAGAAATTCCTCATAAGAGCCGGCGTCCTGCACCGTGGTCGCAAGGCGTGACGACAATTCCTGCTTGTCCGGCATTGCGCCGAAGAAGCGCGGATCGATCAGGCCGTCCATCAGCTGCGGCTGTCGCGCCAGCATCTCGCCAAGCCGGGGCGCCGCACCAAGCACCAGCGCCACCAGTGCAACCAGATCGCGGTTCTGGCCGAGCAGCGTGATCAGCCGGCCGCCGCGCTGGAGTGCCTGGAGGAAATGATCGAACGCGACGACGGCGCGGTCCGGCTCCTCCGCATGCGCGAGGCCGTCGATCAGGGCCGGCACGAACTCGACGAAAGCGTTGCGCGTCTGCTCGTTGCGGAATACGCGATATTCGCCGGTGAGCCAGTCGCGGACGGTCTGCGCGACCGCAGCCGGCTTCTTGAAGCCGAGCGTCGTCAAGTGCTGCAGCAGGCGCGGATCGTCGGGACCACCGCGATAGTCGATCGCGGGCAGGCTCGCCGTGCCGGTCGGATCATCACCCTCGAACAGCTTTTCGTAGTGCCCCTGCACGATCTCGAGCTGGCGCAGCAAATCGCGCGCGAAGGTCTCGCGGCTTTCATAACCGAAGAACCAGGCGAAGCGCTCGACCGCGTCCCTGTCCTCGGGCAGCGCATGGGTCTGCTCGTCGGCGATCATCTGGAGACGATGCTCGACCCGGCGCAGGAATTCATACGCAATGGTCAACTCGTCGCGCGCGGCGGATGTGATCCAGTCGCGCGCAGCGAGAATATTCAGCGCCGCCAGCGTCGGCCGCACCCGCAATTCCGGATGACGGCCGCCCGCGATCAGCTGCTGGGTCTGGGCGAAGAACTCGATCTCGCGGATGCCGCCGCGACCGACCTTGACGTTGTGGCCTTCGACCGCGATGTCGCTCTGGCCGCGATAGGTCTGCATCTGCCGCTTCATGTCATGCACATCAGCGAGCGCAGCGAAATCGAGATGCTTGCGCCAGACGAAGGGCGCGATTTCAGCAAGCAGCGCCGCGCCCGCCTTGGGATCGCCGGCGCAGGCTCGCGCCTTGATCATCGCGGCGCGCTCCCAGGTGCGCCCTTCCCGCTCGTAGTAGTTCAGCGCCGCGTCGCGTGAGATCGCCACTTGCGTTGACGACGGATCAGGACGCAGCCGCAGATCGACGCGGAAGACGTAGCCGTCATAGGTGCGCTGCTGGAGAATGCGCGCCATGCCCTGCGTCACCCGAACAAAGAACGGCTGCGGCTCGATGTCGGGCGCGAGCGTCGTCGCATCGGGATCGAAGAACACGATGAGATCGATATCGCTGGAATAGTTCAGCTCGCCCGCACCCATCTTGCCCATCGCGAGCACGATCAGGCCACAGCCGATCTCCGGGGCTTCCAGATCGGGCGGCAGGATTTTTCCACGTGCGGCTTCCTGCCGCAGAAGGTATTGGAGCGCCGCCTGCACCGATGACACCGCAAGATCGGTCAGCGCCGCGGTCACCCGCATCACCGGCCAGACCCCGCTGATGTCGCAGAGCGCGATCAGGAGGGCCGCCTCCGCCTTCATGCGGCGAAGCAGCCGCATCACCTCGGCCTCGTCGGGCGCCGCAAGCACGGCGTCCCTCGCCTCGGCAATCAGCGCAGCAAGATGCGCATCCGGCTCGCATTCCAGCAACCGGATCAGCCGCGGCGGGTCGGCACGCACCAGATCGAACAAATAAGGCGAGAATTCCGCGATTCCGGAGAGAATATCCCGCGCGAAGGGATGCGCCAGATGCGCCTCCAAACGGACCAATTGCGCAGGCTCGAGCTCGGCCAGCCAATTGTCAAAGCGTCGTTCGTCTGGTGCGGAAGCGGCAATATGGGGAGCCTCCACAAACCGCGTGGCCAGGCTCTCACCATGCTTGTCCGCGTTTCCCGGCGCGGAGTGGTTCATGCCACCTTCTGTGGCACATCCGGTATTGGAGGAGCAACCCTGTCACCGGCCCCCACACGCGCCGGCAGCACCAGCGTGGCGACGAGACCGGGCTGGGCATCACCGAGCCGCAATTCGCCGCCATGTAATGTGGCGACCGCGGACGCGAGGCTGAGGCCGAGGCCGGAGCCCGGCATGGTGCGGCTTGCTTCCAGTCGCACGAAACGCTCGACGACGTGCTTTCGATCGGCCTCGGGGATTCCGGGCCCGCGATCCGTGACGCTCAGTAGCACCTGATCGCCCTCGCGCTTCGCCTCGATCGTGATCTGACGGGCATCCATGCTGACTACGGTTCCGGCTGCTTCCGTACCCGGCTTGCCGTATTTGATCGCGTTCTCGACGAGATTGGCGAGTGCCTGACTGATCAACTCGCGATTGCCGTGAATGGGCGCCGTCTGCGTCTTCACCTTCAACGTCATGCCGTCGTCTTCAGCCAGCGGCTCGTACAGCTCGTGAATGCCTTCAGCGACATCGGCGGCGTCGAAATCATCCATGTTGCCGCGCGCCTGGCCGGACTCCGCGCGCGCGATCATCAGCAGCGCGTTGAAGGTGCGGATCAACCCGTCGGATTCCTCAATGGTCCGCTCCAGCGCCGCGCGATAATCGGCTTCGCAGCCTGACTTCGCCAGCGCTTCCTCGGCGCGATTGCGCAAACGCGTCAGCGGCGTCTTGAGGTCATGGGCGATGTTGTCGGAGACTTCCTTCAGCCCCGCCATCAACGCCTCGATCCGCTCCAGCATGGCGTTGAGGTTCTCGGCGAGACGATCGAGCTCGTCTCCGCTGCGCCCGACCGGGAGGCGTTCACTGAGATCACCCGTCATGATCCGATGCGCGGTGCCTGACATTGCGTCGATGCGCGTCAGCACCCTGCGCGCGACAAAGATGCCGCCGCCGAGGCCGAGCACGAAGACGATCAGGATCGACCATTGCGCGGCCTTCGCCACGATGCCGAACAGTCGTCGCCGCTCGTCGAGATCGCGGCCGATCAGAAGCCGAAAACCGTTCGGCATCTCGGTGACGCGCACCAGGGCGCGATGGTCGCGGTCATCCGCGTCCTCGATGCGCCGGTAGGCCGTTTCCGACCAGCCCATCGTTCCCATCACGCCGGGCGCTAGCTGTCCGACATTGCCGGCGATGGCCTGCCCGCTCGGCGTGGTGACGAGGTAAAGGTTGGCGCCCGGACGCAGCGAGCGATACTCGATGGCGCGCGAGAGGCCGAGCAGGCCGCGGCGGCCGTAGATCTCGATGATCTCCGAGGTCTCGGAATTCACCGTCTGCGTGATTTCCTCGGTGATCAGCCGGCGCGTATTCCAGGCGAAATAGGCGAGCAGCGACGCTGCGAACATCGCGAACAAAAACAGATAGACCAGCGTCAGCCGAAACGCCGTCGTGCGGATCAGTTTACCGAATGCCGTCACGGATCATGTACCCGGCGCCGCGGATCGTGTGCAGCAGCGGCCGCTCGAATCCCTTGTCGATCTTGGAGCGCAGCCGCGAAATGTGCACGTCGATCACGTTGGTTTGCGGATCGAAATGATAGTCCCAGACATTCTCCAGAAGCATGGTGCGTGTCACCACCTGCCCCGCATGCTTCATCAAATATTCGAGCAGGCGGAATTCGCGCGGCTGGAGCGTCAGCTCGTCCTTGCCGCGGGCGACACGGTGGGAGAGCCGATCGAGTTCGAGATCGCCGACACGATAGAGCGTATCCTCGGCCGGACCGCCGCGCCGACGCGACAGCACCTCGACGCGAGCGAGCAGTTCGGCGAAAGAATAAGGTTTGGGCAGATAGTCGTCGCCGCCGGCACGCAGGCCCTTGATGCGGTCATCGACCTGGCCGAGCGCGGAGAGAATCAGCACCGGCGTCGTGTCGCCGCTGTCGCGCAGTGAGCCGATCAGTGACAGGCCGTCGCGCTTGGGCAGCATGCGATCGACCACCAGCACGTCGTAATCGCCGTTTTCGGCCATGGAGAGGCCTTCCTCGCCGTCACCGGCGTGGTCGGCAATATGTCCGACTTCGCGAAACGCCTTCACAAGATAGTCGGCGGATTCGCGGTCGTCTTCAATGATGAGGAGGCGCATCGTGCGTTCGGCGGCGGTCAAGGAGGTCAACCTTCTCTAAACATGGCGCGAGCGGCAATCGCATGCAAGCCGAGTGAGGGACTCTGGCACTAGTAAAAAGGGCGGGCGGTGAAGCTGGGGGGACCTCACCGCCCTAGACCTTCCGACGGAGGGGGGCGTATTTCCACCGGAAGGTAGGCATGGGGAGCAAGCGTTACGCTGCTCCCCGGAAGAGTGCCGGCGGCGGGGGCGACTGATGCCGGCGACACCCTTCATCTCGTAAGCCTCCTGAGGCTTGGCCCTATCAGCCCTTGTCAGCCTTTGGCGATGGGCACCGCGACGAAGCGCGACTGGCCGCCGCTCTTCACGCGCATCAGGACGCTGTTCTTGTTGTCGGTCCGCGCCGTGTTGATGGCGTCGCGGACGTCGCCGGCGGTGCTGACGCTCTTGCCGCCGACTTCGAGAATCACGTCGCCTTCCTTGAAGCCGCGTTCGGCGGCTGCGCTCTTCGGATCGACTTCGGTGACGACGACGCCGTCCTTGCCGGCACCGGCCACCGAGTTGGCGGGCGCAACCGTCATGCCGAGCTTCGGCACATCGGTGCCCTTGCTGGCGCCCTTGCCATTGTCGTTATCGGTGTCGGCCTTGGCCTCGACCGTGTTCGGCAACTGACCGAGTGTGAGGTTCACGACCTTGTCCTGGCCCTTGTGCAGCACGTTCAGCTTCACCGACGCGCCGGGCGCCATGCCACCGATGGTGCGGGCGAGCTCGCGCGCATCCTTGACGGATTCGCCGTTGACCGCCGTGATCACGTCGCCGGACTCAACGCCTGCTTTCGCTGCCGGGCCATCCTTCTGCGGCTCCGCCACCAGGGCGCCTTCGGCCTTCTTCATGCCGAGGCTGTCGGCGATGTCGGAGGTGACGGGCTGAATCTGCACACCGATCCAACCGCGGCTGACCGAGCCCTTGTCCTTAAGCTGGGCAACGACGCTCTTCACTGTGTTCGCGGGAATCGAGAACGCGATACCAACGCTGCCGCCGGAGGGCGAGTAGATCGCCGTGTTGACACCCATCACTTCGCCATTGGTGTCGAAGGCCGGGCCGCCCGAATTGCCCTTGTTCACGGGCGCATCGATCTGGATGAAATCGTCATAGGGGCCGTTGCCGATATCGCGGCCGCTGGCCGAGACGATACCCGCAGTCACGGTGCCGCCGAGGCCGAAGGGGTTACCGACCGCAAGCACCCAGTCGCCGATCCGCGGCTTGCTGTCCGCGAGCTTGGCGAACGGGAAGTTCGAGCCGCCCTCGACCTTGATCAAGGCAAGGTCCGTGCGCTGGTCGGTGCCGATCACCTTGGCGCTGTAGGTCTTGCCGTCGTCGGTGGTGACCTCGACCTTGTCGGCGCCGTCGACCACGTGGTTGTTGGTCACGGCAAAACCGTCAGCCGAGATGAAGAAGCCGGAGCCCTGGCCCTGCACGACGCGGCCACGGCCACCCTTCTGACCGGGGAATCCATCGGGACCGCCGAAGCGGCGGAAGAAGCGCTCCATCGGCGAGCCCGGCTGGAACGGCGATTGCGCGTCATCGCCATCGTCGTTGCTGGCAGCCTTCTCCTTGATGTTGACCTTGACCGAGATCACCGAGGGCTTCACGCGCTCGACGATGTCGGCAAAACCGATCGGACGCTCGACCTTCTTGACCTCGTTATTGACCTGCGCGTGCGCCGGGGTGGAGAACAGGTCGGCCGGCGACGTCGACGGGCTGAAGCCGTGGACGGCGATGCCGAGACCGGCGACGACCGAAGCCATCAGCGCGATCCTGCGGGCCGAAAACACCGAACGGCGGGGCTGCCGGTAGGACGGAAGGTTCGTGAGGTCGATACGATCGTTCATGCAGCTCTCCAGGGCCTTGAAATCCTTTTGGTGCCGGTTGCCAGCACCTTACGGACCTCAAGATGGGGGTTGCAGCCTTACCGCGCGCTGGCTGGGGGGTTAAACTTTTGTAATGAAGGAGGGGCCGCGCTGCGGCCGTTTATCGCAGGCCAAAAGTCGCAGTCTTACAGGAACTTAAAAGTCGCAGTCTTACAGGAACTTAACAGGGTTCCGGTGACGGGCGCAAAAGCGGCCGTCCCGGCTTCCTCAGCTCGCCCTGACACTGACGATGAATTCATCGACTTCGCGCTTCAGGGTCTCGGCCTGTTGCGACAGATCGACGGCGGAATCCCGGGCTTCAGCCGCCATGCGGCCGGTCTCGGCGGAGGTCGAGGTAATCTGGACGATGTGATTGGAGACGGCGAGTGTTCCGCGCGCGGCATCCTGTGCGCTGCTCGTAATGTCCTGCGTGGCATTGCGCTGCTGGGCGGTGTCGACCTCGATCCCGGACATGATCGACGAGATCTCCGACAGCGTCTTCGAGATTGCATCGATCGCGCCGCGCGTTTCCGCGGTGATCCCCTGAATACTGGCGACATGCGAAGTGATCTCTTCGGTCGCTTTGCTGGTCTGATCCGCAAGGCTCTTCACTTCGGAAGCAACCACGGCAAAGCCCTTGCCTGCCTCGCCCGCCCGCGCCGCTTCAATCGTCGCGTTCAAAGCAAGGAGGTTGGTCTGTGATGCGATCGCCTGCACGAGTTGCACGACCTCACCGATCTTGTCGGCGGCGTCCGAGAGCGTGTGGATGGTATCGCGGCTCTTTTCGGCTTGTGTTGCGGCACCCTCGGCCCGCTGGGTCGCGTCCGTGACGCGGCGGCTGATCGTACCGATCGAGTTCGTCATCTCCTCAGCGGATCCCGCGACGGTCTGCACGCTGGAACTAGCCTGGCTTGCGGCGCTCGCGACTGCATTGGCCTTGGAGCTGGTGTCGTTGGCGGTCTGCGACAGCGTCTCTGCGTTGCGCTTCAGGTGTACGGCTGATGACGCTACGCTATCGACGACGCTGGCGACGAGCTCGTTGAAGCTCTTGATCCGGCCATCGAGATATCTGGAGCGTTCGGCCTGATGCTGCGCTTCGTGGAGCTGCTGCTCGGTCAGATGGCGGCGCTCGATCCCGTTGGTCTTGAACACTTCGAGCGCGCCCGCGAGCAGGCCGATCTCGTTGGTGCCGCCAAGGCCCGGCACCGGCGTCTTGAACTTCTGGTCGGCGACCTCACGCATGGCATGCACGATCGCCGCCAGCGGATTGAGGATACCGTTACGCACGGCGAACCAAGTGGTGAAGCAGATCGCGGCAGCAACGACAGCGATCACGCCGCACGCGATCAGGAACCAGGAGAATGCAGCCTGGGCCTGCTGGTAAATCTGCATCGCATGCTCGCGCGCAGGACCGCTCAGCGCAGCGAAGTCCGACGACAGGCTGGTGATCTCGTTGTTGAGATAGAGCACCGCGACGAAGCCGGTACCGCCACCGATGCCCAGCAGGAATAATAATGCAGCGACGACGGCGCCAACAAGAAAGCGGATCGTCAGATTGCTGTTCGTGAACATCGCCGGAGCACTCAGAGTCTGGAATCAAAGCTATCGCAAAGCTTCCAGACAAAGGTCAACAGAGCATGAAATGCGATCCGCCCGATAACTTACGTATCATTACGGAGGCTAAGAGGACTTCGCATCCTCGGACATCAACGCAGCGAGCTTCGCTTCTTCGTCCGGCGTCAGCGGGGGCGTCGGTACATCCGCACCAGCCTGCGCGCGACGGCGATTTTGACGCCACAGCGCGAAGCCGCCACCGGCGAGCAGCAGCGGCGCAAGCAGCCACAACATCATGGTCTTCTGTTCGAAGCGCGGCTTCAGCAGCACGAACTCGCCGTAGCGCGCGACCAGGAAGTCGAGCACCTCGCCATTGCTGTCGCCAGCCGCGATCCGCTCGCGCACCAGCAGCCGCAGGTCACGGGCAAGCGGCGCATCGGAATCGTCGATCGACTGGTTCTGGCAGACCATGCAACGCAGCTCGCGCGACAATTCGCGCGCGCGGGATTCCTTCACGGGATCCGACATGATCTCGTCGGGCTGCACGGCGTGCACCGCAGGTGCAGCCAGCATCATGAGCGCGACCATCGCGGCCATCATCCGGCGCATCGGATCACTCCGCCGGCTGCAGAGTTTGCTTGGCCCGCGCCGGCTTCGGCGCGCCGACCCGCAGGCGCCGGTCGGACAGCGACAGCACGCCGCCGAACGCCATCAGCACGGGCCCCCACCAGATCATCAGCACCATCGGCTTGTGATAGATGCGCACGGCGATCGCACCATCGGCGGTGACGTCACCGAGCGAGATGTAGAGCTGGCTCGCACCGCGGGTCAAAAGTGCGGCCTCGGTGGTGGAGGAGCCGCGCGTGGTGAAACTGCGCTTCGACGGCGTCATGACGCTGAGCGCCGCGCCGTCCTTGGTGACATTGAACTGGGCGATCATCTCGCGGTAATTCGGCCCCTGCCGCTCGAGCAGGCCGTCGAGCTTCAGATCGTATCCGGCGACCTGCGCGACATCGTTCGGCTTCATCGTCGCGATATATTCGCTGTTCCAGGTGGTCTCGCAGACGATTCCGATCAGCGCGACACCGAGACCGGCATGCGCAAACGCGGTGCCCCAGGCCGAGCGCGGCAGGCCGCGGGCGCGAAGCAGCGTCGTCGTGAACGGCAGACGAAACAGGCCGGTTCGCTCAGCCATGTCGGTGACGGCGCCGGCGATGACGAAGACCCCTAGTCCGATGGCTAGCGGCGCCAGCGCGCTACCGCCGCGCGTCCAGGCCCAGACAAGGGCGATCACGACGAGGCCCGCGACGCCCGCCGCCAGCAGGCGCTGGGTGACACCGAGCAGGTCGCCCCGTTTCCACGCCAGCATCGGTCCAAACGGCACGGCGAGCAGCAGCAACACGAACAGCGGCGCGAAGGTGAGATTGTAGAAGGGAGCACCGACCGACATCTTGAAGTCGGCGAGCACTTCCATCGCCAGCGGATACAGCGTGCCGAACAGAACGACCGCACAGGCAACCGTCAGCAGCAGATTGTTCAGCACCAGCGCGCCCTCGCGCGAGATCGGCGCGAACAGGCCGCCCTGCTTCAGCGACGTCGCCCGCCCCGCGAACAGCGACAGGCTGCCACCGATGAACACGCAGAGGATCAGGAGAATGAACACGCCGCGGGTCGGGTCATTGGCGAAGGCGTGCACGGAGGTGATGACACCCGAGCGCACCAGGAAGGTGCCGAGCAGCGACAGCGAGAAGGTCAGGATCGATAGAAGAATGGTCCAGACCTTGAGCGCATTGCGCTTCTCCATCACCAGCGCCGAATGCAATAGCGCGGTGCCTGCGAGCCACGGCATCAGCGAGGCGTTCTCGACGGGATCCCAGAACCACCAGCCACCCCAACCGAGTTCGTAATAGGCCCAGTAAGAGCCCATCGCGATGCCCAGCGTCAGGAAGATCCAGGCAACCAGCGTCCACGGCCGCACCCAGCGTGCCCAGGCGGCATCGATCCGCCCCTCGATCAGCGCCGCGATCGCGAAGGAGAACGAGATCGAGAAACCGACATAGCCGAGATAGAGCATCGGCGGGTGCACGGCGAGGCCGATATCCTGCAGCACTGGATTGAGATCGCGGCCCTCGATCGGCGGATTGGCGATGCGCAGGAACGGGTTCGAGGTGATCAGGATGAAGAGATAGAACGCGCTCGCAATCCAGGCCTGGACGGCCAGCACATGTGCACGCAGCGACAGCGGCAGATTGTTGCCGAATGCCGCAACGAGCCCGCCGAACAGCGCCAGGATCGATACCCACAGCAGCATCGAGCCTTCATGGTTTCCCCAGACGCCGGTGATCTTGTAGATCAGCGGCTTCATGGAATGCGAATTCTCGTAGACGTTGGCGACGGAGAAATCCGAGTTCACGTGCAGCGTCACGAGCGCAATGAAGGACGCGCCGACGAACAGCAGCTGCGCGAGCGCCGTGGAGCGCGCCACGTTCATCAGCGCGGGATCGCGCAGGCGCGCGCCAATGACAGGCACGAAGGACTGGATCAGCGCCAACGCGAGCGCCAGCACCAGCGCGTAATGTCCGGCTTCCGCGATCACCGCACCGCTCCCTGCGAATTGCCCTGCGCCGTCGTCGCCGCCGGCTTGCCGTAGTCGTCCTTCCAGTGCCCCTGCTTCTTCAGGGCGTCGGCGACGTCCTTGGGCATGTAGGTCTCATCGTGCTTGGCGAGCACGGTGTCAGCCTTGAACACGCCGTTGGCATCGAGCGCGCCTTCGGCGACAACGCCCTGCCCTTCGCGGAACAGATCCGGCAAAATGCCCTTGTAGGCGACTGGCAGCTTGGCGCCGCCGTCGGCAACTTCAAACGTCACCGCAAGATTGTCGCCGCGCTGGAGCGAGCCCGGCTGCACCAGGCCGCCGAGACGAAATCGCTTGCCGGGCTGCACGTGCTTTTCGGCCACCATGGTCGGGGTCGAGAAGAACACGATGGAGTCGCGCAAGGCATTGAGCACCAGCGCGGCCGCAAGCGCGAGCACGGCGAGCGAGCCGCCGATGATGGTCATACGTCGCTGCTTGCGCGTCATGGCGTATCCGTTCTCCGCTCGTCTCGTGTTCGGACTGTCATCCGTCGAGCCCGAGAGTCTTGAGGCCTTCGTTGAGCTGGCGCAGCCGCTCGGCGTTGTTGGCGACGGCCTGGCGGGCGTCGGTCGAGGCGCCGAGCGCCTTGTCGCGATCGCCCATCACCAGATAAGCGCGCACCAGGCGCAGCCAACCCTCGACATCGTCACCGTTCTGCTTGAGGCGCGTGGCGAGACGCTCGACCATGCTGCGGATCATCGCGTTGCGATCGCCGTCGTTCATC
>JAEWHT010000369.1 GCA_023387695.1 Pseudomonadota bacterium | reverse complement strand
GCCGCCCCCAAGCGCGAACGGTTGAAGGCGATCATCGCCGACAAGACGCTGCCGATGGAAGAGCGGTTCGCCGCGACCCTGAAGCTTGCGGAAATGCCGCGCAATTCGTCGGCCACCCGCATCCGTCTGCGTTGCGAGTTGTCGGGCCGCCCGCGCTCGAACTATCGCAAGAACAAGCTGTCCCGTATCGCGCTCCGCGACCTTGGCTCCAAGGGCATGGTCCCGGGCCTCGTGAAGTCGAGCTGGTAAGGAGGGTCGTTTAGATGTCTACGCACGATCCAATCAGCGATCTGATCACCCGCATCCGCAATGCGCAGCTGCGCTCCAAGAGCAAGGTCTCCACGCCCGGCTCGAAGATGCGCGAGAACGTCCTCGAAGTGCTCAAGAGCGAGGGCTACATCCGCGGTTACGCGACCCTCGAGCATTCGTCGGGCCGCAGCGAGATCGAGATCGAGCTGAAGTATTTCGACGGCGAGCCCGTCATCCGCGAGATCGAACGTGTTTCCAAGCCCGGGCGTCGCGTTTACGCCTCGGTGAAGAACCTTCCGCGGGTCAATAACGGACTCGGTATTTCGGTGTTGTCGACGCCGAAGGGGATCATGGCTGACCACAGTGCGCGTGAAGCGAACGTGGGCGGTGAAGTCCTCTTCACGGTGTTCTGAGAAGGGTTTTTGATCCATGTCACGTGTTGGCAAAAGGCCTGTAGCGGTGCCGTCCGGTGTGACCGCGACCGTCGATGGGCAGACCGTCAAGATGAAGGGGCCGAAGGGCCAGCTTCAGTTCGTCGTCCATGACGACGTCGAGGTGAAGCTCGAGAGCGGCCAGATCAAGGTCAAGCCGCGCGCCGAGACCAACCGCGCGCGCGCGCTGTACGGTACGGCTCGCGCCCAGGTCGCGAATCTGGTCGAAGGCGTCACCAAGGGCTTCGAGAAGAAGCTCGAAATCACCGGCGTCGGTTACCGCGCCGCGATGCAGGGCAAGAACCTGCAGCTCGCGCTCGGTTACAGCCACGACGTGGTCTACGCGATCCCGGAAGGGATCACGATCACCGTGCCGAAGCCGACCGAGATCACGGTGACGGGCAGCGACATCCAGCGCGTCGGCCAGGTCGCCGCTGAGATCCGCAGCTATCGCCCGCCGGAGCCCTACAAGGGCAAGGGCGTGAAGTATGTTGGCGAATTCATCTTCCGCAAGGAAGGCAAGAAGAAGTAACGGAGCCGGTCATGTCCAAAGCCAAGGTTACCAATGCCCGGCGCAAGCGGAGTGTGCGGCTGAAGCTGCGCCGCTCCGGTGGTGGTCGTCCGCGTCTGTCGGTGTTCCGCTCGTCCAAGCACATCTACGCCCAGGTCATCGACGACCTGAAGGGCGAGACGCTGGCCTCTGCCTCGTCGCTCGAGAAGTCAATGCGCGACGGCGGCAAGACCGGCGCCGACATCGATGCGGCGAAGGCGGTCGGCAAGCTGCTGGCCGAACGCGCTGCCGAGAAGGGCGTCAAGGAAGTCGTGTTCGATCGCGGCAGCTACCTCTATCACGGGCGCGTCAAGGCTCTTGCCGACGCAGCGCGTGAGAGCGGGCTGAGCTTCTAACAGAATTTGAGGATTGAGGCGTAAGCCTCTGAAGGATTGGAAAAACCATGGCAGAACGCGAACAGCGTGGTGGACGCGATCAGCGCGGCGGCGGACGTGAGCGCAAGGAGCGCGAGGAGCGCGACAGCGAGTTCGTCGACAAGCTCGTCCACATCAATCGCGTGGCGAAGGTCGTCAAGGGCGGTAAGCGCTTCGGTTTCGCAGCGCTGGTCGTGATCGGCGATCAGAAGGGCCGTGCCGGCTTCGGTCACGGCAAGGCGCGCGAAGTGCCTGAGGCGATCCGCAAGGCCACAGAGTCCGCCAAGCGCAACCTGACCCGCGTGTCGCTGCGCGAGGGCCGTACCCTGCATCACGACATCGCCGGCCGTCATGGCGCGGGCCGTGTCTATCTGCGTGCAGCTCCCGCCGGTACCGGCATCATCGCCGGTGGTCCGATGCGCGCCGTGTTCGAGACGCTCGGCGTCCAGGACGTGGTCGCGAAGTCGATCGGCTCGTCGAACCCGTACAACATGGTTCGCGCGACGTTCGATGCGCTGAAGCATCAGGATAGCCCGCGTTCGGTCGCGGCGCGCCGCAACATCAAGGTGTCCACCCTCCAGGGTCGTCGCGTCGGCGGCGATGCCGAGGCGGCTGCGGACTAACCAACGCTTTTCGGAGTAGACCACGATGGCCAAGGCCGCAAAGACGATCAAGCTTGAGCAGACTGGCAGCGCGATCCGCCGCCATCACTCGCAGCGTTCGACGCTGATCGGGCTCAAGCTCAACAAGATCGGCCGCACCAGCGAACTGCCGGACACCCCGGCCGTGCGCGGCATGATCGAAAAGGTTCACCATCTCGTCCGCATCGTCGGCGAGAAGTAATAAGGAGCAGGGCGATGAAGCTCAGCGATATCGCCGACAACGCCGGCTCGCGCAAGAAGCGCATGCGCGTTGGCCGTGGCATTGGTTCGGGCAAGGGCAAGCAGTCCGGCCGCGGCGGCAAGGGTCAGACCGCGCGTTCGGGCGTGCGCATCAAGGGCTTCGAAGGCGGTCAGATGCCGTTGCATCGCCGTCTGCCCAAGCGCGGCTTCAACAACATCTTCCGCGTCGAGTACGCCGAGATCAATCTCGACCGTCTCCAGGACGCCGTCGATGCCAAGAAGCTCGAAGCCGGCGCCGTCGTGAATGTCGAGGCCCTGGTGAAGGCCGGCGTGCTGCGCCGTGCCAAGGCCGGCCTGCGGCTGCTCGGCCGCGGTGAGCTCAAGGCAAAGCTGAACATCGAAGTGCACGGCGCCACCAAGTCCGCGATCGAAGCGGTCGAGAAGGCCGGCGGTTCGGTGAAGATCCTCGCCCCTGCCAAGGAAGAAGGCGAGGCGGCGTAACAACTGCGTCATAGGCCCGCGCCTCGCGGGCCTTTACGCATGCGGGACGATGGACTTATCGAAGCCGAAGCCCCAGATAATGTCCGGCGTCCGCTAGATTAGCCCGGCCGCGGGTATGACGGCGCAAAAGGCGGCGGGAGAAAGTCCAATATGGCCTCAGCAGCGGAACAACTGGCAGCCAATCTCAATTTCGGCGCGTTTGCCAAGGCCGACGAACTGAAGAAGCGCATCTGGTTCACCCTGGGTGCGCTGCTCGTTTATCGGCTCGGAACCTACATCCCGCTGCCCGGCATCGATCCCAACATCTGGGAACAGGTGTTCAAGTCGCAGGCAGGCGGCATCCTCGGCATGTTCAACATGTTCGCCGGCGGTGGCATCCACCGCATGGCGATTTTTGCGTTGAACATCATGCCGTACATCTCGGCATCGATCATCATCCAGCTTCTGACCACCGTCTCGCCGCAGCTCGAGGCGCTGAAAAAGGAAGGTGAGGCGGGCCGCAAGACGCTGAACCAGTACACCCGCTACCTCACGGTGATCCTGGCCGCGTTCCAGTCCTACGGCATCGCGGTCGGCCTCGAAGGCGCCGGCAATGTCGTCAGCGACCCCGGCATGTTCTTCCGCCTCTCCACCGCGATCACGCTGACCGGCGGCACCATGTTCCTGATGTGGCTCGGTGAGCAGATCACCTCGCGCGGCATCGGCAACGGCATCTCGCTGATCATTCTCTCCGGCATCGTCGCCGAGCTGCCGGCGGCTCTTGCCAACATGCTCGAGCTCGGCCGTCAGGGTGCGATGTCGACCGGCCTGATCCTGGTTGTGATCGTGATGGCGGTCGCCGTGATCGCCTTCATCGTGTTCATGGAGCGCGCCCAGCGCCGGCTGCTGATCCAGTATCCGAAGCGCCAGGTCGGCAACAAGATGTTCGAGGGCCAGTCCTCGCATCTGCCGCTCAAGCTCAACACCTCCGGCGTGATCCCGCCGATCTTCGCGTCGTCGCTGCTGCTGCTGCCGACGACGGTTGCGAATTTCAACGCGGGCAAGGGGCCGGAATGGTTCCAGTGGATCACCACCCAGCTCGGCCATGGCCGTCCGCTGTTCCTGATCCTGTATCTCGCGCTGATCGTGTTCTTCGCCTTCTTCTACACCGCGATCGTGTTCAACCCGACCGAGACCGCGGACAATCTGAAGAAGCACGGCGGCTTCATCCCGGGCATCCGTCCCGGCGAGCGGACCGCGGAATATATCGATTACGTGCTCTCGCGCGTCACCGTGCTCGGTGCGATCTATCTCGCAATCGTCTGCTTGATCCCGGAAATCCTGATCTCCTACGCCTCGGTGCCGTTCTACTTCGGCGGCACTTCGCTGCTGATCGTGGTCAGCGTCACCATGGACACGGTGGCGCAGGTGCAGGGCTATCTGCTGGCCCATCAGTATGAAGGCCTGATCCGCAAGTCGAAGCTGCGGGGCCGGCGCAGGTAGTGCCCCTCGCAACATGACGACCGAGCTCGCGCGCCGCATCGCAATCACGATCGGCGCGCTTCTCGTTTATAGGCTCGGCACGCAAATCCCGATCCCGGGTGTGACGGTCGATAGCGGGTTCGCGACGAGCAGGATCGCCCAGCTCTCAATCTTCTCGCTGTCCCTCATTCCGTACCTGACGGCAGCGATCTTCGTTCAACTCACCGCCGTGGTGTGGCGCAGGCCCAGGGCACTCGAGCGATCGGGCGAGGTTGGTCGGCGCAAGCTCGCGCGTATCACATTGATCCTGGCATTGCTGCTTGCCGCATTTCAGGCGTTCGGAATCGGCTACGCCATGAAACAGATGCCGGGGCTCGTCGCCGATCCCGGCGACTGGTTCGTGCCGACCGCGATTGCCTCGCTGGTCGGCGGCGCGTTCGTCCTGATCTGGCTCAGCGAGCAGATCACGCGCTACGGGATCGGCAACGGGCTTGCGCTGATCCTGAGTGTCAACATCATCGCTTCGCTGCCGTCCGAGGTTGCGACCTTCCTCGCTCAGCTACGGCGCGGCGCGATCTCTGGCAATCTTGCGCTGGGCAACGCAATCTTCGTGGTCGTGGTGGTCGCACTGATCGTCTTCATCGAACGCGCGCGGCGAAACGTTCCGGTGCAGTTTGCAGCGCGCCGCATTGGGGAGCGCACGCTGCCTTCGCGTCCGGCGGTGCTGCCGATCAAGATCAACAACGCCGGCTACCTGTTGCCCGCCACGGTCGCGCCGTGGATGATCTCGCTGCCTCTGGCTCTTGCCGGCTTCATCTTCGGTGCTCACGATGGATCCTGGGTCGAAGCTATCAGCGCGCATCTTCAGTTCGGTGAGAAGGCGCACATCGTGCTCGGATCGATCGCTGTATTTGCGCTGGCTTTCGTCTACACGGCGTTCGTCATCGATCCCGATCATGCCGCCGAATCGCTTGCCCGGCAGGGCGGCGTGATTCCCGGCGTCGAGAGTGGCGAGGCCACGGCCGAATATCTCGACCGTATCGTGTCGTCGACGACGCTGCTCGGTGCGGCTTATCTAACGGTGATTTCGTTGATTCCGGAGGTGTCCTTGGCCTACGGGAATACGCTAGGTTATAAAATGGGTGGTGGTGCGGCGCTGATTGTGGTTTGCACTATTCTCGACATTCAAACACAGGTGCGCGAGTTATCGCTCACCAATCCGGGGGGCGTACGCCAATGAGAATTATCCTGCTGGGACCGCCAGGATCGGGCAAGGGGACCCAGGCGC
Organism: Pseudomonadota bacterium; assembly: GCA_023387695.1. GTDB lineage: Bacteria > Pseudomonadota > Alphaproteobacteria > Rhizobiales > Xanthobacteraceae > Bradyrhizobium. Next base: position 2,798 of record JAEWHT010000369.1, on the reverse strand, counting down.
AACTGCTCGTGCAGCGCTACAGCATCGTCCAGCTCTCGACCGGCGAAATGTTGCGTGCAGCCGTCGCGGCAGGAACGCCGGTCGGCCTGAAGGCCAAGGAGATCATGGCCAGCGGTGGGCTCGTGCCCGACGAGGTCGTGGTGGGGATCATCTCCGACCGCATCGACCAGCCGGACGCGAAGAACGGTTTCATCCTCGACGGTTTCCCGCGCACCGTGCCGCAGGCCGAGGCGCTGGATGACCTGCTCCGGCACAAGCATCTCAAGCTCGATGCGGTGATCGAGCTCCGCGTCAACGAGAGTGCGCTGCTGAGTCGCGTCGAGACCCGCGTCGCCCAGATGCGGGAGCGCGGGGAGGAGGTCCGACTCGATGACACCCCGGAGGTCCTGACCAAGCGGCTAGCCAGCTACCGCAGCCAGACGGAACCGCTGATTCACTACTATTCCGAGCGCCGGAAGCTCTCGACCATCGACGGCATGATGGCCATCGACGAGGTTACCCGGGCTATCCACCGCCAGTTGCTGGCGCTGGGCGCGGTCGAACCCAAGACCCACGCCCGCAGCGCGGCCAAGGCGGCACCCGCCAAGAAGGCCAAGGCAGCGAAGAAAGCAGCTAAAAAACCGGCGAAAGCGGCCCCAAAACCTGCCAAATCGGCTAAATCTGCCAAAAAGGCCGTGAAGGGCGCCAAAAAGGCGGCCAAAAAGGCGGCCAAGAAGGCAGCCAAGAAAATGGCCAAGAAAGCGGTCAAAAAGACCGCCAAGAAGGTCGTCAAAAAGGGTGCCAAAAAGGCCGCAAAAAAGGTCACGAAAAAGCGAGCTAAGCGCTAGCGGCGGTTGACGAAAGCCCCCTGAATCCCTTAATAAGCCCCGCATCCAAGTCGGATAGTTTCAAACGATGCCGGGCCCCAGGAAGACCAGGGGTGGGCGTCGTGTTCGCGTTTGTGAACACCTGCCCGAGAAACATAAGCACTTAAAGCCCGATTCCTGACGAGGGATCGGCAACAGGAGAGAAGGCCGTGGCCCGTATTGCCGGCGTGAACATTCCGACCAACAAGCGCGTGCTGATCGCGCTCCAGTACATCCATGGCATCGGCCAGAAGATCGCTGGTGAGATCCTCGAAAAGGTGAAGATCACCGAGGATCGTCGCGTCAATCAGCTCAGCGATGCTGAAGTGCTCCAGATCCGCGAAGTGATCGACCGCGACTATCTCGTCGAGGGCGACCTGCGTCGCGAAGTCGGCATCAACATCAAGCGTCTGATGGACCTCGGCTGCTATCGCGGCCTGCGTCATCGTCGCGGTCTGCCGGTGCGCGGCCAGCGTACCCACACCAATGCGCGTACGCGCAAGGGCCCGGCCAAGGCCATCGCCGGCAAGAAGAAGTAAGTTTTCGAATCCAATCACGGCGTGTGGCGATAGGGGAAGCCCTTTCGCCACGCGCCTTTCGTTCCATCAGGTGTAGCCGCTGGCATTACGGCGGCGTTTGAGATCTCCAGGAAAGGTACTCTATGGGCAAGGAAGCCACCCGCGTTCGTCGTCGTGAGCGCAAGAACATCGCCTCCGGCGTCGCGCATGTGAACTCGTCCTTCAACAACACGACCATCACCATCACCGACGCGCAAGGCAACACGATTGCCTGGTCTTCCGCCGGTACGATGGGCTTCAAGGGCTCGCGCAAGTCGACCCCGTATGCCGCGCAGGTCGCCGCCGAAGACGTGTCGAAGAAGGCGCAGGAACACGGCATGCGCACGCTTGAAGTCGAAGTCGCCGGTCCCGGTTCGGGCCGAGAGTCGGCGCTCCGCGCGCTGCAGGCCGCAGGCTTCACCGTCACCTCGATCCGCGACGTGACCACGATCCCGCACAACGGCTGCCGTCCGCGCAAGCGCCGTCGCGTCTGATACGAAGTTGCGGGCGCTGTGTCGCCCGCGATGCTTTTTTTAAGAAGCCGCGGGTTTGATCTGCGGCCTTTCTCCAACGCCAGTATTTGAATTTTCAAATCGACTGGCCTGTATGGGTGAAACAGTGACGATCCAGAAAAATTGGCAAGAACTGATTCGGCCGAACAAGCTCCAGGTTCAGCCCGGCAGCGATCCTTCGCGTTTCGCGACCATCGTTGCCGAGCCGCTCGAGCGTGGCTTTGGCCAGACCCTCGGCAACGCGCTGCGCCGCATCCTGCTCTCCTCGCTCCAGGGCGCGGCTGTGCAGTCGGTGCACATCGACGGCGTGCTGCACGAGTTCTCCTCGATCGCTGGCGTTCGTGAGGACGTCACCGACATCGTGCTCAACATCAAGGACATCGCGATCAAGATGCAGGGCGAAGGCCCCAAGCGCATGGTCGTGAAGAAGCAGGGCCCGGGCACCGTCACCGCTGGCGACATCCAGACCGTCGGCGACGTCACCGTGCTCAACCCTGACCTCCAGATCTGCACGCTCGACGAGGGCGCCGAGATCCGCATGGAGTTCACGGTCTCCACCGGCAAGGGCTACGTGCCCGCCGAGCGAAACCGTCCCGAAGACGCGCCGATCGGCCTGATCCCGGTCGACAGCCTGTACTCGCCGTTCCGCAAGGTCTCGTACAAGGTCGAGAACACCCGTGAGGGTCAGATCCTCGACTACGACAAGCTGACCATGACGATCGAGACCAACGGCGCGATCTCGCCGGATGACTCGGTGGCTTACGCCGCTCGCATCCTGCAGGATCAGCTCAACGTGTTCGTCAACTTCGAAGAGCCGCGCAAGGAAGTCGCCCAGGAGATCATCCCGGACCTCGCCTTCAACCCGGCCTTCCTCAAGAAGGTGG
>JAEWHT010000343.1 GCA_023387695.1 Pseudomonadota bacterium | reverse complement strand
ACTACGCGCTTGCCCGCCGCCTCGGCCGCGGCGATCCGCTCAATCATTGTACGCTGAACGTCGCGCTCTATGGCGAACAACGCAAACACTGGGCGATGACGGAGCGTGGCCGTAATGTCGTCAGCCGCAACAGGGATGGGTTCGTCATCGGTCCGAGCTGCGTTGAATGGAACGGCGAAGCGTTGACGTTTCGGATCGACGAAGTGGCGACGCCATTTCCGCACCGCCTGCAAGGCGTCGTACGGGTCTATCCCTCGGCATTGACCAACAAGGCTTTCACACTCGACGCCGCCGGATGCCACCATTGGCACCCGATCGCTCCCTGCTCGCGGGTCCAGGTCGATTTCCGACAACCTGCCATCCGCTGGCTTGGCGAAGGCTATTTCGACATGAATTACGGCGACGCGCCGCTCGAGCGCGATTTCAGCAGCTGGGAGTGGTCACGTGCGGACACTCGCAAGGGCACGATCGTCTCTTATGACACGATCGCGCGCGATCAGGATGGCTCGGCGCTATCCATGCGTTTCGACCGAGCCGGCGCGGTGGAGCATCTAGAGCCGCTGCCTCGGACAAAACTCCGTTCGACCGGCTGGCGCATCGCGCGATCGGCGCACGGCGATGCGCAACAGCTCGTTACCGTGAAGCGGACGCTCGAAGACGCGCCATTCTATGCGCGCTCGCAATTGTCGGCGACGCTCTTCGGCGAGACCGCCGACGTCATGCACGAGAGCCTGTCGCTGGATCGTTTCCGGATGCCGATCGTGCAGGCGATGCTCCCGTTTCGCATGCCGCGCAGATCGTTTTAGCGATCGTCAGCTCGGGTCTCGGCCGCTTCGCGCTCGGCGCGCTTGCGATCGAGCCGACGTCCCTGCCATTCGAGCACGCCCCAGCCGAGCGCAAACATCGCTACCAGGCAGAGCTCGACGAGCCCGCCCAGTTCGCTCATGAGGTGTCGCCTGCGCGCAGCAATTGATCGCGGCGCTCAAGCCGCTCGAACAGATCGAGCACCCAGACGGCTTGTTCGACCGCGCTCCTTCGCCGAGGCGTCGAATTGGCCTGAACGATGGCCGGCTGGGACGCTGCGACCGCATCTACCAGAAAACGAACCGCGGGCTCGACGTGATCATTGACCACGCCGTGTCCGCCAAAAGACTGCGCCAGGGCGTCGACAAGCAGACGAAGCTTGCGGGAGCCGGATACAAACGCACGGCGTGAGACCGAGTTGAGTCCGCCTCGCTCTAGTTCGCGGCCGATTTCGGCATAGATCAATCGCGCGGCATGGATGCCGGGACGGCAGGTCGCGGGCAGCGCCCCGATGCCGGCGATAGATCGCCGATAAAAGCTGTCCGCAACGGCCAGCAAGCGCTCGATGATTTTGCCAACACGCGTGTCGTAATGCGGATCGGCCAACCACGCCTCGGGATCAATCCGCGCCTCGCGCAGCCATTGCCGCGGCAGATAAAGCCGGCCAGCGCGCGCGTCTTCGCCCACATCGCGGGCGATATTGGTGAGTTGCATCGCGATGCCGAGATCGCAGGCGCGCGCGATGACAGCCGGATCGCGTCGGCGCATCAGCAGCGACATCATCGCGCCGACGGCACCGGCAACGCGCGCGGCATAATCCAGGAGATCGCCCAGCGTCTCATAACGACGCCCCTCGACATCCCAGGCCAATCCTTCGAGCAAAGCCTCCGGCAATTCTCGCGGAATGGCAAAGCGCGCGACCACGCCTGCAAACGCGCGATCCGCCGGCGACGGCAGCGGCTGGCCGGCATAGGCGCGGTCCAGACGATACCTCAACCTATCGACGGCATCCAAACGACCACCATTGAGATCGACGGCATCGTCGGCCAGGCGGCAGAAGGCATACAGCGCGATCGCGGGGTCGCTGACGGCGCGTGGCAACACCAGCGAGGCCGCGAAAAAAGTCCGCGACCCGCCGCGAAGCAGCTCCTTGCAGGCCGCAATGTCGGAAGCAGCGGTCATGCGATCCTCTCCAGCGATTGCGCATCGGGAACGATGTCGTCGAGGACGCGGGCCGACGACAGCACGCCGGGAAGGCCGGCACCGGGATGCGTGCCCGCACCGACCAGAAACAGCCGCTCGACTTCCTCGCTTCTGTTGTGCGGTCGGAACCATGCGCTCTGGGTCAGGATCGGCTCGAGCCCGAAGGCCGCACCACGATGGGATGACAGCCGATCCTGAAAATCCTGCGGTGTCAGGAGCCGCGAGGTCACGACCTCGCGTTCGAGATTTGGCAGGACAGTCTCGCTGAGTGCGCGTTCGATCCGCCGTCGATAGGGCTCGGCCTGACTAGACCAGTCGACGCCGCTTTGGAGATGCGGGACCGGCGACAACACATAGAATGCGTCGCAGCCCGATGGCGCCAGCGAGTGATCGGTGGCGGTGGGCCTATGTAGATAGAGGCTGAAGTCCTCGGCCAGCACCTTGCGCTCGAAAATGTCGTCGAGCAGCCCCCGATAACGCGGGCCGAGCAGGATGGTGTGATGCGCGACATCGTCGTAGCGGCGCCGCGTGCCGAAATACCAGACGAACAGGCTCATCGAGTAGCGCGCGCGATCGATGCGTCGATCGGTCCAGCGCTTGCGCACGATGCTCGGCAGTAAATTCTTGTAGGTCCAGGCGGAGTCGGCGTTCGATACGACGATATCGGCCTGCAGGCTCTCGCCACTAGCAAGGCGTACGCCGGTGGCAACGCCTCGCTGGGTGAGGATCTCGGCCACCTCGGAATTGCATCGGACCGACCCGCCCTGCCCTCCAATCAAGCGCACCAGCCCCTCCACCAGCCTGCCGGTGCCGCCGAGCGCGAAATGCACACCCCAGCGTCGCTCCAAAAAGGCGATGAGGCAGTAGATCGAGGTGGTCGTGAAGGGATTGCCGCCGATCAGGAGCGGATGAAAGCTCAGCACGACGCGCAGCCGCTCATCGCGGATATACGATGCGACGAAATCATACACGGTGCGATAGCTCTTCAGGCGAAGCATCGCCGGTACGATGCGCGCCATGTCCTTCCAGGAATCGAAGGGCACGTCGCCCAGCTCTTCGAATCCGACTTTGAATATCGCTTCACTCGCCTTCAGGAAATTGTCGTAGCCCGCGACGTCGCGCGGTGAAAAACGGGCGATCTGTTCGCGCATCGCCTCTGCGTCGCCGGAGCAATCGAACTCGGCGCCATCGTCGAAGCGGATGCGGTAAAATGGGGAGACGGGCTTCAGTGTCACGTCGTCGGCCAACCGGCGACCGCACAGCCGCCACAACTCCTCGAACAGGAACGGCGCGGTGATGATGGTGGGTCCGGCATCGAAGGTGAAGCCATCTTGCCGATGCACATAGGCGCGGCCGCCTGGCGCATCGAGCTTTTCCAGCACCGTGACGCGATATCCGCGTGCGCCCAACCGCACGGCCGCAGCCAGCCCGCCGAACCCACTGCCGATGACGACAGCATGTGGCCGGGTGTTAGCGCGGAACGACCGCGCATCGATGCGAGGCGAGACGTCGAGCATAACACGAAGTGTAAATCTAGATTGACGATTTTGCCAACTAAAAACGTCAATCTAACTTTACGTCTCGTGCTGCAATGCAACTGCGCCGGAAACAGTCGCCGCATCGATGATGACCGTCGCAGCCAGTTCGGGCGCTTCCTCGTGCATGAGGTGGCCGTAGCCTCGGACAAGCTCCAGCTTCGCCTTCGGCAAGATCTCGCGAACCCTGCGCGCAACATCCGGCGGAATCGCGCGGTCCTTGGACGCCGCAATCAGCAGGAGAGCCGGTCGCAGGCGGGGGAGATCACGAACCAACGGATGCAGGTCCCAATTCGCCATCATTTGTAGCGCGGCCGCGACATGGGCGGGGCTCGAGACCAGCTTGCCGTAGAGACGCTCGCCTTCAGCGTCGATTGTGGATCCCGTTCCGGCGATCAGCCGGTGCACGGCGACGGGATCGCTGCCGCGCCAGGCGAACATGCGCGGCACGAACGGGTTGAACGTCAGCGCCTTGGCGAGCGGCGAGAGCACGAGCGCGGCAACGCCGCCGAACGGCAGGAACGCGCCGTTGAGGCTGACGATCAGCTCCGGGTCGATCGATCGGTCGAGCGACATGCGCGCGAGAATCGCAGCGCCCGCCGAATGACCGATGGCAAGTTGCGGCTTGATGTCGAGTTCCCTGCAAAGCGCTGCGAGGTCCTTCGCCATGCTCGTGAGCGACAGGCGATGGCGCGGTGGCGGGTCGGTGAAACCATGGCCAGGCAGGTCCGGCGCGACAACCGTGAAGTGGCGCGCAAGAAGCGGCATCAGTGCCCGCCAGGAATGCGTGGAAGCGCCGGTCCCGTGCGCAAGCAGCGCGACGGGCCCCGATCCCATGATTTGAACGTGCCAGCGATAATTTGCGGCGTCCACAAAGCGGCTTGCGTCGCGGTTGGGCCAATCCGCGCCATCAACACGCCAGGACAGTTTTGCACCCATCGCGCTGACACCTACGAAGCTGCGAGGTCCCCAATCCGAGCGATGTGGGGACGAAATCATCGGGGCGCCACACCCTTCAGAAACGTTTCGAACTGAGCAATGAATTCCGCCGGTTTTTCAAAATGCGGCATGGCGCCGGTCTGGAACACCGAGACGCTCCAGTTCGGCAGTCGCTGAATCTGCACTTTCTGCTCGTAGTCGACAAAGTCTCCGCGCACACCATGGGACATCCACACCGGCATCGAAAGGCTTTGATAGAGCTTCATCGCGTCCGTGCTGAACAGATAGCCAGACACGAAATAATAAGGCGCGTTTTCTGCGCCAGGTTGATGCGTCGTGACGTAGTCGTATTCGAGCAGTCCTTCGTCGATATCCTTCCCGCCCCAGGTCTTCTGGAGGAAAAAGCGGATGCTGGCGCGCGATGTCAGTGCGGAGAAGAAGCCGCGCTTCCACAGCGGGAAGCTCAGGAGCCTATGTAGCCATGGCATCGCGCGCGTGCCTCCGCCTTCCGCTGCCGCGCGGGCGGAGCGCCGATCGAAACCGGTCGGACTTATCAGCGCAATGCTGCGAAACGCGTTGGGTGCCTCGGTCGCGGCGCGTGCCGCGAACTCGCAGCCCAGCGACAGCGCGGCAATGTCGATGGGATCATCGCCGTGGACCGCCTGTATTTCGTGGACCGCGGCATGGATCGCATCCGTCATCAGCCGCGGCGTATATTTTCGGTCGCTGCGGTCGGACAGACCGAAGCCCGGAAGGTCCAGGGCATAGACTGCTCGCTGGCCGTGGAAGTGCTCGAACAGCGGCTTCATCTCATAAGCCGTCGCCGCCGCATTGACGCTGTGCACCAGCAACAGAGGCGGTGCCGTCGCGCCCGCGGATGCCAGGCCCTCTGCGTAAAGTACGATCCGGCCGGCACGCCGATCGGCAAGCTCGATGCGCTTGCCCGGCAGCGGCGCGGGCATCGCGGCCTCGCGCGCCGAACTCGTGGCGGGGACACTCGCTGTGGACGAGAATTGCGGCATTGATGGTCCTCTCGATTCTCTTCCGGCAGAACGCAAATTGACCATTCTTCGTTCCAATCAGCGGCAGCGGCTACGTGTTCGCCTGATCATCCCAAGGACATATTGGCCTGCACCGCACGCGAAAGCCGCGTGGCATCGGCGTAGGGCAACGCGACATAGCGCGCCCGCATCTCGGCTGCGATTTTCTCGGCTTGAGGCTGCGGACGCGGCGAGGTGTCGATGACGACGGCGGGAATGCCGGTGACGCATAATTGCCGCGCAGCCTCATGCGCCTCGGCTTCGGCCACAGCCCGTCCCCCGCTGCCGTCGCGCGCCACATTGGCCCGCCCGTCCGTCATCAACACCACGGTCGGCGAATGGCCCTTGCCGCGCACCGCGACCGCGAGCGTCGTCGCCGAAGCGATTGCTGCCGACAATGGCGTTCCGCCTCCGCCGGCAAGTGCCGCAAGGCTGCGCCGGACCCGGGTCAGCGAACGCGTCGGAGGCAGGATCAACTCGGCCGTCTGGCCGCGGAACGAGATCAAAGCCACTTCGTCGCGCCGCACGTAGCAATCAGCCAGCAGCAGTTCGATCGCGCCCTTGACTTCGGCCAGCCGCTGCAAGGCGGAGGAGCCGGAGGCGTCAACCACGAAAATCGTAGATGTCGCGCTCTGTTGCTTGAAGCGCTTGATGCGGAAGTCCTCCTTGCGGATCAGCAGGCGGGTCGTCTCACCTGACGCCTTACCCCGGCGAAGCGGCTGCCAGGGCGCGGCCGCGCGCAGCGTTTCCAACAAATTCAAGCGGGCGCCGGCGCCGAGCTCTCCACGGCGCACGCCGATCGGTCGGCCACGCCGCGGCCCTACTTTTGATTGGCCTTGCTTGCCGGCGCTCATCTTACGAGGTCCCTGCAGCGCATTCTCCTGCAAGCGCTTCAAAAGGTCGGGCGGAATTGCGGCTTGGGCAGCTTCGAGGACAAGATCTTCGATCGGGATGTCCTCCTCGCGGCCGTTGTCTGCTTCGCCAGGCTCCTGATCGGGTGAGGGCTCCGCATTTTGCTCGGGCGGCGCCGGCAGCACGGTGGCGTGCGGGGCGAGCACCAATCGTGCGGCGAGTTCGAGATGTGTCCGCTGCACGATCTCCTCGCCGTCAAGCGTCGCCGCTGCGCGCGCTACGCGGATGGCGAGGAGCGGAGCCCGAAGCGATGCGATGCCGAGTGACATTGCCGCGTGACATAGCGCTTCGACGGAGTCTTCCGCAAACTTCACGTCGCGCAATCGCCGCCGCGCCCCGATCACATCCTCAATCTCGGGGGCCGCGGTACAGACATCAGCGGCGGACAGGGTTTGCAGGTCGATGTGAAACGCAAGACGATCGCATAGCGCCGCAGGCGCTCGCTCATCGTCGAGGCCTTCATCGAACGCGACGACGCCGAAGCACGATGATGTTCGTCGCGATACGCCGTCGCGTTCAACGACGACCTCGCCGCGATCCATCGCAGCATTCAGATGCGCCACCGTGGCCGGCGACAGCCGCTCGGCCATCACCGCAAGCAGCACGCCGCCATCGATGTCGGCCAATAGTCCGCGCTGTACGACCGGACGCCCGGTCTGCAGCGTAGCGGCCAGATCGAGGCCGCCAAGCAGCCGGTCCTCGGAAATCGACGGCGGCAACTTCCGGAACGGAACGGATCGCGGGAAGCAGCCCCGCAGGGCTTCGTGCCAGCGATCCCTCAACGGGCCCGCACTCGCGCGAACGCAAATACCGCCGGTCCCGACAGGATCGACGGCGAACAGGGCGGCCGCGGTGACCGCATCCGACCAAATGTCCGCACCCGCGCTCATGCGGCAAAACATTCGGCGAGCGCGCGCTCGACCCGCACGCTAGATCCGGATTCGTCGAGCGGATTGCGACGCAGCCGATGGCGCAATGCCGCTGGCGCAACGCGCTTCAAATGGTCTTCACTGACCGCCTTTGCGCCTTCGATGGCTGCGACTGCGCGCGCGGCCCGCATCAGCGTCAACTCGCCGCGTAAGCCGTCGGTGCCGAGCGACATGCAAAGCTGAGCGGCCCTGGTGAGCATCGCATCGGATACCGCGATCGCATCGACCCGTTCACGCGCCGCCTGAATCTTCTTTCGCGACTTCGCCTCCTCCTTGGCCCATTGCGCGACGAAGCAGGCCGGATCATTTTCGAACGCATCCCGCCGCTTGATCACCTCGATGCGCGTCGGCAGATCTCCCGGCGTCTTCACCTCGACCGACAGGCCGAAGCGATCCAGCAATTGCGGCCGCAGCTCGCCCTCCTCGGGATTGCCGGTGCCGACGAGAACGATTTTGGCCGGATGCCGGATGCTGAGCCCGTCGCGCTCGACGACATTCTCGCCGGAGGCGGCGACATCGAGCAGCAGGTCGACCAGATGATCCTCCAGCAGGTTCACCTCGTCGATGTAAAGGAATCCACGATTGGCGCGCGCCAGCAGGCCGGCCTCGAAGCTCTTCTCGCCATGCGCCAGCGCGCGCTCGAGGTCGAGGGCGCCGACGACGCGATCCTCCGTCGCCCCGAGCGGCAGATCGACCACCGGCACCGGCACCTGATGTGACTTCAACTTCTCTTTGGACGCGCGCGCCTTGCAGTCATCACACTGCGAGGTCGCGTTGACTGGATCGCAACTGTAGCGACAGCCTGCGACGGCGCGCATGCTCGGTAGCAGCGCGGCGAGCGCGCGCACGGCCGTCGACTTGCCGGAGCCGCGATCGCCAAAGGCGAGCACGCCGCCGACGCGCGGATCGACGGCCGCGATCATCAGCGCGAGCTTCATCTCGTCCTGGCCGACGATCGCGGAAAATGGGAACACCATTGCCATGAGCTAATATTCCTCCGGCCTGCATCGTACGATCAGTTCGGCCGCGCCCTTGTCGAGCAGGTCGAAGCCGACCGCGCGACCAAGTTCCCTGGGACGGTTCGCCGGCCCGCACCGCGTTGTTTCGATCAACTGACCGCTCTGTTCGTCGAGCACGGACGCGGACAATGTCATGTCCTGTCCGGACAGGACGGCATGCGCGGCGATGGGCGAATTGCAATGACCGTTCAGTACCCACAGCACCTCGCGCTCGGCCTCACCGCTTAGGCGCGACAAGGAATCGTCGATCCGCGCGAGCCGCATCCGCGTCGGCCAATCCCCCTCCGCGCATTCGACGGCGACGATGCCTTGGCCGGCCGCAGGCAGCATCTCCTCAATTGAGAAATCATGGGCGATGCGCGAGGCGAGCCCGATACGCTGCAATCCCGATCGCGCCATCACCAGCGCGTCCGCAGGGCCGATCTCGCGCGCATCGGCAAGACGCTGCATCTCGCTATTGTCGAGCTTTCTGATCCGCGTGTCGGCAGCGCCACGAAAATGGATGATGTCGGCTTCGGGAAACAGCCGCCTCAGGTAGGCCGCACGACGCACGGCATTGGTGCCGATCTTGCAGCCGCGACCACGGGACGCGCGCATCTCGTCGAGAGCGACGCCGCGGCGAAGCACGAGGCAATCATTGGCCGCATCGCGCGGCAGCATCGCTGCAATCACGAGGTGAGGGGTGTCCTCGTTTCCCGGCATGTCCTTCAGCGAATGCATCGCCGCCTGGAGCTCGCCGCGATGGATCGCGCTGCGGATCCCGGCCACGAACGCGCCGCCCTTGCCGCCGTGGCGGGCGAGCCTGCTGGTCTGATCCCGGTCGCCTGGGGTTTCGAACTTGACGATCGCGACGTCGAGACCCCCGCTCTCGCTGCGCAGGCGGCGCGCAATCTCCTCCGTCTGCGCCAGGGCCATGGCGCTCTTGCGCGTCCCAATCCGAAGGCTCTGTCCCGACACGCCGGCTCCGATCGAGCTGGGTCAAATGTCAAATTAGATTGACGTTATGCAGACTTAACGCTTTCGTCAACTTGGCGGGACGGGCGGCTGACGATATTGCAATGCAACAGAATAGCATGCGCCGGCGCATCTCCAGACGCGCCATAACGATCTCGCGGCGCATTTCGCCCGAGCTTTGCCTGCCGTTCGGCCCTCTATTTCGAGAGGGCGCAGGGAAGACCGGGTGCTGACCTCGCACCCGCGGTCCGCTGCGCGAAGATGTAGCGCAGGAAGAACCGCACAGCAGCATACAGGTGGTGCCAATCACTCGGCCTTCCCTGCGCAGTGGTTTGACGGCTTATGCCGTGATCTCCCGGGAGCCGAATTCTTCTGGCCTCCCTCGCTCCGCAGATTAGCGATGCGCTTCACCCGGTCGGGCTCCCCGCACCTCCGCAAAAGCTTGACCGTGGCGACGACGGCCGGAACCACACGGTTTTGCCATACGCACGGTTCGCTGCTTCGCCGCATGATCCACCGGCTCTGTCGACGTTGCCGGAAGACTGCTGGCGAGACGAACCTGACAGCGCCGCTCGTCGACACGCGGTTTCGGGCTCACGGGGATCAACCCGCCCTGCCCGCACCTTTCGCGCCCAACGCTGCCCGCGTCCACCGCAAGCCCGGCTCGCAATCAAGACGACTCGAGATCGCCCCTCAAGGATGAGCCGGGATGGGCGACATATACGTCCTTTCCGAATTTCGGTAAAGTGGAATATTTTTGCCAAGAGGGGTTGACGGGGTGCCGGGGTGTTTTGCCCGACGGGCAGCAGACCAACACCGCCACCCCCTCTTCCTGACGGCACGATCCTTACTCCAAGAACTCCAGAACAAACCGACCTAGGCCGGAGTCTGTGATTTGAGCGACATCAAGGGAGCGGGGTCTCATCTTGACTCAGGTCAATTTCGGACGGTCGCCGATTGTTAGCCTGTTACGGGTGTCACTGCGATGCTTCGACGAACACGCTTCAACTCCGATGAAACGCGGTTGCTGCTTCGCTTCTGGCGGAGCGCCTCGGGCTATTGGCGGGCGCCATCCGCCTTCCGTGCCTGGTTGCTAGTTGTCACCTTGATCGCGAACGTCATCCTGCAACTTCTGACGCAATACGAATTGAACGTCTGGAACCGCGATTTTTTCGATGCCGTCGGGCACAAGGATCGAACGGGCCTTTCGCACGACGCCTTGCGGTTCGTACCGCTGGCGGCCGCGAGTATCGCCCTTGCCGTGCACTCGGTATGGGCCCGCATGACCCTCCAGCGGTCATGGCGCGCATGGCTCAGCAATGTTCTCTATGATTACTGGCTGCAGGATAATCGCCACACGCGCCTTCGCTTCATCGTCGGCGATCATCAGGCTCCTGAATATCGCATCGCAGAGGATGCGAAGGTAGCGACCGACTTGCCGGTCGATCTAACGATCGGCCTGCTTCAGTCACTTCTTACGATCGCGACCTTCATCGGCGTGCTCTGGTCGGTGGGAGGCCGCCTGACGGTCGACGTCTATGGACTTTCTCTGGCCATCCCCGGCTACCTTGTCCTCGCGGCCGTCGCCTATTCGGCGCTGCTCGCGATCGGAATCAGGCTCACGGCCGGACGATTGACGCGCGTCATCGAGGAAAACAAACGGATGGAAGCTGAACTTCGGGCAATCGGCACCCATATTCGTGAAAGAGGCGAGAGTGCAACATTGCTCGCGAACCCGAATGAGCGGCATGACATCGGAGCGGCATTGAAAGCCGTCATCAGCATCTGGCGGATCTACTGCTGGCAGCTGATGCGAATGACGCTGGTGACTTACGGCAGCCTGCTGATCACTCCGGTGATTGGTCTGTTGCTTTGCCTTCCAAAGTATCTCGCGGACGCAATGACCCTCGGCGAAGTCGTTCAGGCATCGGCCGCATTCGTCATCGTGCAAACCGCCTTCAACTGGTTCACCGACAATTATGCAAATCTTGCCGAATGGGCTGCTTCCGCCAACCGAGTTGCTTCTCTGCTGCTTGCCCTGGATGAAGATCACGCGCCGGGCATCGGTCCGTGCCGCAGCGATTGCAAATTGCCGTGAGAGCAAAAGAATCGGCAAAGCGTCGATAATGGAGCGATCGTATCGTGTATGGAATGGTTCTCAGTGCACCCGGTGCACCCTTGATACTCCAAGAGCGGTCAGACCCAATGCCTGGACCGGGCGAGGTCTGCATCAAAGTCGATGTCTGCGGGGTTTGCCGAACCGATCTGCACGTCGTCGATGGCGACCTACCTGATATTCCGTATCCGATCATTCCGGGCCACGAAATCGTCGGCCGCGTCGACGCAATAGGTGAAGGTGTTCAAGATCTGGTGCGGGGCATGCGGGTTGGCGTGCCCTGGCTCGGTCACACCTGTGGAACTTGCTCGTACTGCCGCTCGGGCCAGGAAAATCTCTGCGACCGTCCCAAGTTCACCGGCTACACGCGCAACGGCGGCTTTGCGAGCCACCTGGTTGCCGATGCCAGATATTGCTTTCCGCTCGGCGAGCACGGTGATGACGCAGCCATTGCGCCGCTGCTTTGCGCTGGCTTGATCGGCTGGCGATCTCTGGTGATGGCCGGTAAAGGCAGATCATTGGGCATCTACGGCTTCGGAGCTGCCGGCCATATCGTGGCGCAGGTTGCGCGAGCTCAAGGTCGGTCAGTTTACGCCTTCACACGCCGCGACGATCAAGACGCGCAACGGCTGGCGCTTTCACTTGGTGCAGCTTGGGCCGGCGCTTCCGAGGATAGACCGCCGACCGAGCTGGATGCTGCGATCATATATGCACCGGTCGGCACATTGGTGCCGCTTGCTCTGCGCGCGGTGAGAAAGGGCGGCCGCGTCGTCTGTGCCGGCATTCATATGTCCGACATCCCGGCATTCCCCTACAGCATCCTTTGGGGCGAACGGCAGCTCATATCGGTTGCAAACCTCACGCGACAAGATGGCATCGATTTCCTCGCTGCCGCAGCGAAAGCCGATATTCAGACACACACGACGGTATTTCCGCTCCGTGAGGCCAACGAAGCCCTCTCTCGTTTGAGAGATGGCAAGATCGTTGGCGCGGCGGTGTTACGCCCCTAATTGGGGCGCCTCATCGCCTTCCGCGATTGAGATGCCCGGGACAGATTGAGCTGCGTCAAGCCAGGGGGCGCTCCATCTCCTACTGTCGCGCGACGCCAGCGAACCAGGACAGTGGGGCCTCTGATGATCGAACAGCATGGCGCTGCAGCGCCGGCTTCTGACGCGTTCTGGCAGGCATCGACGGATATCCTCTACAACGCACTTGGCTCAGGTCCGGGAGGGCTCTCGCAAGTCGAAGCCGACAAACGCATCGCGATCTTCGGAGCGAACCACGCCGACGCCTCCCACAGCCGGTCGATCCTGCGCAAGCTGGGGCAACGCCTGTGGAATCCCCTGATTGCGATGCTGCTTGCCGCAGCACTTGTGTCCGCGGCGAGCGGCGATGTCGGAAGCTTCGCGATTATTGCCGTTGTGCTGTCTCTGTCCCTGACGCTGGACATCGTTCAGGAGCATCATGCGGAGCTTACGGCCGAGGCGCTGCGAGACTCCGTCGCCATCCAGGCGGACGTTATCCGCGACGGTCAGGATGTCTCGGTACCCGTAGCGGTGCTCGTTCCCGGCGACGTCGTTAAGCTCCGCACCGGCGACCTCATACCGGCCGATGGCGTCGTTCTCGAGGCCCAGGAGCTTCAGGTCAACGAGTCCTTGATGACGGGCGAGCCATTTCCGGCCTTCAAATCCAGCGAGCCCAGCCCAGCCACCTCGCCCGCCGATGCGACCAACGCCCTGTTCGCTGGAACGAGCACGGTGGGCGGCAACGGCACGATGTTGGTCGTCAAAACCGGCAGTCGGACGCGGTTTGGTGCGATCGCCGCAGCATTGGCGGCAAACGCGCCCCCAACGGCCCTCGAGCAGGGTGTGCGCAAGCTTGGCATGCTGATCCTCCGGCTTACGTTGTTCCTCACGCTGTTCGTCTTGATGGCGCACCTCGTTGCGCATCGCCCGGCGATGGAGTCCTTCCTGTTCGCGGTTGCGCTCGCCGTGGGCCTGACGCCCGAATTGCTTCCCATGGTGATGACGGTCACCCTCGCCCGCGGTGCGCAGCGCATGGCCAAACGGAAAGTCATCGTCAAACGACTGTCGGCGATCCACGATCTGGGTGCCATGGACACGCTTTGTGTCGACAAGACGGGCACGTTGACAGAGGCCAGGATCACCCTGGAGGCGCAGGTCGATCCGCGGGGGCGCCCGAGCGACCGCACGCTGAGTTTCGCGTACCTCAACAGCAAATTTCAGGCAGGCGTCAGAAGCCCGCTCGATGATGCGATCCTGTCGGCGGCCGGTAGCCGGACTGACGACTGGGTTCGTCTTTCGGAAGTCCCGTTCGATTTCCAGCGTCGATGCCTGTCGGTGCTGGTCGCCCGAAGTGACGAACATATCCTGATTGCGAAGGGCGCACCCGAGTCCATCCTTGCCCGCAGCGTGGCCGTCGACATCGATGGGCTGGCCCATCCGCTCGACGAGGAATGGCGAAGAGTGATGGCGGATACACAGGATCGTTATGCGCGAGATGGTTTTCGGTTAATCGCCGTTGCGATCCGGTCCGTTGCGCCGGGTCAGCAGACGATTACGGTCGAGGATGAGGCGAATCTCACCATCATCGGTTTCTGCATGTTCGCCGACCCGCCGAAGCAGGATGCCGCCTCGGCGATCAACGCCCTCACCTCGCTCGGCGTGAAAATAAAGATCCTTTCAGGCGATCACGGAGCCGTCGTCGCGCATGTTGCGAAATCGGTCGGGCTCCAGTCGGACCGCATCATGACCGGTCCCGAGATTGCCGACCTCACCGACGCCGCCCTCGCAGCCGGGGTCGACGATATCGACCTGTTTGCCCGCATCGATCCTGATCAAAAGCGGCGGATCATTGCCGCGCTCCGGCACCGAAATCACGTGGTCGGTTTCATGGGAGACGGCGTCAACGACGCGCCGGCGATCCACGCGGCGCATGTCGGCATATCCGTCACGGGCGCGACCGAAGTCGCCCGGGCGGCCGCCGACATGATCCTTCTGGCTCCCGACCTCACGGTGCTCGCTTCCGGCGTGAGCGAAGGTCGCAGGACGTTTGCCAACATCCTCAAATACGTCCGGATGGGAACGAGCTCGAATTTCGGCAACATGCTGTCGATGGCGCTGGCTTCCATCGTCCTTCCGTTCTTGCCGTTGCTGCCTCTGCAGATCCTGCTCAACAATTTGATCTACGATCTCTCCGAAATCGGCATCCCGTTCGACGAAGTGGATCCTGAAGACGTCGCCCGCCCGGAAGCCTGGAACATGACCGGCATCCTCCGCTTCACCATCATCATGGGAATCGTCTCCTCCTTGTTCGACGTGGTGACTTTCGCCGTGCTCCTCAAGCTGTTCGGAGCGAATGCAACTATGTTTCAGACCGGCTGGTTCGTGGAATCAATTGCCACGCAGATCCTGGTGATCTTCATCATCAGGTCCCGTCGGTTGCCATGGCAGGCGAACCGCCCTCATCCCATTCTGATCGCCACATCGCTTGGCGCCCTCGCCGCCGGTGTGACGCTTGCGCTGAGCCCCTGGGGACGGCTCTTCGGCTTCAGTGTCGTTTCCGTGAGCTTGTTGGCTGCGATCACTGCGATTGCCGCTGCCTATCTCGTTTCGGCCGAGATCGCCAAGCGGCTGGCGATTTCGGCGCCGTAAGCACGGCGCCGTCTCTTTGACGTGCGTCAAGACGCTTGATGGAGACACATGCTGTCTTCTGCCCGTCAAGGTGAGAGATGAAAGCGAACATGTTGAGGGATCTACTGGCGCATATCCCAACCGCGCGCGCCCCGCGCCCGGCCATTGCGATCACCATCGCGGCAATCGCTTCACTCGCCTTGCCAAGCCCGGCGGCCGCGACGAACGTCGAACAGGGACGCCGCCTTGCGCTGCTACATTGCGCGCGGTGTCACGCGATCGACAAAGTGAGCCCTAGTCCGCTCAAGATTGCTCCACCGTTCCGAACGCTCCACGAGCGATATCCGGTCGAGCAACTGCAGGAGGCCCTCGCCGAGGGCATCGTCACCGGGCACCCGACCATGCCGGAATTTCGCTTCGACGCCGATCAGGTCGGCGATTTCATCGCGTTCCTGAAGACTTTGGAGAAGTAAGCAGGAAGCCGGAATGAGGACTAGCCAAATGAAACTGCGGAATTGGTTTGCTATCCTGGCGGTCTCGGCAACCGCGGTCACGTCCGTCGCAATGGCACAGCAGCCAGACTTTTCGCCCTCCCCGAACGCAAAGTATGTGCCTCGTTTGGTCGAAACGATGAATGCCGCGCAGCTTCAACATTTGAAGCTATGGTACGCAGGCAAGTCGAAAAATTGGGACCTGGCCAACTTTGAGCTGCGCCAATTGACCGACAGCCTGGCCCAGGCCGCGATATTCTACCCCGGTATTCCTGTCAGCAACGTCACCACGTTGAAAGATCCCCTGTTGTCGATCGCCGACGCCATTACGGCGGGCGACAGCAAGAAGTTTGCGGCTTCCATGCGTAGCCTGACTGACGGCTGCAATTCCTGCCACACCTCGATGGAGCGCGGCTTCATCACCATCGGCCTACCTACCGACCAGCAGCCGTCCGGAAACCAGATTTTTGCGCCTCGAGGAAAGCGTTAAGCTATTGTCGGTTGCTCAGAGAGCCCGCGAATAGACCTGCTCACGGTGAACTTCACGGCCGTTTTCGTCGATCACGATGATCCGCAGATCCGGATGGCCCGTGGGCTTCGCCATTCTCACCTTGCCCGCCAATTGCTTGCTGTGCTCGATCGCCGCGCCATCACTCACCAATTCCAGACCTGCCTTGTCCCGAACGGGAACGCCATCCTTCATGTCGAAATAGTAGGTGCGCATCAGCTTGTTCCTTGGGCCCGGTACTGGGATCTTGCTCGATCAGCCAAAGAGAAAGAAAGGCCGCCGAGGGCTTGGGCGCGGGCCTCGGCGGCGACTTAGGGACGTAACCGTGGGGGCAGTTACGCGAGAACAATCTAGGCCGGCGGCTATTGCCTCGACTTGATCGGAATCAAATTCAATTCGTCTGCTGTCGGCGCGGCAAAGCCATTTGATGGACATCAATATCCGCTGCAGGCCGATGGCTAGGGTGAGCAAAACTAGGAGCTTGCCATGATCGGAATCACACTGACGGCGGATCAAATTTGCAACGCGCCAATCGAGGTACGACGCTGGATCGAGCACGAGGTCATTGCCGGTCTTCGCTTGGCGCCGACCGCTTCCGCTTCGCCGCAGCAGGCGCATTCCGACAGCCTGGCGGTCTGCAGTGAAGACGACATCGCAGCGATCTTCGGCCGGCTACGCGGAATGCCTGTCGCGCTGAGCGTGCTGTTCGAACTCAGGCATCCCGGGATCGGCTTTGGAAATCCACCAGTCAAGAGCTTCCGACTGATGGACATGCTGCACAACAGCAGGCTGGAAAACATCGACCAGGTGATGGTCGGCTTGGGTGCCATCAACTCGGCGCTTGCTGACTTGCGTAGGGATGCTGGTGCACGCTTCTGCGCCTTTGACAACGAAGGTCACTGCTTCGTGGCGCCAGAGACCCAGGCAAGCATAGCCAAGCTGTGGCATCACGTCGTCGTAAGCCAGCAGCCGGACCGCGCTCACGCCGCGACCGGCTGATTTCTTTCGGCGCTCGTGGCGCGCAGCGGAGCAAATTGCTCCGCAGTGAGCGTTTCATTTGCGATCAACAGCTCAACACCGGCATCGAGATCCGCACGCCGTCGTTGCAGAAGATCGCGGGCGCGGTGATCACCCTCCTCGATCAGGTTTCGGACCGCGAGATCGATCTCGCGACCTGTGGCTGCGGCAGCTGCGACGACCGCATCCTGGGCCGCAAGAAATGGCTGGGGCTTGGGGGCGTAAGTACGCTGCCCGACCACTTCGTCCATGCCATATTTGGTCACCATCTCGATGGCGATTTCGGTCGCGCGCTGAAGATCGTCGGCTGCGCCGGTCGATATGGCGCCATCGAAGATCAAACGCTCCGACGCTCGTCCGCCCATCAGCACGGCAATACGGTTCTTCAGCTCCTCGATCGTCAGCAAAAACCGATCCTCGGTCGGACGCTGAATGGTATAGCCGAGCGCACCTATGCCGCGCGGCACGATCGAAACCTTCTGCACCGGATCGACGCCAGGCAAGCTCGCGGCCACGAGCGCATGCCCCATCTCGTGATAGGCGACCCTGCGCCGTTCCTCCTTGCCGAGCACCCGGCTCTTCTTCTCGACGCCCGCGACGATCCGTTCGATTGCAGTCATGAAATCGACGAACGAGACCTTGTCACCACCCCGCCGGGTCGCGGCAATGGCAGCTTCGTTGACGAGATTGGCGATATCCGCTCCCGTGAATCCGGTCGTAAGG
This sequence comes from Pseudomonadota bacterium, assembly GCA_023387695.1. Classification (GTDB taxonomy): domain Bacteria; phylum Pseudomonadota; class Alphaproteobacteria; order Rhizobiales; family Xanthobacteraceae; genus Bradyrhizobium. The sequence continues at coordinate 1,236 of JAEWHT010000343.1, read as the reverse complement.
CCTGCTACCTTGTCGAGGTCAACTTCCTCATCCATGCGAATCTTGCGGACATGCACCTTGAGAATGGCCGTGCGTCCAATCTTGTCCGGCCGGTCGACGAGAACCTGCCGGTCGAACCTGCCCGCCCGCATCAACGCGGGATCGAGGATTTCCGGGCGATTGGTGGCCGCCAGCAGGATGACACCGGCGCTCGGGTCGAAGCCGTCAAGCTCCGACAGGAGCTGATTGAGCGTCTGCTCCTTTTCGTCGTGGCTGGAAAACGACATCGGCCCGCGGCTGCGTCCGAGCGCGTCGAGTTCGTCGACGAAAATGATGCATGGAGCAGCCTTGCGGGCCTGCTCAAACAGGTCGCGGACACGCGCCGCGCCCACCCCAACGAACATCTCGACGAACTCCGAGCCCGAGATCGAGAAGAACGGGACCCCTGCCTCTCCGGCTACGGCGCGGGCAAGCAAGGTCTTGCCTGTTCCGGGCGGCCCCACCAGCAGGATCCCTTTGGGCACATGCGCTCCCAAGCGACCATAACTCGCGGGATCCTTCAGAAACGAGACCACCTCCTGAAGTTCGAATTTCGCCTCGTCGACGCCCGCGACATCGGCGAACGTCACCTTGATATCCTTTTCGGCATAGACCTTGGCACGAGACTTCCCGATCGCCATCAACCCGCCGAAACCCTGACGCCCCCCCATGCTGCGCCCGGCCCAATACCAGATCACGAAAAAGACGACGACCGGAAAAATCCAGGACAGCACCCCCTGAAGCACGCCGCTCCCGGGAACGCCGGTCGCGCTGACGCCCTTTGTCGCCAGCTTCTCCGCCAGGGCCATATCAATCCGCGACGTTACGAAGGCCGATTTTCCACCAGGAAGCGGCTCTTTCAGTTTCCCTTGAATCGTATCAGGGCCAACCGAAACCTCAGCGACCTTATCCTGGGCCAGCAGCTGCTCGAACTGACTGTAGGGGATGGTCTCGATCGAGTTGTAAGTCGTTACAATGAATTGCAGGATGACGAGCAGCATGCTTCCCGCGAAGATGACAGCCATCACGATCGCCTGCTTTCGCGAGAACTGATTGGAGTCCACGTGCACCTCCCGTCGGGACCGATTGCTGTCATGCTAATTTGGGCGAGCGGCGTGTGCTTGATTCAGGTCAACGCGGCTATCCCGAAGGCTAACCCGATGCCTCCTCAATGGCCCGCAATGCGCCCATCAACCACCTGGATGATCCGGTCACACC
>JAEWHT010000301.1 GCA_023387695.1 Pseudomonadota bacterium | reverse complement strand
GTTGAAGACCAGCTTCGGATCGTATCGCCAACGTTCCTTGCCGGTTTTGGCATCGAGCGCGAACAGCACCTGGTGCTGGGAGCAAAGGTAGAGCGTGTCGCGCACCTTGATCGGCGTGACCTCGAAGGTCGTCTCGCCGGAATCCTCCGGCGTCGGCACGTCGCCGGTGCGGAAGGTCCAGGCGACCTGGAGCTTGCCGACATTGTCGGGCGTAATCTGCTTCAGCGGCGAGTATCGCTGTCCGAATTGCGTGCGACCGTACGCGCGCCAGTCGCCATCTGGTTGAGGGTCGGATTCGCTTTGCGGCACGGTCGACGCTTGTTCGCCGATAGTGCCGTTGACGTCGTGATAGCTGGATCGAAGGGCGATGATCAGAACGACGGAAGCAGCGGCAATGGCGAACCAGAGCTGCAGCGTCGCGGCTCGGTACGACACGGGTTCGTCGCGTAGCAGTCCGCGAACGATCACGGGCGTCAGCAGCCAGAGCGCCATGGGGAAGACGATGTCGCCGCGCGATGCGAGCGGCCACCAGTCGAATTGCACTTCATAGACGGCCCAAGCCAAAGTGCTGAGCAATACGATCGCAAAGAGCCACAGGGCCGAACGGCGCCGCGCCAGCAACAACGCGGCCGTGCCGAGAATGCCGGCGCCGAGAACAACATAGAAGATCGATCCGCCCAGCGCGGCGAGCCAAAGGCCGCCGCCCGTGAGCACCAGACCGATCAGGGCGTAGACCAGACCCGTGATAAAGACCGCCTTGGATCGCTGCATGGCTGCTCCGGCGCGAAAAAGAAGTGGCGCGTGTCCAGCGCGAACGCGAGGACGACGCTCACTTCAATCAGTGTGGTCCAATCAACGACAGCTGGCAATGTTCGGCTGACGTGCCGGCCCAATATCCGTGCGCAAAAAGCCGCGATCCTATGAGCGGGAACAACGCTCTTCAAACAGTGGCCGCGATGTCCAACAGCAGGCGTTGCAGGCCCGAGATCAGACGGATGCCACCAACGACTGGACTTTGGTGCTGTCGATGGGGCGGCCGGTGACGTCCGTAAACAGCTTGGCTGCTCCGCCTGCTTTATCAAGGAAGGCAGCTTTGGTGCGGGCGGTCTTGTCTCTTGTCTCGGGGGTGTCGGTGCTGGTGTGGACCGCTTCGCGATAGGCAGCTTCGGCGTTGCGCAGATCGGTGATGACGGCGTTCAATTGCGTCGCATTGTTCGAGGTCACCAATTTCCCCGCGATGTACACGACCTGGCTGAGACCCAGGATACCGAGAATGTTCTGCGGCACCGTGAAGGATGCAAGCTGGAACACGCCTCCGGCGAAGAGAGCGATCCCAACCGCACCCGTGAAGATCAGGCTTTGAAAGCGGTAGACATCGAAGTTGCCGTCGCTCGAGATCAAGTCGTAGAAGCTCGGATCAGTTGGGGCGCGGGTCGAGGCCTGGTCGAACCAGCCGTTGTTCATGAGCCAAGTCTGATTGGTCGGGTCAAGCGACGTATTCGACGATTCTGCTCCTTTGGCCGCCGCAGCCCCGACGCCCGAGATGCCGAGCAGTTCCAGGATCGTGGTCGAAAGGTCGGAAAGCACACCCGTTCGCAGCAGGACATAAGTGAGCATCGCGAAAACCAGGATTGTGAAAAAGAACACCTGGAAGGCCGAGAGGCTTCCGCGATTGTCGGGGCCGGCCGTAATCCGGATGGGATTCCAGGCATGAACGCCCTTGAGCGTCAAACCGCTGAAGCGACAAAAGGCTTTTGCCGAGAGGAAATACGCACCGATCACGATGACGATCGCGAGCCAGATGCTCAGATGGTAAGGGCTCAGATAGACCGGCAGGTAAGAGACGTAGCGCGGTCTTCGGCTGCTGTCGCACTGGTAGATGAAGAGTTTCCGGCGAGCCCACCATCCGGCATCACTATTGGGAACGTCGATCGAAACGATCGTGTCACCGGGCTTCAGCAAACGTTTCGTGACGAAGTCGTCCGTCTCGCCGGCCTTGCGAACGCGGACGCCGTGCCCGGCTTCGTCCCGTGGAATTTCGTTATCTTCCAGGAACACCGCGAAATAGTGCGACCCGGAATTGACGGGGCTCGCAAGTCCAAACTCGACATTGCTTCCCGCTGGCACAAGGCTGCTGTTGTAGATGATCGCAGCGCCGATTTCCGCATTGGCGAGTTGCTGAAAGGCCTCGCCGCCGGCGCAGTCGGAGACGTCCTGTTCGGCCGTCGCGTCTTTCGCGCTGCCTTTCTTGGTGTTGGTCGCCTTGGTGTTGGTGGTGCTGTCCTTGGGCGGAGGCTGCACGCCTTTGGTCTCAGCCGCCGCGGGGGCGGGGGCGCCTGCATCCTGAGCGAGGCAAGGAACGGCCAGGACGGACGCGGCGATCAGCGCCGCCAAGATACCGATGAATTGAGCACGAGCTCGGCGGCTGATTTGCAAAGTGGCAATTTGCACGGAAGTGAACAAATGATCCCTCCCAAAGACATGTAGATAAAAGCAACACAGCGGCCGCAACGGCCAAATTCAAAAATCTACCTAGAATAGTACGTTCCGCAAGCTTCGCCAGAAAGAATTTCTGGCTGGGAAGCCGAAAGTTCAACTTCGATGTTGCCGCAGCGCGCAAATCCTCAGAACCTGACCGCATCGCTGTCGCAGTGACGCCAAACCTCGGGAATCTCATCAGCATGTATCTCGGCATCGATCTCGGCACCTCCGCGGTCAAGACCGTCCTCGTCGACGGTGCCCAGCGCGTGATTGCGACCGAGAGCCGGGCGCTGACGATTGCCTCGCCACAGCCGGGCTATTACGAGCAGGATCCAGCGCAGTGGATTGCGGCAACCTTTGCGACGCTCGATGCCTTGAAGGCGTCGCATGGACAAGAGCTGGCGGCCGTCGAGGGCATCGGTTTGTCCGGCCAGATGCATGGCGCCACGCTGCTCGATGCGAACGACACATCATTGCGCCCTTGCATCCTCTGGAACGACGGACGCTCGGCTGCGGAGTGCCGCATCATGGAGCAGCGCTGGCCCGCCTTGCGCGCGATCACGGGCAACAAGGCGATGCCCGGTTTCACGGCGCCAAAGTTGCTCTGGATTGCAAAGCATGAGCCTGAGATCTTTGCGGCGACGACACGCGTTCTGATGCCGAAGGCCTATCTGCGCCTGGTGCTGTCGGGCGAGGCGATCGAGGATGTCTCGGACGCATCGGGATCGCTGTGGCTCGACGCGGCGCGCCGGGACTGGTCGGATGCGGCATTGGCCGCGACCGATCTTTCGCGCGCGCAGATGCCACGTCTGGTCGAAGGATGCGCACCGGCGGCGACGTTGCGTCGCGAGCTCGCGCAGCGCTGGGGCATGGCGAAGTGCCCGATGATCGCGGGCGGGGCCGGCGACAATCCGGCAGGCGCCGTCGGCATCGGCGCGATACGGCCGGGAACCGCTTTCATCTCCCTGGGAACCTCGGGCGCGCTGCTGACACCTACCGACAAAATCGCCGCCAATCCGGACCGCGTGGTCCACACTTTCTGTCATGCCATCCCCGGCATGTGGATTCAGGCTGGCGCGATCCTCTCGGCAGCCTCTTGTCTCGCCTGGGCCGCGCGTCTGTTCGGCGTCGCCGAGGCGGAACTGCTGGCGCCGCTGGGCGAGCGCCCGCAGGTGCCGTCTCCTGTCAGCTTTTTGCCTTATCTTGCGGGTGAGCGGACACCGCACGACGATCCCGTCGTGCGCGGCATGCTCGATGGCTTGAGCCACGGCACCGATCGCACGGCGATCGTCCAAGCCGTGCTCGAAGGCGTCGCCTTTGCACTCGCCGACTGCCGGGACGCGCTCAGCGATGCCGGCATTGTGGTTGCCGAGGCCGATGTCATTGGCGGCGGCTCGCGGTCCAGGTTCTGGCTGTCGGTGCTGGCCAATGTCCTGAACGTTCCGATTCATCGCTTTGCCGATGGCGAGACCGGCGCCGCGTTCGGTGCGGCGAGATTGGGGCGGCTCGCTGTCACCGGTGAGGCAATCGAAACCGTTTGCACGTCACCGCAACGCGTCGAGACTTTCGAGCCCGACCGTGTGCTGGTCGAATCCTATGCCGCACGGCTTCCCGCCTGGCGCGAACTGTATCGGCCGCGCCACTAGTCACCGAATTTCCGACTGTTCGCTGTTGCCCTGTGCTCCGGCCTTTTGTTTAATGGGTAAACCGCGCTCAAAACGAAACGCGGACAGGAAACGCATTGTGCGCCGGGAGGCACGATGAACGATCCGATCCTCGAGATGCGGGGAGTCTCAAAATCCTTCTTCGGCATCAAGGCGCTGCGTACGGTCGACCTGACCGTCTACGCCGGCGAGATTCATGCCTTGATGGGTGAGAACGGCGCCGGCAAATCGACTTTGATGAAAATCCTGTCGGGTGCCTACCGGCCCGATCCCGGTGGCGAGATCCGCATCGAGGGCAAGCCTGTGCGGATCGAAGGTCCGCTCGGCGGCCGTGCCGCGGGCATCTCGATCATCTACCAGGAACTATCTTTGGCCCCCAATCTCAGCGTTGCGGAGAATATTTATCTCGGTCGCGAGATGTCGCGTTCAGGTTTGCTGGCGCGCGGTGCCATGCGCGAGGGCGTCGGCCCGATCCTGGAGCGACTTGGTGCGGATTTCCTGCCGTCGACATTGGTGGCGCATCTGTCCATGGGGCAGCGCCAGCTCGTCGAGATCGCGCGTGCACTGCACGCGCGTTCGAAGATCCTGATCATGGACGAGCCGACCACGGCGCTGTCCGCAGGCGAAAGCGAGCGTCTGTTTGCGCTGATCCGGCAGCTTCGTGCTGAGGGGTTGGCCATCATTTACATCTCGCACCGCATGGACGAGGTCTATGCGCTCGGGGACCGCGTCACCGTGTTGCGCGACGGCCGCCTGGTCGGCTCGCTCGACAAGCAGGATATCCGCGCCGACGCCATCGTCCGCATGATGGTCGGGCGTGACGTCTCGTCGTTCTACAAGAAGGATCACGATCCCGAGGCCGGGAAGGGGCACCCCGTGCTCACGGCCAGCGACATGGCCGACGGGCTGCGCGTCAAGGGCTGCTCGCTCACCGTTCATTCGGGCGAGGTGGTGGGGCTTGCCGGCCTGATCGGTGCCGGCCGCACCGAGCTTGCGCATTTGATCGTTGGCGCAGCACCGAAGATTTCAGGCCGCCTTGAGCTCGAAGGCCAGCCCATCGACATCCGCACGCCCGGCGAGGCGCTTGAGGCCGGCATCGCCTATCTCACCGAGGACCGGAAGGCGCTCGGGCTGTTCCTCGACATGTCGTGCCTGGATAACATCAATCTCGCCGTGATCGGACGCGACGCCAAATTCGGTGGATTCCTGGATCGCGACAAGGCACGTGAGCGCGCCGACAGGGCTTTCGCGGGCCTCAGCATCCGTGCTGCCAATGTCGGTGTTCCCGCAGGCGGGCTGTCTGGCGGCAACCAGCAGAAGGTGTTGTTGTCGCGGTTGCTCGCCATTGCGCCAAAGGTGCTGATCCTCGACGAACCGACGCGCGGCGTCGACGTCGGTGCCAAGTCCGAGATCTATTCAATTATCGACAATCTCGCCAAGTCCGGCACGGCGATCCTCGTCATCTCGTCCGATCTGCCCGAGATCATCGGTATCTGCGACCGCGTCCTGGTGATGCGGTCAGGGCTGATCGCTGGCGAAGTCAGGCGAACCGAGACGGCGCCTTTGACACAGGAAGACATCATGGCGCTTGCCACGGGGACGGAGCATCTCGATGCCTGACAACGGATCGACAACGGCGAAGGCTGCGACGGCAAACGGCGCTGCCGAAGCGACGAAGCGCCAGCGCGTCAGGCTCCTGATCCGCGCGGCCGGCATGTTGCCGGTGCTGCTGCTGCTCTGCGGCGGCTTCCATTATTTCTCCGACGGTCGTTTCTTCACCGGACAGAATCTCGGCATCGTCCTGCAGCAGGCCGCCGTCAACACCGTGCTCGCCGCGGGCATGACCTTTGTCATCCTCACTGGCGGCATCGATCTGTCGGTCGGCTCGATCCTTGCGGCATCTGCAATGGCCGGCCTGACGATTTCCAAGCTGCCCGAGTTGAGCGCGCTGTGGCTACCGGTCGCGGTCCTCACCGGCCTCGGCTTCGGCGTCGCCAATGGCGCGCTGATCGCGCTGTTGCGACTGCCGCCGTTCATCGTCACGCTCGGCTCGCTGACCGCCGTGCGCGGCCTGGCGCGGCTGCTCGGTGCCGACACCACGGTGTTCAATCCGTCGATTCCCTACGCCTTCATCGGCAACGGCTCGCTGACGCTGATACCTAGCGTCGCCTCGATCCCGTGGCTTTCGGTGATCGCGCTGCTCGTCATCCTGGTCTCGTGGCTGGTGCTGCGCCGGACCGTGCTCGGCGTGCATATCTATGCGGTGGGTGGCAATGAAAGCGCGGCGCGGCTCGCCGGCATCAAGGTCTGGGCCGTTCTGATCTTCGTCTACGGTGTGTCGGGAATGTTGGCGGGGCTTGGCGGCGGCATGCAGGCCGCGCGGCTCTATGCGGCCAACGGCCTGCAGCTCGGTCAGAGCTACGAGCTCGACGCCATCACGGCGGTCATTCTCGGTGGCACTTCTTTTGTCGGCGGCATCGGTTCGATCTGGGGAACGCTGGTCGGCGCATTGATCATCGCCGTTCTCTCGAACGGCCTGATCCTCACCGGCGTCTCCGACATCTGGCAATATGTGATCAAGGGCCTGGTGATCATCGGCGCCGTGGCGCTCGATCGCTACAGACTCCAAGGCTCAGCCAGGACTTGAGCTATTCTGCGCTCCCGAGCGCGCGGTACGAAATTCGGTTGCGGCAACTGGTCTGCCGTACCGGGGATGAAGACAGACCAGGGAGGAAGCCAATGTTGAAGACGATCTCGCTCGCCGGCGCCGCGATGGCGCTTGCTCTGACCACCGTTCCGTCGTCTGCCAAGGAGCTCAAATCGATCGGCGTCTCGCTGGGCTCGATGGGCAACCCGTTCTTCGTCGCGCTGTCGAAGGGGGCCGAGTTCGAGGCCAAGAAGACCAATCCCAACGTGAAGATCACCACCGTCGGTTTCGAATATGACCTCGGCAAGCAGGTCACCCAGATCGACAATTTCATCGCCGCCGGCGTCGACCTGATCCTGTTGAACCCCGGCGATCCCAAGGCCATCGGGCCGGCGATCAAGAAGGCGCAGGCGGCCGGCATCGTCGTGGTCGCAGTCGACACCGCGGCCGAAGGCGCCGATGCCACGGTCACGACCAACAACGTCCAGGCCGGCGAGATCTCGTGCCAGTACATCGTCGACAAGCTGGGCGGGAAGGGTGACGTCATCATCGAGAACGGACCGCAGGTCTCCGCGGTGATCGATCGCGTCACCGGCTGCAAGAACGTGTTCGGGAAGAATGCGGGCATCAAGGTGCTGTCCAGCGACCAGGACGGCAAGGGTTCGCGCGAGGGCGGTCTCACCGTAGCGCAGGGCTATCTGACCCGCTTCGCCAAGATCGATGCCATCTTCGCCATCAACGATCCGCAGGCGATCGGCACCGATCTCGCGGCGAAACAGCAGAACCGCAGCGGCATCATCATCACCGCAGTCGATGGCGCGCCCGACATCGAGGCCTCACTGAAGGATCCCGGCTCGCCGCAGATCCAGGCATCAGCCTCGCAGGACCCGTTCTTCATGGCGCGGCGCGCGGTGCAGGTCGGCGTCGGTATTCTCAACGGCCAGAAGCCGGCCTCGACCGTCGAGCTGCTGCCCTCGAAGCTCGTGACCCGCGATAACATCAAGGACTACAAGGGCTGGACCTCGGACCGCTCGCAGTAATACGGGCTGCTTTGGGCGGCGATCCTCTCGTGGGATCGCCGTTCAATTCTCTCAGGCGAAGGCAGGCTGCGTCTCACACGATCAGCCGGCCACGTCGCTTGGCAATGCCGATCGTGACCTCCGCGCCCGCGTTGAATTCGAGGCGGTCGGCTTCGACGCCGTCGCTGAAGATGACGCCGTTTTCCGCCATCAGCGACCGGATGCGCAGTTGTTCCTCCGATGCGAGGCGGCCGCAGACGAGATTGGTTTCCGAGTGACGGCTGGGGAAGGGCTCACGCACGGCGAAGCGCAGCTCCGGCGCGTCCCAGGGCAGGGCGTCGTAACCGTTGAGCGGCGGGGGCCCGCCAAAGCTGCCGGCAATCGCAAGCGAACCCGTGATGATGCTCTTGAACCATGCTGTCGACCCAAGTCCGGTCGCGACGATCAGCCCGCTGGAGGATTGCCGCTCGGTCGCTCCGCCGGCTGCGATCTCGTAGATGGCAGAGACATGCGTGCGCGCGCCGATGAAGAGGTCGTTCACGGCATGGAGCACCTGGCCGTCGCTGAGACGTGCTTCCGCCATCGTCACGGCCTGGCTGTTGCGTTTCTCAGAGGCGACCTCCGGCAACAGTTTTGAGAGATCGCGCGGCGCGAAGGGGAGCAGGATGCCGTCATAGCGTGCCGGATCCGGGTTGAGCCCGATCAACGGATGGTCGTCGAGATACTTCATCGTGTTGGCGACCACGCCGTCCTGGCCGAGCGCGACCACGATGTCATCAGGGGCGAAGATGAAGTTCGGCAGGAAGCCGCGTTCGATCACTTGATAGCGCCCCCATTGCTCCAGCACCTGCAGCGTCGCGTGCCGCTGCGTCTGATAGACCTCGTGCTCGCGCTCATAGTCGGAGAAGTCGGCGCCGAGATGCTCGACGTAGAAGCGCGCCTGCGCCGCCGTCAGGTGACGCGCGACCAGGTCTTCCAACCTGGTCTTGCGCGTCACCAGCACGATCTTGCGGTCATTGGCGGCGGGCATTGGCGGCCTCCGGCTTCGGCTTCTCGATCAACTGGCTGAGCAGATCCGGCGAGACGTTGAGCTGGCCGATCTTCTCGGCCTTCTCGGCGATCCCGGAGAAGGCCTGCGCGATCAGCTGGCCCGGCTGCATGCCGGCGGCGGCGAGCGCCTGGATCACGCGGGTATCGACGCCTTCGAAGATCTTCATCAGCGCGCCGACGCGATAGGCCTCGGCATCGGCCAGCGTTCGCGTGTTCTCGGCGTTGAGGCCGACGAAATCCTTGCGCTTGCCTTCCAGCACGATATCCGCGGCCATGCCGGCCTGGCGCAACTCATTGCGCTTGGCGGCGACGCTCGCCTCGGCGTCCATCTGGGTCTCGCGGATCGAGCGCTTCTTCTGTTCGACCGCGATCTCGGTGTCGAGCTCGCTCTCGCGAATGGCGCGCTCCTGCTCGACGGCGAAATTACGCCGCGCGAAGATCGCTTCGTCCGCGGTTTTCAGGATCGCTTCGCGGGCCTGTGCTTCCAGCGCCTTCGCGGTATCAGGGGTCGGCTTGATGCCGCGGATCGACACGCCCAGGATTTCGAGGCCGAGCGCTTCGATGTCGGCGCGCCCGCGCAAGCCGGTTGCGATGATGTCGGCGATCCGGTCGGAGGCCTGCAGCGCATCCTTCAGCGTCAGCTCCTTGATCGCCTGCTGGGCGAGGACTTCGACCGTGCCGAGAATGCGCTCCGGCAGCTTCTCCGGATCGTCGGTCTCATAGGTCTTGCCGTCGGGCTTCAGGGTGAAGTTGAGCATCGAGGCCGCCTTCTTCGGCTCGCTGACACGATAGGTGACGTGGCCCTGCACGGTCAGCGTCTGAAAGTCGCGCGCGATCTGCTGGAAGATGAAGGAGGCGTCGCGGCTGCCGACGGGCACGGCGACGAGCGTGGTCACCGGCGCGTAGTACAGCGCGGAGAGGCCGGTGCCCTCGGCGACGACTGCGCCCGCGCGGTACTTCATCAGATAGGTGGTGGGTTGGGCCTTGATAAATCGGATGCCGAACATGGCTTGCCTCCTGTGGCTATAAGTGTGTCTGAACAACTAAGTAAGTTGGACTGTACAACTAACTATGCTACTGTCAAGGCTGAACAGGGGAGGTTGCCTATGGCGGGTCAGGATCGGGTCCAAGGGGCTGGAAAGTCAGGGCAATTGGACTTCCCACGGCCGCTGACCACGGTCGATGTCGTGATCTTTGCGATTCTCGACGACAAGCTTCAGGTGCTGCTGGTGCAGCGCCCGGCCGGTGAGGGCGAACCGTTTCCGCTGAGCCTGGCGCTGCCGGGGGGCTTCGTCGATGTCGCAAAGGACCGCGATCTCGCCACCTGTGCGGCCCGCAAGCTGAAGGAGAAGACGGGAGTCACGAGCCCTTATCTGGAACAGCTCGGAAGCTGGGGAAGTGCGACGCGTGATCCGCGCGGCTGGTCGGCGACGCATGCCTATTTCGCGCTGATCTCTGCCGACGCAAGTGTGCTCGCGTCAGATGCGCGCTGGTGTCCCATTAGCGGCGGGAAGTTGAAGGAGAAGCTCGCCTTCGATCACGGTGACATCCTGGCCAGTGCAATCCAGCGCCTGCGCAACAAGGTGGAATACACGTCGCTGCCGGCCTTCCTCATGCCTGCGGAATTCACGCTGCCCGACCTGCAGCGCGTCTACGAGATCGTGCTCGATCGTCCGCTGGAGAAGAGCGCCTTCCGCACCCGTATCCTGTCGGCCGACATGATCGAGCCGGTGGCAAAGATGCGGCGCGGCCCGAACCGCCCGGCGCAGCTCTATCGCCTTGGAAAGGGGAGGGAGCCCGTCTATTTCGTGCGGACGTTCAACCCGCCGGAATAGGTTTCGCGGACCGGGCGCGTTTGCCCGGATAACATCATGTTAGGTTTATCGCATAACTGGGTAATTGTGTTAGCCCGGCGAAAGCCTATTGTCGCGTCAATCAAACACCTATCGGCAGTGACGAACGCTTGCGGACAGTCCGCACGGCGCGCGGAGAGTGCTGCCCATTTTTCTTGAAGAAGCCCGCCCACGGGACATCAGCAAACCAGTTTGCAAACCAGTTTGGAGGACTCTCAGGATGACCGGAATCCATCAGGTGAGCCAGTCGAGGAAGGCCGCTGCGAGCGGCTGGATCGGATCGGCGCTCGAATATTATGACTTCTTCATCTACGCGACCGCGGCGTCGCTGATCTTCCCGCAAATCTTCTTCCCGTCGGATAACCCCACGGTCGCCATCGTTGCATCGCTGGCCACCTATGGCGTGGGATATGTGGCCCGGCCGATCGGCGCCTTCGTCCTCGGACATTGGGGCGATACCCACGGCCGCAAGACGGTCCTCATCGTCTGCATGTTCCTGATGGGCATCTCGACCATGGCTGTTGGAATCCTGCCGACCTATCAGCAGGTCGGCATCCTCGCGCCGATCCTGCTCGTCATCCTCCGACTGATACAGGGCTTCGCTGTTGCCGGTGAAATCTCCGGCGCAAGCTCGATGATCCTGGAGCACGCGCCGTTCGGTCGCCGCGGCTTTTATGCCAGCTTCGCCCTTCAGGGCGTGCAGGCCGGACAGATTCTCGCGGCAGCCGTCTTCCTGCCGCTGGCGGCCTACATGCCGACCGAGGCCTTCAACAGCTGGGGCTGGCGGATTCCCTTCCTGCTCAGCTTCTTCGTCATCGTCGCCGGCTACATCATTCGTCGCGAAGTCGACGAGACCCCGGCCTTTGCGCGCGAAGGCGAGCGGGGAGAAACGCCGCGGGCGCCGATCGTTCAGGCGATCAAGCTGAGCTGGCCCGATATGCTCCGGGTCATCTGCATGGCGCTGATGAACGTCATCCCCGTGGTCGCGACCATCTTCGGTGCGGCCTATGCGGTGCAGCCGGCTTATGGCATCGGGTTTGCCAAGGACGTCTATCTCTGGATCCCGGTCCTCGGAAACATGGTGGCTGTGTTCGTCATTCCCTTCGTCGGCAATCTCTCCGACAAGGTTGGTCGCAAGCCTCCGATCATCGTCGGTGCTCTGCTCTCCGGCTTGCTCGCGTTCCTCTATCTCTATGCCATCAGCATCAAGAACGTGCCGCTGGCGATCCTGGTCTCGCTGTTGATGTGGGGCGTCGTCTATCAGGGCTACAACGCGATCTTCCCGAGCTTTTACCCCGAGCTGTTTCCGACGCGCACCCGCGTCTCGGCGATGGCGATCTCGCAGAACATCGGAACGACCATCACGGCGTTGCTTCCGGCCCTGTTTGCGACGGTGGCACCTCCCGGCTCGGCCAACATTCCGTTGACGGTCGGGGCGATCGCCTTCGGCATCACGACCATTGCAGCACTGGCGGCCGTTACGGCCCGGGAGACCTATCGGATCGGCATCGACGATCTCGGCAATCCCAAAGCCGTTCCGATGACGCGGGCGGACTACGATCGGCAGCGTGCGGCGGCAGCGAGCAGCGTAGCCGCAGCTCAAACCTGACGTTGGACGACAATGCCGCTGCGACGACGTTCGCAGCGGCGCGGCATTCGGTATAATTCGATTAT
>JAEWHT010000111.1 GCA_023387695.1 Pseudomonadota bacterium | reverse complement strand
CACCCTCCGGTGGTGGGGGTGGGTGGGGCGCGCGTTGGGGGTGGGGGGTGGGGTGATCTCTCCACTCGGGCACCGTTGGAGGTGGAGAGACCATCACCCCACCCCGCTGTGCATTTCGCTTCGCTGCATGCTCAGCGACCCTCCCTCCAGGGGAGGGTAAGAGAGTCGCCTGCTACACCTATCCCCGCCTCACGCTCGCCCCGCCATCGACCGGCAGCGTCACGCCCGTAATAAAATTCGCTTCGTCCGACGCGAGAAACAGCGCGGCATTCGCGACGTCCCAACCCGTCCCCATCTTCTTGCGCAAGGGCACCTTGCTGTCGCGCTCGGCTTCGACTTCGGCGCGGGTCTTGGACCATTCACGGGCGCGGGTGTCGACGGCCATCGGCGTGTTCATCAGGCCGGGCAGGATAACGTTGGCGCGGATGCCGTATTCGGCGTTTTGGTAGGCAAGCTGTTCGGTGAACGCGATCATCGCCGACTTCGTCGCCTTGTAGGCAACGTAAGGATAGGTCGTGATCGCAGCCATCGAGGAGATGTTGATGATGGCGCCGCTCTTCTGCGCGCGCATGATCGGGATCACTTCCTTGGCCGCAAGGATGCAGCTCTTCAGGTTGATGGCGACGACGCGGTCGAAGGCTTCCTCGGTAATCGTGAGCAGCTCGGCATCTCCGCCGGAGAGGCTGACGCCGACATTGTTGTGCAGCACGTCGATCCGGCCCCAGCGCGACCTGGCATCGGCGACCATCGCCTTGATATCCGTCGATTTGGTCACGTCAGCCTTGAAAGCTGCGGCCGTGCCGTGTGCCGCTGTGATCAGATCGACGGTCTCCTGCGCCGATTCCAGATGATGATCGACGCACAGCACCTTCGCGCCCTCGCGCGCGAAGGTGAGCGCGGTGGCGCGGCCGTTGCCCATGCCTTCGCCGGGGCTCTGGCCGGCGCCGACGACGATCGCAACCTTGTCCTTCAGGCGCATGTCATTTCACTCCCGGGATCGGGTACTGCTGGAGTACCTCTTTGTAATAAGGCTCATTGTCGATCTTCATGGTCGCGAGCACGCGCACCACGCCGCAATAGAAGGCGATGGTGAGGACGAGATCGGTCATGTGCTCATCGGACAGATGCTGCTTGATCTCGGCGAAGGTCGAGTCTGACATCGCGAGATCGCGGACCATCTCGCGGGCGCCTCTCAGGATCGCCTTGGCGAGCGGCTCCAGCTTCGATGGCTTGCCTTCGGTCTCAGCCATCAGACCGGCGATATCCTCGTCGGTAACGCCGAACTCCTTGCCGATCTTCACGTGGTGGGTGAATTCATATTCCGACTTCTCCATCCAGCCGACCTGGAGGATCGCGAGCTCGCGCAAGCGCGGATCGAGCTTGCTCTTGAAGCGGATGTAACCGCCGATGCCGTTGAAGGCGCGCGCCATCTCCGGCGAGTTGACCAGCAGCTTGTGCAGATTGGTATTGCGCTTAAGCATGTCGCGATATTCGGGCGCGACCTGGTCGGCCTCAAGATAGGGCAGGCGGGCCATTTTCGTTTCCTCTAGTGTTCTTGCGACTCGCGTTCGGGGGCTTGCAGCGTGACGCCGCCGTCGACCACCAGCACGTGGCCGGTGATGTAGCGGGAAAAATTGCTGAGCAGGAACTTGACGGCATGGCCGACGTCCCAGCCGGTTCCCTCGGTCTTGAGCACGGACGCCCTGGCGCGCTGGGCGCGGGCCTGCTCGCTCATGCCGCGGGCATAGACCATCGGCGTGTACATCGGCCCGGGGCAGATGCAGTTGACGCGGATGTTGTCGCGGCCGTGATCGACCGCCATCGCGCGCGTCAGCCCGATGATCGCGGCTTTAGAAGTCGTGTAGGTCGTGAGCCCGCGCGGCCGCAGCGCCGAGATCGAGGAGATGTTGACGATCGCACCGCCCTTGGCAGTCTTGATCATCGCGGGGATCGCGTATTTCGAGAGCAGGAACATGGTCTCGACATTGACCTGCATGACACGGCGATATTGCTCGGGCGGCTCGTCGACGACACTGCCGCGGCTGCCGATGCCGACATTGTTGTCGAGAAAATCGAGCCGGCCCCAACGGTCGAGCGCCGCTTCGACGAGCTGCTTGCAATCGGCTTCGCTGGTGACGTCGCCGCCATGCGCGGCGGCGGTGCCGCCTTCGGCCGTGATCATCTCGACGGTGCGTTCGGCGAGCTTCAGATCGCGATCGGCGACCAGCAACTTCGCGCCGGCGCGGGCCAACAAAATTGCTGCAGCGCGGCCGTTGCCGATGCCATCGCCCGCAGCGCCACCGCCACTGATCAGCGCCACCTTGCCGGCGAGGCCGGCATCGTCCTCAGAGCCCTGCATCCCGTTCCATCCCGTTATTTTCGTGCAAGTTAGCAACGCGGTGGGAAGCTGAGAAGGCCGGCCGTCACGCGTCGATGTCATTGACATCGCACGGAATTGCATGCCGCCCGGCGAGATGAGCCGCGGTTGAGCGGCGATTGTTCGGAACCGTCTTCACGCAACTGCGTTTGTGGCGGGGGCGTCTTTGGCGTTACGCTGCCCTCGGGGTCTCCCTTTCGCCAGTGGCTTGCCGATGAATCTGCTCGATCCACAAGGGCCGGTGGCTGCCGCCAACAGCACCATCCTGGTCGATTCCGTCGTCATCATGCTCGCGATCGTGGTGCCGACCATTGCCGCGATCCTGGCGTTTGCGTTCTGGTTTCGCGCCTCCAATCCGAAGGCGCGCTTCCAGCCCGATTTCGTCTATTCCGGTCGCGTCGAGATGGTGGTGTGGGCGATCCCCGCGCTCACAGTGATCCTGCTCGGCGGCGTCGCCTGGATCGGCTCGCATCAGCTCGATCCCGCAGCACCGGTGCCGGGCACAGGCAGCCCGGTGCGCATCCAGGCCGTCTCGCTCGACTGGAAATGGCTCTTCATCTATCCCGACCAGCGCATCGCCACCGTTAACACGCTGACGGTGCCCGCCGGAGCCGAGCTGAATTTCCAGCTGACGTCGTCGAGCGTGATGAACACGTTCTTCATCCCGCAGCTCGGCAGCATGATCTACACCATGAACGGCATGGTGACGAAGCTGAACCTGCGCGCCGACAATGAGGGCAAGCTCAAGGGCTTGTCGGCGCATTTCTCCGGCGATGGCTTTCCGGATATGATGTTCGACGTCAACGTGATCTCGCCGCTGTCGTTTCCGGACTGGGTCGCGACCACGGCGAAGACCGACGCCGTGCTCAACGAGGACAGCTACAAAAAGCTGATGCAGCAGGGCATCGAGAAGGGCAGGCCGACGTATCGCCTCGACGACCCACGCCTGTTCGACCTGATCGCAAACCAGCACATTCCACCCGGGCCGGGTCCGGAGCTCGTCTCCGATGCCGGCCGTCCCCACAGTGGAGGCCACGATGCTCGGTAAGCTCGACTGGTCGGCCATCCCTTTCGATCAGCCCATTCCGCTCGTCGCTGGCGGCGTGGTACTGATCGGGATCCTCGCGGTGCTGATCTGGGTCGTCGTGAAAGGCCATCTGCCCTATCTCTGGCACGAATGGATCACCAGCGTCGATCACAAGCGCATCGGCGTGATGTACATCCTGCTGGCCTCCGTGATGCTGCTGCGCGGCGGCAGCGATGCCATCATGATGCGAATCCAACAGGCGATCGCCTATCAGTCGCAAGGCTACCTTCCGCCCGAGCACTACAACCAGATCTTCTCGGCGCACGGCACCATCATGATCTTCTTCGTGGCGATGCCGTTCGTGATCGGGCTGATGAATCTGGTCGTGCCGCTGCAGCTCGGCGTGCGTGACGTCGCGTTTCCGACGCTGAATTCTGTTGGGTTCTGGCTGACCGCGACCGGCGCGCTGCTGGTCAACCTCTCGCTGGTGATCGGTGAGTTCGCGCGCACCGGCTGGCTCGCCTTTCCGCCGCTGTCGGAGCTGTCCTATTCGCCCGGCGTCGGTGTCGATTACTACGCCTGGTCGCTGCAGATCTCCGGCGTCGGGACGCTGGTGGCCGGCATCAACCTGGTCACGACGGTGCTGAAGCTGCGCACCAAGGGCATGAATTATTTGCGTATGCCGATGTTCTGCTGGACTACGCTGGCCTCGAACCTGCTGATCGTCGCGGCATTTCCAATTCTCACCGCGACCCTCGCGATGCTGCTGCTCGACCGCTACCTCGGTTTCCACTTCTTCACCAATGAAGCCGGCGGCAATATCATGATGTTCATGAACCTGATCTGGGCTTGGGGGCATCCGGAGGTCTACATCCTGGTGCTGCCCGCCTTCGGCATCTTCTCCGAAGTGGTCTCGACTTTCTCTGGCAAAGCGCTGTTTGGTTACCGCTCCATGGTGCTGGCGACCATGGCGATCTGCGTCATCTCCTTCATGGTCTGGCTGCATCATTTCTTCACGATGGGGGCGGGCCCTGATGTGAATGCCATCTTCGGCATCGCCAGCATGATTATCGCCGTGCCGACGGGCGTGAAGATCTACAACTGGTTGTTCACGATGTATGGCGGCCGCATCCGCTTCGCGACGCCGATGCTGTGGGCGGTCGGCTTCATGGTCACCTTCATCATCGGCGGTTTGACGGGCGTGCTGGTTGCAGTGCCGCCGGCGGATTTCATGCTCCACAACAGCATGTTCCTGGTTGCGCACTTCCACAACGTCATCATCGGCGGCGTGCTGTTTGGCGCTTTCGCCGGTTTTGAGTACTGGTTTCCCAAAGCGTTCGGCTTTCGTCTTGACGAGCGCTGGGGCAAGCTCGCGTTCTGGTTTACCTTCTCGGGCTTCTACATCACTTTCGTGCCGCTCTATGTGGCCGGCATGCTCGGCATGACGCGGCGCATGCAGCATTATGATGTCGCGGAGTGGCGGCCGTGGATGATCGTTGCGGCGATCGGGATGGCCGTGCTCTCGATCGGCGTCATCTGCCAGATCATGCAGCTCGTGGTCAGCATCAGGAATCGCGAGGCGCTGCGCGACCGCACCGGCGATCCCTGGGACGGCCGATCGCTGGAATGGGCGACCTCGTCGCCGCCGCCGGTGTTCAACTTCGCCTTTCATCCCGACGTGCGTGGCGAGGACGCTTATTGGGACATGAAGATCCATGCCCAACAGCAATCGCTTGAGCATGAGCCGCCCGAATATCATGACATCGAGATGCCCAGGAACTCGCCGACCGGCTTTGTCTGCGCGTTCTTCGCCACCATCATGGGCTTCGCACTGATATGGCACATCTGGTGGATGGTGATTTTGGGCGGCATCGGCGCTTTTGCGACCTTCGTCGTCTTCGCCTGGCGCGACCATGACGAATACGTCATTCCGGCCGCGGAGGTCGCCGCGATCGACCGTGTCAATCTCGAGGAGCGGCGCAGCCTCGTCAGCATGGCGGGGGCGATCTGATGGCGATGACCGCGAGCCTCAGTCATGCGCATGCCGATCCGCATCACATCGGTGTCGTCGTCGAGCACCCTGGGCCCGCGCCGAAGCGGATCGTCACTGCCTATGGCTTCTGGGTGTTCCTGCTCTCCGACATCGTGATGTTCTCCTGCTTCTTTGCGGCCTATGCGGTGCTGGTCAGCCAGACCGCCGACGGCCCCAAGGGCTCGGAGATTTTCGAGCAGCGCAACGTCGCGATCGAGACCGTCTGCCTGCTGCTGTCGAGTTTTACCTGCGGTATGGCCAGCATCGCGGCCGATGTTCGAAATAGGTTCTGGTTCTATCTCGGCATGGCCGTGACCTGCGTGCTCGGGGTCATTTTCCTCGTGATAGAGTTTCGCGAATTCGCCGATCTCGTATCCCGCGGCTATGGTCCATCGCGCAGCGCTTTCCTCACCGCGTTTTTCTCGCTGGTCGGCTGTCACGGCCTGCATGTCTCGGCCGGCGTGCTCTGGCTGCTCACCATGATGGCCCAAGTCTTCGCAAAAGGCTTTCGTGCCGACGTCCTGCGCCGGATGATGTGCTTTGCGCTGTTCTGGCATGCGCTCGACATCATCTGGGTCGGCGTGTTTTCCGTCGTCTATTTGCTTGGAGGTGGCGCATGAGCGATCAGACGCACATCGAGCATGACATCGCCCCCGGCGATGAAGAACAGCACAGCGTCGGCGAACGCATCATCGGCTATGTCGTCGGTCTCGGCCTTGCGCTGCTGCTCACCGCGACGTCGTTCTTCATCGCGGGCACGGATCTGGTCTGGCAGCCTTCCATCCCCGTCGCGCTGATCGTGCTGGCGATCGCGCAGATGGGCGTGCATCTCGTCTTCTTCCTGCACATCACCACAGGGCCTGACAACACCAACAACGTGCTGGCGCTCGCCTTTGGGCTTCTGGTTGTTTTCCTGGTGGTGGGCGGCACCGTGTGGATCATGGCGCATCTCAACCAGAACATGCCTCCGATGGATCAGTTTATTCGGATGCACAGCTAGCGCGCGCTAGTGGCGGCCGAGCAGTGAGCTTTGATGCGTTGACGTTTCCGCATCGTCATGGCCGGGCTTGACCCGGCCATCCACGTCTTACTGTGTGGCACGAAGAACGTGGATGCCCGGGACAAGCCCGGGCATGACGGGTAGAGCCGGCCTATACGACAGCACAAAAAAGAAGAGCCGCTTGTTTGTGACAAGCGGCCCAAGTCTAGGGAGGAAACGCCCGAGCAAAGACAATCCAATGAGGATCGTCCGCCAAGGAAACGCTCGCGCAAAGCGCTTGCGTACACATATAGGTGCAGCAACTCCCGTTTCAGTTCAATTCCGGATCATTACTGTCTCGGACTACCACTCACGGCTGCGTGAACCAAAAATTCACTTTGGCCGACGGCAGTTATAGGCCTTGCGGAAGCCCGAGGCCTGGGCGTCGTCCTCCGAGCAGAACCAGCGATCCGGCTTGGTGGTCGCGGCGTAGCTCGGGCAGCCCCGCAGATGATAGATGCCGATATTGCCGGTGACGCGGGCGCGCACCGCGAGCTTGCCCTTGATGGCGCAGCTCGGCGGCGCGGTCAGCTCCTCCGGAAACAGCACCGCACGAATCTCCTTGTCGCGGTCGGCGCGGCAGGCAGCGCCCAGCAGCTGGCCGTCCTTCTTGCCGGTACGGAATTCTTGCGGTGCAGCAAAGCAGCCCTTCCAGATGCCGGCCGATGCGGCCTTGGCGTCGGCGGCCACCGGCTTGACGTTGGCCTTGATGGGCTCGCGCGCGATGGCAAAGCCGAGCTTGAGCAGCTGCTCGTTCAACGAGACCTTGTCGCCCTCGACCGTGCAGATCGCGCGATGGCGCTTGCCAAAATTCTTCTCAGGGCCGACATCGTCGCAGCGCACTTGTTTGCCGCCGATCAGCTTGTTGAGCTGGTCGCGGGCGTCAATGCCACAGGTCCAGGGATCGGCGTGATCGTCGATGCAGACCTGGTCCAGCTCGGGCGCATCGACGCCGTCGAGCCGGTAGGTGACGTCGCCGAGCTGGATCGAATTGGCGTCCCGGACGGTTGCAGCGGCGGTCAGCGCGGCGACGGGGCTCGAGGTCCCGAGAAATCCGGACAGAGCGAGAAATAAAACAAGCGCGAAGGCGCGGCCGGCGGCCAATGAATTCCTAGAGGACATAATTTCTCGCTATCGATTGCTCTTGCCCCTCGTTCCTAGCACCCGGACGTGACGAGACCAATGGTCTGCGCTGTGCGAAGTGCGACATTCGCCCGCAAGCCTTTACTCGCCCATCGGTCTGCCCCTATCGTTCGGGGCGTAGATCAAGCCAGCAAGGCCGAATCGCCCGGGAAGCGGCGAGGGCGGGAGGAAGATGTTTTGACGAAAGACCCCGTGGACGTCCTGATCATCGGCGCCGGCGCATCTGGCGCTGCGGTGGCATGGTCGCTGGCCGAGACCAAGATGCACATTCTCTGCCTGGAGCAGGGCGGCTGGATGAACCCGGCGGAATATCCGAGCACGGGCCGCGACTGGGAAGCCAAGTTCTACGGCGAGTGGTCGTCGAGCCCCAACGTCCGCGGCCGGCCCGAGGATTATCCGATCAACGACGACAATTCGCCGATCAAGGTCGTGAACTATAACGCCGTCGGTGGCTCGACGGTGATGTACACCGCGCACTGGCCGCGGC
>JAEWHT010000102.1 GCA_023387695.1 Pseudomonadota bacterium | reverse complement strand
ACCATATGGTCCTCCCCGAGATTATCTCGAAGGAGCCGCTCGGCCCGATGGTGCGCCATGGTGACGACCAGTGGTTCGACCTCGTGAAGTGGACGCTGTTCGCGATGGTCACGGCCGAGGAGCTCGGCATCACCTCGAAGAATGTCGACGAGAAAGCCAAGATGGAGAATCCGGAACTGAAGCGCGTGCTCGGTACCGACGGCAATTTCGGCGAACAGCTCGGCGTGACGAAGGACTGGGTGATCCGGATCGTGAAGGCCGTCGGCAACTACGGCGAGATGTTCGATCGCAACGTTGGCGCCGGTTCGCCGCTCGCCATCAACCGCGGTCTGAACAATCTCTGGAACAAGGGTGGTCTCCAGTACGCGCCGCCGATCCGCTGATCCCGCTCGATCAGCCGGCGCACGGCCATGAGCACCGAAGCTCGTAAACCGCCGCTCCAGATCGCACTGAAGATCAGGCGCATTCTGGGCGGCAAGGCAGGCTGGAACGGCGTCGCCGTCCAGTTTGCCTTCGCGGCAGTGCTGGGCTGGATCGCCTACGAGATCATCTCGAACGCCCGTACGAACCTCGAAAACCAGCACATTGCAGCCGGCTTCGGCTTCCTCAGGAACAACGCCGGCTTCGACGTCAACCAGACCCTGATCTCCTACACCGGCTCGGACACGTTCCTGCGCGTGTTCGTGGTCGGGCTTCTGAATACACTCGTGGTCTCGGTGGTGGGCATCGTGTTCGCCACCTTGATCGGGTTCATCGTCGCGCTGTGCCGGCTGTCGCCGAACTGGCTGGTGTCGCGCGTCGGCGAAATCTATGTCGAAATCATCCGCAATCTGCCGCTGCTGTTCCAGATCCTGTTCTGGTACCTGGCCGTGCTCGCAGCGCTGCCTAATCCCAGGCAGAGCATTTCGTTTCTCGGCATTGCCTTCATCAGCAATCGTGGCCTCGTCATTCCGCAGCCGATCGGCGAGGCGGGGATGGTGCCGTTCCTGGTGGTGCTGGCCTTCGGCATCGTCGCGGCGCTGGCCTTGCGCATCTATGCGCGGCGGGCGCTGTTCTTGCGCGGGCAGATGATCCGTATCTGGCCTTACGTGCTGGGCCTGCTGATCGGGTTCCCGCTGGTCACCGTGGCGGTATCCGGTCTGCCTTTCACGGTCGAGCTGCCGCAGCTCAAGGGTTTCAACTTCGCCGGCGGCGCGCGCATCATTCCGGAATTCGTGGCGCTGACATTGGCGCTCTCGACCTACACGGCAGCCTTCATTGCGGAGATCGTGCGCGCCGGCATCCTGTCGGTCCATTCGGGGCAGATGGAGGCGGGGGCCTCGCTTGGTCTGAGCCGCGGCACGACGTTGCGGTTGATTGTGGTGCCGCAGGCGATGCGCGTGATCGTGCCGCCGCTGACCAACCAGTACCTCAACCTCACCAAGAATTCCTCGCTGGCGGTCGCGATCGGCTATCCTGATCTCGTGTCGGTCTGGGCCGGCACGTCGCTGAGCCAGACCGGGCAGGCCATCGAGATCATCGCCATGACGATGGGCGTCTATCTCCTGATCTCGCTCTTCACCAGCGCCGTGATGAGTGTCTACGGCTGGCGCATCAGCCGGAGTCTCGGCGCATGACCGACATCACTGCGTCATCCTTCGTCCGTCAGGACTTGGTCGCCGAACGCCCCGCGCCGGTCAAGACCACCGGCTTTGTCGGGATATTGCGCACCCGCCTGCTGAACTCGCCGACCAACATTCTGCTCACCATCGTCGGCGGTTTGCTGCTCTGGTTCACGATCATTCCGTCGATCAAATTCCTGATCTTCGATGCGGTCTGGACCGGCGCGGACCGCGGCGCTTGCCTGACCGAGAATGCCGGCTTCGCGGTCGGCGCCTGCTGGCCCTACATCCAGGCCAAGCTGCCGCAGCTGATCTACGGTTTCTATCCGGAGGCCGAGCGCTGGCGGGTCAATCTGACACTGATCCTGGCGGCTTTGCTGCTGTTGCCGCTGTTGATTCCGCGCCTGCCGGCAAAGGGCCTCAACGCCGGTCTGTTCTTCTTCGCCTTTCCGGTCGTTGCGTTCTTCCTGCTGCATGGCGGTGGCATCAGCGGTTTCGGCCTGAGCTGGACCGCCGGCCTGCTGGAACTGTTTGACGACAGCATCGTCAGTGCCGGGCAGGTCCTGCTCAATCTGAGCAAGACGTCGGCCATCGCACCACTGCTCTGGGTCATCGGCAAATTCATTGTGCTGGTGGGCCTGGCGATCCATTGGCTGATCTTCCCGTTGACCTGGCTGCGTGATCAGATCCAGGCGTCGGGCCAGTCGGTTTGGGTCGATTTCGTCTTCACAACTGCGTTTGTGTCGCTGATTGCCTTCTTTGTCGGCGGCGGCATGCGCAGCGGCGGACGTGTGGTCGGGTCGAGCATCGCGACCTTTGTTGTGATCGCCATTATCATCAAGCTGATGGGGCTCGACCACGGCGGCTTGCCGATCGTGTCCACCAATCTGTGGGGCGGGCTGCTGGTGACGCTGGTGGTCTCCGTCTCCGGCATCGTCACCTCGCTGCCGATCGGCATTGCGCTTGCGCTCGGGCGACGCGCCTCGATCCCGCTGATCCGGATCTTCTCGATCGCCTTCATCGAGTTCTGGCGCGGCGTGCCGCTGATCACCGTGCTGTTCTTCGCCACCTACATGCTGCCGCTGTTCCTGCCGGGCAATTTCACCGTCGATGGTCTGGTGCGCGCGCTGATCGGCATTGCGCTGTTTACCGGCGCCTATCAGGCCGAGAACGTGCGCGGCGGCCTTGCTGCGATTCCGCGCGGGCAGGGCGAGGCGGCGGCTGCGCTGGGGCTGTCGTGGTGGAAGACCACGTCACTGATCGTGCTGCCGCAGGCGCTGCGGCACGTGATCCCGAACCTCGTCAACAGCTTCATCTCGCTGTTCAAGGACACCTCGTTAGTGTCGATCGTGGCGCTGTTCGACCTCCTGGGTTCACTGCGTGCGTCGTTCTCCGACCCGAAATGGTCGACGCCGTCGACGGCGTTCACCGGCTTTGCTTTCGCCGGCATCATCTACTTCCTGTTCTGCTTTGGAATGTCGCGCTACTCGCTCTTCGTCGAGCGACGTCTCAACGCCCACCGCCGCAACTGATCGAGCTCATCATGCCCGCTGAACCCATCGTCAACATTTCCGGCCTCAACAAATGGTACGGCGAGTTTCACGTGCTGCGGGACATCGACCTTGAGGTCAACAAGGGCGAGCGCATCGTGATCTGCGGCCCCTCGGGCTCGGGCAAGTCAACCTTGATCCGCTGCATCAATGCGCTCGAGGAGTTCCAGGAAGGCCAGATCGTCGTCGACGGCATCGAGCTCGGGCCGAACCTCAAGCATGTCGATGCCGTGCGCCGCGAAGTCGGCATGGTGTTCCAGAGTTTCAATCTGTTCCCGCATCTGACGGTCCTCGATAACTGCACGCTGGCGCCGATCTGGGTGCGTAACATCCCCAAGAAGGACGCCGAGGCGACCGCGATGAAGTTCCTGGAGCGGGTCAAGATCCCGCACCAGGCCAACAAGTTTCCGGGGCAGATGTCCGGCGGCCAGCAGCAGCGCGTCGCGATCGCGCGCGCGCTGACCATGAATCCGAAGGTGATGCTGTTCGACGAGCCGACCTCGGCGCTCGACCCGGAAATGGTCAAGGAAGTGCTCGACACCATGGTCGATCTCGCCAAGGAGGGCATGACCATGCTGGTCGTGACCCACGAGATGGGGTTTGCCCGCGAAGTCGCCAACCGCGTGGTTTTCATGGACGCCGGCCAGATCATCGAAGCCAATACGCCCAACGAATTCTTCGCCACGCCCCAGCACGCCCGCACGAAACTGTTCCTGAGCCAGATCCTGCGCTGATCTCCGGGACATCCCGGATCCACCGCCGGTCGGCCGGCCGGGCATGCGAATCAGCTAGACTCGCCCGAGGCCATCCCTCGGAGAGTGACTTTGCAAAGCAGCGCCGGCGCACGCGCGTTCCAGAACGCGCGATTGCAGAAAAAAATCAAGAAGCAGGCCGAGACCATCCTCTCCACGGCGAACACGGCCTATGGCCAGGGCAGGCATGCCGAAGCCGAAGCGCTCTGCCGCCAGATCCTGAATGAGCTTCCGGAGCATTTTTCCGCTCTGCATCTCCTTGGATTGTGCGCGTTCGCGGGCCAGCAATTCGAGGCCGCCAAACAGGTGTTCAAGCAGGCCGTGACCGTCGACCCTCGCTCGGCGCAGGCCTTGTCCGATTTGGGAGCGACGCATTTTGCACTCGGGCAATATGAGGACGCGCGCACTTGCCTGGAGAAGGCCATCGCGCTGAAGCCGAGCTTCCCGCTGGCGCTGGCCAATCTCGGCAATGCCTTGCTGCACCTGAACTGCGTCGAGCAGGCGATTGACGTCTACGATCGAGCCATCAAGCTGAAGCCCGACTATGTCGATGCGCTGTGCAATCGTGGCTTGGCGGAACTGTCGGTGCAGCAGTTTGACCGCGCCAGACAAAGCTTCGAGCGCACCTTGCTGTTTCAGCCGCGACACGTCGAGGCGCTTGTCGGCAAGGGCCTGGTCAATATCGAACTCAAAAACTACAACGAGGCAAGAGGCGCGCTTGACGCGGCGCTCGCGATCAGGCCGGGCTCGGCGAAGATCCTGGCGAACCGCGGGCGGCTCTATTTTGAGCTGTCGAAGTTGGAGCAGGCAGCGGCCGACGTTGACGCCGCACTTGCGCTCGCGCCGAGGCTTGAGGTGGCCTTGCAAGGGAAGGCCCAGGTCTCGCTCGCCATGGGAAATACGGCGCAGGCCATGCTGGCCTGCACGACGCTGCTTGAGGAAAATCCGCGCTCCGCGGTTGGGTTGGCGCTGCTGAGCGCCTGTTTTGCCAACCAGGGCGAGATCGCATCCGCAATCGAATTGCTGGACGCGTCGGTGGCGATCACGCCGGATGCAGGATTGATCGGACGCAAGATATTCTTTCTGGATTTTCTCGCCGATGCCGATTTCGCGGTCCAGCAGGCTGCGCGCAAGCATTGGTGGGACGTGGTCGGCACCAGATTGCAGCAGAGAACGCTCGCGCCACGGTCGCTCGATCCCGACAGGCGGATCGTGATCGGCTATGTCTCCGCCGAGTTCTGGTATCACTCGGCCGCGTTCGCGCTGCTGCCGATCCTGCGTCATCATGATCGCAGCAAATTCGAAATCGTCTGCTACGCGTGCTCGCCGACACAGGACGAGGTGACCACCCAGTTCAAGCAGTTGGCCGATACCTGGGTCGACGCCTGGCAGATGTCGGACGACCAATTGGCCGATCGCATCCAGGCCGACAAAGTCGACATCCTGATCGACGTGTCGGGTCATACCACCGGCAACAGACTGCCGGTGTTCGCGCGCAAGCCTGCGCCCATCCAGGTCACGGCCTTCGGACACGCGTCCGGCACGGGCCTTCAGACCATGGACTACGTCTTTGCGGATCCCGTCTTCATTCCGCAATCGGCGCGGCATCTGCTGGCCGAGAAGGTTTACGATCTGCCGTGCCTGAACACACTCGATCCGATCCTGGATGTGCCGCAGTCGGAGCTTCCAATGCTCCGCAACGGCTATGTGACCTTCGGCGTGTTCAACCGCATCAACAAGATATCGGACGACGCAATCCGCGTGTGGTCGAAACTGATGCGCGAGGTGACGGGATCGCGGATCATCCTGAAACACACGCTACTTGATGATCTCTTGGTGCGCGAGCGACTGCTCGCGCGATTTGTGGCGCATGGGGTTGCGGAAGCGAACATCACCTGCCTCGGCATGACCTCGCGCCACGAGCATCTGAGGGCCTTTGCGCAAGTCGATATTTCGCTCGATCCATTCCCCCAGAATGGCGGCATCAGCACCTGGGAATCCCTCTATGCCGGCGTTCCCGTCATCGCGAGGCTTGGAAACGCGTCCTCGTCGCGTGCCGGCGCCTCGATCGTGGCAGCCGTTGGCCTCAACGATTGGGTCGCCGAGGATGACGACGGCTATGTCGCGATCGCGCGCAAGTTCGCGGCGCAGCCGGATCATCTGACGAAGCTGCGGGCAGGACTGCCGGCACAGATTGCGGCCTCGCCAGCCGGCAATGTCGAGATCTATGCGAGCAGGGTCGAGGCAGGCTATCGGCAGTTCTGGCGCGACTATTGTACCTCGGCCTCCGGCGAGGGCGCCGTACCCTGAAGTTTACGCAATTCGTTAGCTGGCCAGAAACCATGCCGGCAGCGACGCCTCGTCGCTTCACGCGTCCGAAAGCACTTTCTGGGCATTTGACACAAAAGGGAGTGTCTCATGCTCGGTTTCGTCTTCGGACTGAATGCCCGCCTCGGGCGATGGCATTTTTTCCTGGCCTCGGTCGCCCTGGCGATCGTGATGACTGCGATCTGCTTTGGGATCGCGATGGCGGTGATGCGCACGACGTCGCCGAGCCTGGTACGACCGGAGGAATTCACCCACAATTGGGCGATCATTGCAGCGATGGTCTTCTTCGGAGGTGCGACCTTCATGTTGCAGTCGATGCGCATCCGCGACATCGGCTGGGACCCGGTTTGCGTCATTCCGGCCTGGATCGCGCTCATGATCGTTGACCATGTGGCGGCGGGTCGGTTTCCAGCGTGGGCGATCGGCCAAGACCATGACGGCACGATGATCGGTGGTCTGGTCAACATCGCACTGCTGCTGGCGCTGACGTTCTGGCCGAGCGCGGAGACCGAAGGCGTTTACACCAACCCCTTCGAGCCGCCGGTGCGGCCCGTCAGCAAGCCGTCGACGTCGGACCAGCGCCTTGCGCGCGTCTCGCAAGGCTCGCCGCGCCCTACTTGGAGCTAAACCGCCAGGAGCTAGACGAACGGTAACTTGATGTTGCTGCGCTTCTCCAGCCACTCCGGCACGGGCAGGTTCTTGGCGCGCATGAAGTCGGCGTTGAACAGCTTTGACTGATAGCGGCTGCCGGAATCGCAGAGAATGGTGACGATGGTCTTGCCGGGCCCGAGCTGCTTGGCTAGCCGCATCGCACCGACAATGTTGATGCCGGTCGAGCCACCGAGGCACAGGCCTTCGTGCTGGAGCAGCTCGTAGATCACCGAAACGGCTTCGGCATCGGGAATGAGATAGGCGTCATCGACCTTCGCGCTTTCGACAATGGCGGTCGCGCGACCGAGCCCGATGCCTTCCGTGATGGAGTCGCCAGGCGACGCCTTGGCGGTGCCTGTCCGGAAGTATTCGAACATGCCGGCGC
>JAEWHT010000079.1 GCA_023387695.1 Pseudomonadota bacterium | reverse complement strand
CACGGCGAGATCATGGGTCTGGCCGGATTCATTGACGTCGGCATGGGCGCCGATCCAGCGCAAATGGAACAGCGTGGCTTCGGCCTTGCGGACCTTGGCGGCGACTTCGCGATAACGCACGGCCTGGCGGGCCTGCTTCTTCAGGCCTTCCATCTGGCCGGAGAGCTGGCCGATCACGTCCTCGACGCGGGTGAGGTTGGTTTCGGCTGCCTTCAGCCGCAGCTCGGCTTCGTGGCGGCGGGCATGCAGACCGGCGACACCAGCTGCGTCTTCCAGCACGCGGCGGCGCTGCTCGGGCTTGGCCTGAATGATTTCGCCGATCTTGCCCTGGTGGACGAGGGCCGGCGAACGCGCACCGGTGGCGGCGTCAGCGAACAGGATCTGCACATCGCGGGCGCGCACATCGCGGCCGTTGATGCGATAGACCGAGCCCGCTTCGCGCTCGATGCGGCGGGAGATTTCCAGAAGCTGGCTGTCGTTCATCGCCGCAGGCGCGGTGCGATCGGCATTGTCGATCGTCATCGTCACTTCGGCGTGGTTGCGCGCGGGACGATTGCCGGAGCCTGCGAAGATCACCGCGTCCATGTCGGCGGCGCGCAAGCTCTTGTAGGACGTTTCACCCATCGCCCAGCGCAGCGCCTCGACGAGATTCGACTTGCCGCAGCCGTTGGGCCCGACCACGCCGGTCAAGCCGGGCTCGATGACGAAGTCCGTGGGCTCAACGAAAGACTTGAAGCCGTGAAGGCGCAGGCGGGTGATTTTCATAAGCACGCATCTCTGTTGGCAGGCGCGAATCCCCCTGCCGGGACAATACCATGGAAGGCAATGTCGCTGTCTGGGCGAGTCGCGCGGGGCGCCTCATGCGGCGGACAATGGCCGCGGTGCGCCGCGAGGGCAACCTGCGAAAGCCGCTTTTCCCAAGGGATTTATGCCGGGAAGATACGGCTTTATGAGATGCGAATCAGAGTCTTGACGAGCGAATCAGCTCTTCAGCAGCGGATTGATCTTCTTGGCGAACTCGTCGAACGAGGTCTCGCCCTTGATCTTCTCGCCGTTGATGAAGAACGTCGGCGTCGAATCCACCTTCAGAACGTCGCTGGCATATTTCTGGTCGGCGGCGATCTTGTCGAGCAGCGCCTGGTCCTTCAGGCAGGCTTCGACCTGCTGCTGGGTGAGGCCGGCCTGCTTGCCGATGCGCGTCAGGGTCTCGGTGGTGTTCTTCACCACCCAGTCGTTCTGCTGGCGGAACAGCATGTCGGTGACCGCGAAATATTTCGGCGCGTCGCCATTGGCGATGCAGCGCGACAGCATCGAGCCGGCGGCGGCCTTGATGTCGAGCGGGAACTCGCGGAAGACGTAACGGATCTTGCCGGTGTCGATGTATTCCGACTTGATCTTGGGGAACACCTGCTCGTTGAAGGCCGCGCAGTGCGGGCAGGTCATCGAGGCGAATTCGGTAATGGTGACGGCGGCGTCCTTGGGACCGAGCGCCATGTCGGGCAGCGACACCGGCTTGGCGACATCGCCGGCAGCCTGCGCCTTTGCTTCAGGGATCATGGCCTCGGAGATGAACCGCAGCGGCGAGAGCCCGGCGATCGCGGCAAGACCGGTCAGCGACAGCATCGTGGTGAAGGCGCGGCGGGTAATGATCAAGGTCGGCTCCCGAATTGGCGTGGTCTCGCCCCGAGGTTCAGAGGTTCCCGGGCGGCCTGTCGCTAGCTTGAAACGTGGTTTGAGGCAATGGCGAGCGGCAAGGACAGGTCCAGATTGGCCTCAGATTAAGGCTCAATTTCGCTTGATGGCGGCCCCAAGCCGCGCCAGCGCCGTCTTCAACTCTTCATCTTCGATATCGCCCAGACCTTCCGCCACCTTGGCGACGACCTTGGGGTCCGGCGGGCCGGGCCGCACGGTACGCCGGGGGCGCGACAGGGGGGCCTGGCGGAAGGCGAGCTTGCCGACCGCGCTCCAGCCGAAGAACCGGTTGACCCGCTCCAGGATCACGTCCGCCGAGTGCTGGATCTCCAGCGCCATCGGGCCCTCGACCCGCAGCACCAGGGTCGCCGGCTTCTGCGGCTGGCCCTCCACAGGCCGCGGCCATTGCATCTTCAGCGGCTCCGCATGGTCCGCGATCTCTGGCCCGGCGATCTGCGCCCACCGCGTCACCAGCTCGCGCGCCGCAAACCCCTGCTTGGCATAGGCCTCGGCAAAAACGTCGTTGAGCAGGATGCCGAGCGGCTTGGCGCTGATCGGGCCGGGTTTGGGGGGGAATTTGGCCATGGGGTCTTATAGCACTCCGGCACACGTCCGGCAGACTCTTCGCCGTCATGGCTGGGCTTATCCCGGCCGTCCACGTTCTCTAGCGAAGAAAGACGTGGATGCCCGCGACAAGCGCGGGCATGACGTGGAGAGATCGGCGCGCCGCCGCTACAGTGAGAAGATGAGCCCGAAATCCGTCCTCAAGGCCAAGTCGGAACCAGCGCAGCCGGCAGCTTCGTCGCGCCCGATCGCGCTGCTCGCTTGGTACGACCGCCATCGCCGCCGGCTGCCTTGGCGCGCGGCGCCAGGCGAGACGTCCGATCCCTATCGCGTCTGGCTGTCGGAGATCATGCTCCAGCAGACCACGGTGAAGGCGGTCGGGCCTTACTTCGAAAAATTCGTCGCGCGCTGGCCGGATGTCACGGCGTTGGGCAACGCTTCGCAGGACGACGTGCTGCGGATGTGGGCCGGGCTCGGCTATTATTCGCGCGCGCGCAATCTCTACGCCTGTGCGGTTGCGGTGACGCGCGAGTATGGCGGTGCATTTCCGGATACGGAAGAAGGCCTGCGCGCACTGCCGGGTATCGGGCCCTACACCGCCGCTGCGATTGCCGCGATCGCATTCGATCGCCACACCATGCCGGTCGACGGCAACATCGAACGCGTGGTGTCGCGTCTATTCGCGGTGGAAGAGGAATTGCCGCAGGCAAAGCCGCTGATCCAGCAATTGGCCGCGACACTGCTTGCCAACTCCCGCGCGGGCGATAGTGCGCAGGCGCTGATGGATCTGGGCTCCTCGATCTGCACGCCGAAGAAGCCGGCCTGTTCACTGTGTCCGCTGAACGAGGACTGCACGGCGCGCGTTCAAGGTACGCAGGAGACGTTTCCGCGCAAGGCGCCGAAGAAGAACGGGACGTTGCGGCGCGGTGCCGCCTTCATCGTCACGCGCGGCGACGAGCTGCTGGTCCGCTCACGGCCCGAGAAGGGCTTGCTCGGCGGCATGACCGAAGTGCCGGGCTCGGACTGGCTTGCCGGACAGGAAGACGCGGCTGCGAAGCAGCAGGCGCCCGATGTGAAGGGACTGTCGCGCTGGCAGCGGAAGGTGGGCGTGGTCACCCACGTCTTCACGCATTTCCCGCTGGAACTGGTGGTCTACACCGCGAAAGCCGAAGCCCGCACGCGCGCACCTGCGGGCATGCGCTGGGTGCCGATCGCGACGCTCGCCGACGAGGCACTGCCCAATGTCATGCGCAAGGTGATTGCGCACGCGCTGGGCCTTTGATCGCTCGATTCTCCTGACAGCACGCTGGCAGCAGTGCTGCGTTATCGAGGCACGATACGGAGGCCGCCATGGTCAAGACTGCACTCGACAACTTCAAGAAGCCGCCCTGCGCCGAGCTGCTGGGCTGGCGCCTGCTTGATGCCCGTCCCGAAGAAGGCTGGCTCAAGCTCGCTTTCGAGGGCAAGCCTGAGTTCTGTAACCCCGCAGGCTTCATCCAGGGCGGCATGCTCTCCGCGATGCTGGACGACACGATGGGCCCGGCCGTGCTGGTGATGAGCGAGGGCCGGCTGTACACCACGACCATCAGCATGACCGTGAATTTTCTCAGCCCCGCAAGGCCCGGTCCGATCATCGGTGAAGCCAAGGTGACGCAGCTCGGCAAGACGATTGCGTTTGTGGAAGCGAAGCTGATGGCGGAGGACGGCACGGTGCTGGCGACGGCAAGTGCGAGCGAGCGCTTGCTTGAGGCGGGGAGGGTGGTGATGAAGTGAGGCGGGCGCTGCTCTCTCGCTCCCTCGCCCCGTTCTTACGGGGAGAGGGTGGGGTGAGGGGCCTCTCTCCGCAGGCGAGATCTTCGAGGGACCTGTACCCCTTCACCCGGATCGCAAGGGCGATCCGACCTCTCCCCGCAAGCGGGGCGAGGTGACGAGGAGCCCGCGGCTCGATCAGCGGCTAACTCACGTCCCCACGCGCGCGTCCCTGCTCACGATCGGCGGCTTCGCGTTCAGCGCTTCGACCTGGAATCCCGCGACGCGCTTGTAGTTCGCGGCGATGTCTTCCAGCTCCTTCTGCGACAGCACGTCGGTGACGACCTTGTAGCCGTCGGGCGCGCGCTCCTCGACGAGTTGCATCACCTGCTCGGGACCGTTCTTGCGGTTGAGCAGCACGAGGTCGGTGGTAGCGGGCCGCCGCTCGGCCTCATAGGCGAGCATCGCCGCCTGCGTCGGGCCATGCGCCAGGATCTCGCGGGTGATGGTGCGGGCATCGAGGATCGCCTGCGAGGCGCCGTTTGATCCGATCGGATACATCGGATGCGCGGCGTCGCCCATCAGCGTGACCTTGCCGAAGGTCCATTGCGACACCGGATCGCGGTCGACCAGCGGATATTCATAGGCGTGCGGGCAGTTCCTGATCAGGCCGGGCACGTCGAGCCAGTCGAACTGCCAGTTCTCGAACCAGGGCAGAAACTCTTCCAGCCGCGCGGTGCGGTTATAATCCTCGCGTCGCCACTGATAGGTCGGCGGCATGTGGCGCTCGGCGACCCAGTTGATGAGATGATTGCCCGACGCGTCCGGCTCCTTCGAGATCGGATAGCAGACGAATTTCAGGATCTCGTGCCCGGCCATGATCATGGTGCGGCCGGTGAGGAAGGCTTTCGACGGTGTCACACCGCGCCAGAGAATGCGGCCGTTCCAGATCGGCGGGCCTTCATTGGGATACAGCTTTTCTCGCGCGGCGGAATGGATGCCGTCGGCGGCGATCATGATCGCGCCTTCGTAAGAGCCAGCGGGCTTGCCGGTCGCCTTGTCGATGAAGTCGGCGCGCACGCCGTCCGCCGTCTCAGTCCAGCCGGTCAGATGATGGCTGGTGAGGATGTTGGCACGGCCGAGCCGCTCGACCGCGGTGTCGAGCAGCAGTTGCTGCAGCGTGCCGCGGTGGATCGAGAACTGCGGCCATTTGTAGCCGGCCTCAAGCCCGCGCGGCTCGCTCCAGATCGGCTTGCCGTGTTTGGAGAAATAAGCGAGTTCGCGGGTCCGCACGCCGCTGGCATCCAGCCTGTCCATCAGCCCGAGCTCGATCAGCTCGCGCACCGCGTGGGGCAGCACGTTGATGCCGACGCCGAGCGGCTTCAACTCCGCGACGCTCTCGAACACTTTTACGGGAACGCCGATCTGGTGCAGGCTGAGCGCAAGCGTCAGCCCGCCAATGCCTCCGCCCGCGATGAGTACCGTCATGACAAAACCCCTCCACTTGCGGGCGTCTTGGCACAGGCGGACGGCGGTGGGCAACTGCGAAGAGAAAGCCGTGCTATAGACCTCGCGGTCGACAGCCGTTAATTTCCAGCTTTCCCATGAGGTCCGCCATGCTCAAGCTCTACTACGCCACCGGCACCTGCGCACTCGCCACCTATATCACCCTGGAGGAGGCCGGCGCCGACTACTCGGCTGAACGGCTGAGCTTCAAGGACAACCAGCAGAACAGCCCGGACTATCTCGCCATCAACCCGAAGGGTCGGGTACCGGCCCTGGTGACCGATCGCGGTGTCCTGACCGAGACGCCGGCGATGCTGGCCTACATTGCGCAGACCATGCCCAAAGCGAAGCTGGCGCCGGTCGACGATCCCTTCGACTTCGCACAGGTGCAGTCGTTCAACTCATATCTCTGCTCGACCGTGCACATCAACCATGCCCACAAGATGCGCGGCGCGCGCTGGGCCACGCAGGAGAGCTCCTTCGCCGACATGAAGGCGAAGGTGCCGCAGACCATGGGCGCCTGCTTCGCGCTGATCGAGCAGAAGATGTTCAAGGGCCCCTATGTGATGGGCGATCAGTTCACGATCTGCGATCCCTATCTGTACACGCTCTCGACCTGGCTCGAAGGTGACAGCGTCGACATCAACGCGACGCCGAAGATCGCTGATCATTTCAAGCGCATGTCGGATCGCCCGGCCGTGCGCAAGGTGATGGCCGCGCAGAAGGCGTAACGATCCACGCAGGTCTCGTAGGGTGGGTTAGCCGTAGGCGTAACCCACCGTCTTTCGTTTCCGCATCGACAGACAGAGGTGGATTACGCCGTGCGAACTGCGCTTCGCGCAGTCGCAGGGCTAATCCACCCTACGACCCCTTCCGCTTCTCCAGCTCCCTTCCCGTCTCCAGCATCAACTTCCGCAGCCAGATCGAGCCCGGATCCATCTGCGCGCGCGTCGGGTAGAACATGAACTGCTCGTCGATCCCGGGATCGAGCGGCGGCATCACCGTGACGAGCCCGAATTGCTTCGACAGCGCCGTGATCAGCCGCCGCGGCACGAAGGCGACGAGGTCGGTACGCGCGGCGACGTGCAGCGCCTCAAGATAGCCTGACACCACCAGCGAGATGTGCCGCTCGATACCTTTGCTGCGCAGCCAGGTGTCGATCAGATCTTCGGGCTGGCCGCGGATGATCACGCCGACATGCCGTGCGGCCAGAAAAACGTCGCGCCGCTTCAGCTTCGCCGCCATCGGATGGCCGCGCCGCACCGCCAGCGCGTCGCTGTCAGTGTAGAGCAGTTGGCGATGAAAGCCTTTGAATGCGTTGCCGATCGAGATCACGAGGTCGATGGTGCGGGCGAACTCTGCATGGAAGATCGCCGGGCCCCGCCACGGCACGACGTCGATGCGGACGTTGGGCGCAACGCGCGTGATCTTCTCCATCAAGGGCGGCATCAGTAGTTCGACTGCGAGATCCGGCATCATCAGGCGGAATTGCCGCTCGCTGCGTGCGGCGTCGAACTCGTCCGGCACGAACAGCCCGCGCACCTGGTCGAGCGCCTGCGCCAGCGGCACGCGCAAGGCTTGCGCCCGTGGCGTCAGCTCCATCCGCGCGCCGGTGCGCACCAGCAGCGGATCGCCGAAGATGTCGCGCAGCCGTTGCAGCGCGTGGCTGGTGGCCGGCTGCGACAGCCCGATGCGAAGCGCGGCGCGGCTGACATTGGCCTCGCGCAGCAGCGCGTCGAGCGCGGTCAATAGATTGAGGTCGAGCGAATTCAAATTCATGAGACGAATAGATATCATATTCGCTATCGATTTGAAGAATTCACTTCGAGCGGCGATGTTCTCTATGTTGCCACCAAATGGAGATGCCGCCATGAGCGCGAGCGCCAACAAGAAGCTGATGCAGGATATTTTCGCAGCTGCCGCGAGCCCCGACCCCTCGGTGCGCGACCGTTCGCTGTTCACCGCAAGCCTCGCCGACGATGCCAAATGGATCGTCACCGGGCAGTATTCGTGGTCGCGTACCTTCGCAGGGAAAGACGCGATCCTCAACGATCTGCACGGCTACGTGCGCACCCGCCTACGCGACCGGACGCGCACGGTCGCCGAGCGCTTCATCGCCGATGGCGACATCGTCGTCGTCGAGGCCAAGGGCGACAACGTCACGCCCGCGGGCGTGCGCTACGACAACGACTATTGCCTGGTGTTCCGGTTCGAGGACGGCAAGATCAAGGAGATCCGCGAGTACTGTGACTCCGTCCTGACCGAGAAGGCGCTGGGGCTTTTCCCGCAGGTAACCCGGTCTGCCGCTGCCGGCTAGGCGAGGCCCGGAAGGACAGGCGGGAACCTTCTGCTCCCGCCTGCGTTCCCTTCCTTCCGGAGCAATCGCGCCCCGGCTTTGCGCGCGTTTGGGAATTTCATGCTGGCTGGGGCTTCGGACGTTTCGATACAGGTGGGCCGCAGCTTTCCGGGACTCCGTGAACGATTGAAGGACGCGACCGCGGCCGCGCATCGGGAGCTCGATGCACAGATGTCCGCGTTCGATCTGACCGTCTTCTCCGGATACCGTCATTTCCTGCAGGCCAGCGCTGGCGCTCTTGTTCCGTTGGAAGCCGCACTCGTCGAGGCCGGTATCTCCAAACTGTTTGCGGACTGGCCGGAGCGATCGCGCAGCGCCGCAATCGCGGCCGATCTCGATCGGCTCGGCCGGGAAGCGCACGCCACCGTGTCGGTGCCACCGCTGACACGAAGCGGCATGCTCGGCACGATGTATGTGCTGGAAGGCTCCCGGCTCGGCGCCAAATTCCTGCTGAAGGCGGTCGCGGATGCTGCCGATCCACGCATCGGCGAAGCCACCGCCTATCTCAGCCATGGCGCCGGCAAGCGACTGTGGCAGAGCTTCCTCGCAAAGCTTGCCAGCGAGGATTCCTGCGACGAGGACGAGGTGATCGAGGCCGCGCGCAGCGCCTTTGCAGCGTTCGAACAAGCGGCGGATCGCGCATGAACGAGGCGGTCGATCTCACCAATTGTGATCGCGAGCCGATCCACATCCTCGGCAATATCCAGCCGTTCGGCTTCCTGCTGACGCTGCTGTCGGATTTCAGCATCTGCATGGCGTCCGAGAATGCCGGCCGTTTCCTCGGTGGCGACGTCGCTGATCTCTTGCAGCGGCCGCTCGCCGAGGTCTTTTCGCCGGCCGCGATCGCGACCATTCGCAGCCGCGTCGACCAGCTCGGCGGTCCTGACGCGACCGAGCGCGTGTTCGGCGTCGAGATCCAGAGCGGCAAGCCGCTCTACGATCTCTCGATCCATTTCTCCGGCGCCTATCTCGTCGTCGAGGCCGAGCCCAGCGTCATCGAGGCGGACGTCAATTCCGGCGAGTTGGTGCGGCTGATGCTGGAGCGCATCCGCAAGACCCGCGGCATGACCGAGCTTGCCCGCGAGGCCGCGCGTCAGCTCAAGGTCCTGAGCGGCTTTGATCGCGTCATGGTCTATCAATTTCACCCGGACGGATCGGGC
Source organism: Pseudomonadota bacterium (assembly GCA_023387695.1). Lineage (GTDB taxonomy): Bacteria > Pseudomonadota > Alphaproteobacteria > Rhizobiales > Xanthobacteraceae > Bradyrhizobium. The sequence goes on along the minus strand of JAEWHT010000079.1, from coordinate 1,928 downwards.
GAGGTGATCGCGGAAGCCGCCGAATCCGGCCTCGAGACATTTCTCGGACATCACTATCCCGCCTCCGACATCCCCAAGCAGGCGCGCATTCTCTATCAGCGCAACTGGCTGCGCATCATCGCCGACATCAACGCGAAGCCGGCTGCCTTGATCTCGACGGCCACGCACAATGCGGGGCTGCTCGACCTCTCCATGAGCGTGCTGCGCTCGGTGTCGCCGATCCACATCGAATATTTGCGCAACATGGGTGTCGGCGCCTCGATGTCGGTGTCGATATTGCGTGACGGCAAGCTGTGGGGGTTGTTCGCCTGCCACCATTATTCGCCGCGCTACATCTCGTTCGAGAAGCGTACGGCGTCCGAGCTGTTCGGGCAGATGTTCTCCTGGATCGTGGAAGGGCGCGAGCGCGAGGGCGACGTGGCCTACGAGGCCAGCGCCCAGAAGATCCAGGAACGGCTGATCGAGACTGCCGGCACGCACGAGCACAGCCGGCGCGCGATCGTCGACTTCGTCGGTGACTATCGGAGGATGATCGCCTGCGACGGCGTGGCGATCTGGTCTGACAACAAGATCACGCTGGACGGCGAGACGCCGACCGAGGACGAGGTCAAGGAACTCGTCGCCTTCATCAACCGGACGTCGCCGGGGCGGATCTGCGCGAGCGCGGAGATCGCAAAGCTTTATGCTGCCGGCGAAGTGTTTCGCGATCGTGCCGCCGGCTTCCTCGCCATCCCGATCTCTCGGACCCCGCGCGACTGCCTGATCTTCTTCCGCCGCGAGGTGCTGCGCTCGGTGACCTGGGCCGGCGCGCCCGGAAAGGTCTACGAGGAAGGTCCGAACGGGCCCCGCCTGACACCGCGCAAGAGTTTTGAGCTCTGGCAGGAAACGGTGGCGGGTCAGTCGAAGCCGTGGTCGGCAGCCGACATCCGTATCGCCGAGAGCCTGCGCGTGACGCTGCTCGAGGTGATCCTGCAACTATCCGATCTGGCGGCGCGCGAGCGCCGCGGCGCGCAGGAGCGTCAGGAGCTGATGATTGCCGAGCTCAATCATCGCGTCCGCAACATCCTGAGCCTCGTCCGTGCGCTGGTGGCGCAGAGCAAGGACACGGCCAAAAGCGTCGACGAATTCGCCACCGTGCTCGGTGGCCGCATCCAGGCGCTGGCGCGCGCGCATGACCAGATCACAAATTTGAACTGGGCGCCGGTGGCATTGCGCACGCTGCTCGAATCCGAGGCCGGCGCCTATCTCGGCTCGCGCGCGGACCGCGTGAAGATCGATGGACCTGACGTGGCGCTCGATCCCAAGGCCTTCGCGACGCTGGCGCTCGTCGTCCACGAGATGATGACCAATTCCGCCAAATACGGCGCGCTCGCCGATTCCACCGGTCAGGTCGAGGTGATCTGGCGCTTGGACCCGAATTCGAGCCTCGAGATCGAGTGGAGGGAGAGCGGCGGCCCGCCGGTGCAGCCGCCGTCGCGTCGCGGCTTCGGCACCACCATCATCGAGCGCTCTGTCCCGTTCGATCTCAAGGGCGAAGCCGAAATCCGCTTCGATCTTCTCGGCGTACAGGCGAAGTTCGTGATCCCGCCGAACTTCGTTGAACTGGTGCCGTCAATCGCAGGAGCCAAAATGCGCGTCGAGGAACAGCAGCCCGCCCGTCCCCGCATTGCCGACACGGCGCTCATCGTCGAGGACAATCTCATCATCGCCATGGCGGCGGAGGTCATTCTGCTCGATCTTGGCGCCCGACATGTCGACACCGCGGCGAGCGTCGACCAGGCGCTGCGCGCAATCGAGCGCACGCGGCCGAGCTTCGCGCTGCTCGATCTCAACCTCGGCAGTGAGAGCAGCATCAAGGTGGCCTTGAGGCTGAAGGAGATCGGCGTGCCCTTCATCTTCGCAACCGGCTATGGCGAGCGCGCGCCGAT
>JAEWHT010000063.1 GCA_023387695.1 Pseudomonadota bacterium | reverse complement strand
GCTAGTTGAGATGCCCCGGTGGCGGCCCGGCTTTTGCGGGGCCGCCGCTGCGTGAGCCCTGCCATGTCGGATGCTGTCCTGACCCAATCTGCTTTCCTCACTTTGTCCGGAATTTCGAAGCGCTACGCCGGCGTGCGCGCGCTCGAGGGCGTCGATTTCGCCTGCGAGCGCGGCAAGATCCATGCGGTGCTGGGCGAGAACGGCGCCGGCAAGTCGACGCTGATCAAGATCATCGCCGGCGTCGTTCAACCTGATGCCGGCACCATGCGGCTCGACGGACACGATGTGAGCTTCGCGACGCCGTCTGCTGCAAACGCAGCAGGGGTCGTCTGCATCTTCCAGGAATTGTCGCTGATGCCCGACCTCTCGGTCGCGGACAATATTTCGATCGCGTCGCCACCGCGCCGCTTCGGCCTCATCGACGCGCGGGCGCAACGCCGCCGTGCCGAAGAGCTTCTGGCCGAGATCGGTTGCGAGGACGTCAACCCGCTGATGCGGGTGCGCGATCTGCCGCTGTCGCGGCGCCAAGTGGTGGAGATCGCCAAGGCGCTCGGCAAGAAGCCGCAGCTTTTGATCCTCGACGAGGCGACGTCGGCCCTTACCAGCGCCGACGTCGAGAAGGTGTACGCGATGCTGGCGCGGCTCAAGGCCGAAGGCGTTGCCATTCTCTACATCTCGCACCGGATGCATGAGGTCGAAGCGCTTGCCGACCGTGCCTCCGTGTTCCGTAACGGGCGCCATATCGAGACCTTCGACAAGGGCAAGCGATCGACCGCCGATATCGTTCAGCTCATGATCGGACGCGACATTGCGGCTCAATATCCGCCCAAGCCTGCGCGCGGATCGCCCAAGCCGGTGCTTGATGTCGAGAACTTGAGCTGGGACAGGCACCTCGATGGCATCTCGCTCCGCGTTGGTGCGGGCGAGATCGTCGGCCTCGGTGGACTCGACGGCCAGGGTCAGAAATCGCTGCTGCTGGCGTTGTTCGGTGTGCTGCGCGGTGTCTCCGGCCAAGTCACCATTGAAGGCCGCGAGGTGCGTCCGGGGTCTCCGGCCGCAGCGAAATCTGTCGGCATCGCGCTCGTGCCGGAAGATCGCAAGACCGAAGGACTGATGCTGCCGATGTCGATCGCGGACAATCTGGTGATCGCCTCGCTCGATGCGATCTCGACCGGGCCACTCGTCGATCGCGCCCGCGAGAACGAGGCAATCAAGCGCGCCATCGCGCGGCTGCAGATCAAGATCGGCGCGCCCGGCGATGCGGTCTCCACGCTCTCCGGTGGCAACCAGCAGAAGGTCGTTCTCGCCAAATGGCTGATGACCGATCCGCGCATCATCCTGCTCAACGATCCCACGCGCGGCATCGACGTCGGCACCAAGCAGGAGCTTTACCGGCTGATGCGCGAGCTCGCCGACCAGGGCGCAGCCATTCTGTTCTACTCGACCGATTATGACGAGCTCATTGGTTGCTGCGACCGGGTGGCGATCATGTATGACGGGCGCATCGTGCGCGAGTTGCAGGGCGACGATCTCACCGAGACCAACATCATTGCGAGTGCGCTGAACATCGACGCGGCGACATCGGATGCTGCCGGGGCCGCCCATGCTTGACGATATCGCCATCAGAATTCGCCAGAACGTCGGCATCGTCACCGCCGTCCTGTTGTTCTTCATTCTTTATCTGCTCTACAATCTTGCCCACCCCAAGGGCTTCTCGTCAGCGGTTTTGGTGCAGAATGGCGACGAGATCTTTGCGCTTGCCATGCTGGCGATGGCGCAGACCGTCCCGGTGCTGGCGTCGGGGCTGGATCTCTCCGTGGGCGCCGTCATGACCATGGTGGGGTGCTTCGCGAGCTATCTGCTCACGGGGGCAGCGGGCGGCACTCCCTTGCATCTCGATATCTTCGGCCTGCATCTTGGCCTCGGCACCTTTCCGGGCGGGGTGAGCGGCATTCTGCTCGGCATCGTCATATGCCTCGCGATCGGCGGACTGGCCGGCTTCATCAATGGTTGCGTCGTCGTCTATGGGCGGATCCAGCCGATCATCGCGACGCTCGCGACCGGCGCGGTCTATATCGGCATCGCGCTGTTCCTGCGGCCGACACCGGGGGGCAAGATCGACGAGGATCTCAACTGGGCGCTGACCAATTCGCTCGGGGATTTCGCCTCGACGGTCCATATCTTCGATGACGGTGCCGCCGCCTGGTTTGCGCCGATCGCCTGGATCCCAGTGCCGTTCGTGCTGCTCGTGTTGATAGCGCTGCTGGTCTGGGTGCCGTTCCGGCGCTCCGTGCTGGGCCGCGCCGTCTATGCCGTCGGCTCGGCTGAAGGCGCCGCCTACATGTCCGGCCTACCGATCGACCGCGCCAAGATTGCGGCCTTCACGCTCGCCGGCTTCTTTGCCGGCTGCGGTGGTCTGTTCCTCGCCATCCAGACCTCGTCGGGCAATGCCGACATCCCGCAGGCCGGCGCCTACACGCTGAACTCTATCGCCTCCGTCGTCATTGGCGGCACCTCGCTGCTTGGCGGAACCGGCAGCGCGATCGGCTCGATCTTTGGCGCCATGGTGCTGCGCGTGATCTCGTTCTTCTTCCGCATCTTCGACATCGCGCCGCTGTTGCAACCGCTGTTCGAGGGCCTGATCCTGCTGGCGGCAGTCAGCATCGGCGCGCTCGGCGTTCTGCGTGTCAAGAATACGCTGGAGCTGTTTCGATGAGTTCGGCCTCCCTCAGCCTCTCGCGCGATGACCGTCCGATCCTGATTGCGGCCCTGTTCATCCTCGTCATTCTGGTGGCCGGCACGGTCTATACGTTTGCCCGCTTTGGCAGCGCACCGCTGTTGTCACCGACCTATCTGTTGCAGCAGCTCCAGATCGGCGCCTTCCTCGGCATCGTCGCTGCCGGGATGATGATGGTGATCCTGATCGCGCAGATCGATTTGTCGGTGCCGTGGACGCTCGCGGCGGCTGCCATGATGGCGACCTCGATCGGCGGACCGCTCGCCATTCCCGTCGGGCTCGGCGTTGGACTGCTGGTCGGTCTCATCAACGGCATCGGGGTTGCTTATCTGCGCGTGCCTTCGATGATCTTCACGCTCGGCGTCAATGCGGTGATGCGCGGCCTGATGGTTGCGCATACCGGTGGCTACGCGCCGCAAACTGCCGCCACCGATTTGATGCGCATGCTTGCCGGTGACCGCACGCTAGGCATCCCCAACGCGCTGTTCGTGTGGGCCGCCGTATCGGTCATCGTCACGATCATTCTCCAGCGCACGGCGCTCGGCCGTTACGTCTATGCCATCGGCAACAAGGAGGCGGCGGCATATCTCGCGGGCGTCGACACCCGCCGCATCACCGTGATCTGCTTCGTCCTCTGCGGCCTTGCCGCCGCGCTCGCCGGCGTTCTGCTCGCCGGTTATTCCACCAAGGCCTATCAGGGCATGGGCGATGCCTATCTGTTGCCGGCGATCGCAGCGGTCGTGATCGGCGGAACCAACATTCTCGGCGGCCGCGGTCGCTATCTGGGCACGCTGATCGGCGTGGTGCTGATCGTGCTGCTCAACAGCGTGCTGTCGATCATGGACATGCCCGAGGCAGGCCGCCAGGTGATCTACGGCCTCGTCATCATCTTCATGCTGCTGGTCTACGGGCGCGGCGAACGCGTCACCAGCTAGCGGCGGCCCGACAGATCAAAGAAATGGCGACGCCAGGGCCGGCGTTTCGGCCAGCGCATGCGCTGCGTATTCGAGCGCAGACCTGATCTGCGCGCGTGTCGACGGACCGCAGATGCAGACGCGCACCGCCTCGGGAGGCGGATCACCCACGACAAAGGCATCGCTTGCGACCACACCGATGCCGGTTTGCCGCATATGCTCGACGAAAGCCGAGCGCCGCCATGGCGTGGGCAACTCGACCCACAAATTGAAGCTGAGGGGATCGCCGCGATAGGACCCCTTGGGCAGGATCTCGGCGGCGAGCTTCTGCCGCGCAGACGTCTCGGCGCGGATGAACCGCAACATCGTGTCCGCGGTGCCGTCTTCGATCCAGCGTGTCGCGATCGCCACGGTGAGTGGGGATGCCATCACGGTCGCAGAGCGCAGCGCCGAGGCAAACGGCCATGCCGAGCGCGTATCGGGGACGACGACATAAGCCGTACGCAAACCCGCTCCGATGCATTTGGCCAGTCCCGCGACGTGCCATGTCAGATCGGGCGCGATCGCCGCGAATGGCGCATGGCCGTGACCGTGCTCGGGAATGAAGCCGTAGGCATCGTCCTCGATGATTGGCAGCTTGAAGCGCCGCGCGATCGCAACGATCTCGCGCCGTCGTGAATCCGGAATCGTCAGCGTCGTCGGATTCTGCAGCGTCGGATTGAGGTAGATTGCTTTCGGCTTCAGCTTCTTGCAGGCATCGGTCAGCGCCTGCGGCTCGACGCCATCTGCATCCATCGGCAGGCCGACGAGAGTGATGCCGAGCTGCGCCGCGATCGACCTGATCCCGGGATAGGTGATGGCCTCGCACAGCACCACTTCGCCTGCCTTCGCAAGGATCGAGAGGATACCGAGCAGCGCCGGATGCGCGCCCGGCGAGACAAAGATGCGGTTCTGGGCCGGCACCAGCGCACGGCGGCCGAGCCAGCTCGACGCCGCATCCTTGTCGGCCTGCGTGCCGCCAAAGCCCTGGTAGCGCAGCAGTGATGCGATATCGCGCAACACGTGTTCGGCGCCCGCCTGCATGCGCTCGATCAATTCGGGATCATCAGGCTCGGGCGGCAGGTTCATCGACAGGTCGACGGGACGGGGCGGAAAGCTTGTCGCCGAACGCCGCGGGCGCGGCTTGTCGCGCACGAAGGTTCCCTGTCCGACCTTCGATTCAATCAGCCCACGTTTCTGCGCTTCGACGTAGCCGCGCGCGACGGTCGTGAAATCGACGTCGAGGCGCTTGGCCAATTTCCGTTGTGGTGGCAGGCGGTCGCCGATCACGAGCCGTCCGGCAGCGATGTCGTCGGCAATCGCGTCTGCGATCGCGAGATAGCGCGGCTTGTCGCTGTTCGAGAGATCGGGTCGCCAGTCGGCCATTGCAGAGTTCCGTCGCGTTACGTCAGCATAATTGACTGTATATTGTTGCATTCAATGAGGCAATCGACTTGTGCGGCTTGATCGCTTCGGGGAGGCAGCGCGGCTGAGCCCACTGCACAACGATCAAGCGCGCTGCTCAGCATTTTTCAGGCACTATTTTTCGAGCAATGCGCGAACATATCCGAATCCAGTCAGGTCTCCATTCAACATTGAATGTATAAATGAATGCAAATTGAATGGTTTGATGATTTGTAGTGCAGAACGTCGATTGGCACATTGATTGCAAAACCTGATCTCGATCCGGGAGGCCGGACGTGAACAGGAGGTGTCAATGCCAGCAGTGAACATGCCCGCACGTCAGAAGGGCGACTTTCTTGTCGACTACGAAGAGAAGGTTTTCGAGGACGTCAAAGCGAAGCCGGGTGAGAAGGCGCTGGTCACCTTTCACACCGTGGCGTTCGAAGGCTCCATCGGCCTCGTCAATATTCTTCAGGCGCTGCGTTTGAAGCGGAAGGGCTTTGAGACATCGGTGCTGCTTTACGGTCCCGGTGTCACGCTCGGAATTCAGCGCGGCTTTCCGAAGATCGGCGACGAAGCTTTCCCCGGTGCGCAGAACTTCAACAACCAGCTCGCGAAGTTCATGGATGAAGGCGGCAAGGTCTATGCCTGCCGGTTCGCGTTGCAGGCGCTCTACGGTCATGGTGAGCCGTCGCTCATTCCGGGCATCCGGCCGATCAATCCGCTCGATGTGCTCGACCTCATCCTGATGCATCGCAACGACAACGCGTTCATGATCCACACCTGGACCGTCTGACCTCGGTCAGCTCGCGCGACGGACGAGGGAGATCACAGTGACAGCGAAACGCACGATCAGGGCCGGCGCGATTCAAATCGCGCCGGATCTGGATACGCCGACCGGAACGGTCGACCGGATCCTGGCGGCCATCGCGGAGGCGGCGGGCAAGGGAGTCCAGTTCGCCGTTTTTCCGGAGACGTTCGTTCCCTGGTACCCGTATTTCTCCTTTGTCCGTCCGCCGGTGCTGAGCGGCGCCGAGCATATCCATCTCTATGAGAATGCCGTCATCGTCCCCGGTCCCGTCACCGATGCGGTGGGGCAGGCGGCCAAGCGTCACGGCATGGTTGTGGTGCTCGGCGTCAACGAGCGCGATCACGGCTCGCTCTACAATACTCAACTCGTGTTCGACGCGAACGGCGCGATCGTCCTGAAGCGCCGCAAGATCACGCCGACATTTCATGAGCGCATGATCTGGGGGCAGGGCGATGGCGCCGGCCTGAAGGTGGTCGAGACGGCGGTCGGCCGCGTCGGCGCGCTGGCCTGCTGGGAGCATTACAATCCGCTCGCCCGCTACGCACTGATGGCCCAGCATGAAGAAATCCACGCGGCCCAGTTTCCGGGTTCGCTGGTCGGGCAGATCTTTGCCGACCAGATCGAGGTGACGATCCGACACCATGCGCTGGAAAGCGGATGCTTCGTCGTCAACGCCACGGGTTGGTTGACCGAGGAGCAGATCGCCAAAATCTCGCCGGAGGAGGGCCTGCGCAAAGGCCTGCGCGGCGGCTGCATGACCGCAATCGTCTCCCCCGAAGGCAACCATTTGGTGCCGCCACTGACCAGTGGCGAGGGCATCCTCGTCGCCGATCTCGACCTCGCCCTGATCACCAAGCGCAAGCGGATGATGGACTCGGTCGGCCACTATGCCCGGCCGGAGCTGCTCTCGCTGGTGCTGAACGACAGCCCTGCGCGTCCAATGCACGGCTTTCACCCGAACCGCCTCATGCCCATTCCGGGAGACCAACCAGATGAGACTGCAGATGCCGCAACCCAAGGCGATTCCGACCGAGCAGCTGATCAACGAGTTGCAGTCCTTCGGGGTCCGGCTCGCTGATCCCAAGACCGGGGGAACGAGCCGCCGCGGCGGTGCCGGGCCGTCGGATCACACGCCGTTCACGATCGACGGCGCGACCGTGATGATTCCGGTCCACAATGCGCCGGCCTTCGAGAGCCCCTATCTCGTCGAGCGTCCGGACGAGGCTGGACGCAGCCGCATCTCGCGCGACGGCGTGGTGCTGGCCGACGTCTCGTTTCCGTTGCGGCCCAAATTCTACGACCGCACCACCGAGGATGGCGTCCCCTATTGGAAGATCGCGACCCTGCACGGGCGCGATGTTCTCGCCACCACGGTGTTGCAGACCTGCATTCGCTACCAGAGCCGCACCAAGACCTGCCAGTTCTGCGCCATCGGCCAGTCGCTCGCAGCCGGGCGTACGGTCGAGCGCAAGACGCCGGCACAGCTCGCCGAAGTCGCCAGGGTCGCCGTCGAGCTCGACGGCGTCCGTCACATGGTGATGACGACGGGTACGCCGCACACGTCCGATCGCGGTGCTGGTATCCTTGCCGAGAGTGCGGAGGCGATCAAAGCCGCCGTCGACCTGCCGATCCAGGCGCAATGCGAACCGCCGGATGATTTTGCCTGGTTCCGGCGCATGAAGGATGCAGGCGTCGATGCGCTCGGCATGCATCTGGAAGTCATCGGTCCGGCCGTGCGGCAGAAGATCATGCCGGGCAAAGCGCAGGTCCAGGTCGAGCAATATATGGAAGCGTTCGAAGCGGCCGTTCCGGTCTTCGGCCGCGGCCAGGTCTCAACGTATATCCTGGCTGGCCTTGGCGACGAGCCTTCCGAGATTCTCGCGCTATCGCGCAGGCTGATCGATATCGGCGTCTATCCCTTCGTCGTGCCCTTCGTGC
>JAEWHT010000042.1 GCA_023387695.1 Pseudomonadota bacterium | reverse complement strand
GAAGATCGTGGCGTTCTTCTCGCCGAGCTCGATCTTCATGCGGTTGATGGCGTCGCTCTTCTTGCCGAGCTCGGCGAGCTGGCTCGTGGTCTTGTTCTTGAGCTGGTCGACGCTCATCTCGAGCCGCCGCGCCGACATGGCGAACTCGGCGCGCAGCTGGTCCTTGTCGGCCTGAATCTCCGCCATCGACAGCGGCGTTGCGGCCTCGAGCCGGCGCGTGGTCAGGCGCACGGCGCGGTTATGCACCAGCGGCACGATGGCAAGCCCGCACAGCATCGACAGCAGGAAACCGATCGCCAGGTACATGATCGGTTCGACCATGGGTCAGAGCTCCAACAAACAAGGAAAAATTTACCAAAGACAATGCATGGCGGGCCGGCAAAAAGCCAGCCCCGCCCTGTTGTTAACGTGAATCCGGAACCGGAAGCGGAAGGGAGACCTAGAATGGGTTCCAGGTCGCCCGCGGCGTATACTTGAGATAGCCGATATTGGCGCCGAGCCTTAAGCCGAGGCCGGAGCGGATCGGCACCAGCACGATGTTGTTCGACGTGAGCGCTGTCATGCCGAAGCCGCCGATAATGTAGGCCGAGCCGTCGATGCCAGCGAAGCGCTGGTAGATCGCGTTGGTGGCGGGTAGGTTATAGACCAGCGTCATGGTGCGCGCGCCGTCGCCGCCCCAATCGAAGCCGAGCGAGGGACCCTGCCAGTAGACGCGCAGGTCGCCGGCGTTCTTTGTATAGAGAGTGCCTTCGCCGTAGCGGAGACCCGCGACGAAGGCGCCGGAGCCTTCCTCGCCGAGGATGTAGCCGTTGGGCAGGCCCCATTGGCTGACAGCCTTCTCGATGATCGAGGCGAGCCCGCGCGAGACGTTGCCGAAGAAGCGGTGGCCGGCCGTGACGAGTTCGTCCGGCCCATAAGTGCTGGGTGAGGGGGTCCGCTGCGGCGGCGGCAGGTCCGGCGGCGGCGCGGCCGTCTGGGCCGAGGCCGGCACGATCCAGCCAGCCAGCGCTACGAGCGCCACTGCGGCAAGGCGCGATGCGAAAGTCATAAAAGAACCCCTGGTATCGATCCCGGTCCGCTTCCCTTAACCTGATGCCAACAGGCACGGCCCTAGGTTGCGCCGGACGTCCCCTCGACTCGGATGTTATCCGCAGCAACTATGACGGCACAACGGCAGGAAGATAGCCCTTTGCGCCCCGGAATTGCCTTGATCGGCCGTCTGGTCTGCCTGCTGGCGGGTATTTGGCTCGGCTTGTCCTGGTTGCCGGCGGATGCCGCCACCACCGAGCGGATCGTCGTCAATCGCTTCTCGGGCGTCGCGATCGAAGGTTTCGACCCCGTGGCCTATTTCGTCGACGGCGGAGCGGTGCAGGGAACGGCGGAGTTCGAGGCCAATCTCTGGGGCGCGGTCTGGCGCTTTCGCAACGACGGCAACCGGGCGGAATTCCTGGCCCATCCTGAAGTCTACGGCCCGCAATATGGTGGCTACGACCCGGTCGATATCGCGCGCGGGGTGCTCAACGCGGCCAACCCCCGCTTCTACGTAATCTCCCAGCAGCGGCTCTATCTGTTTAGCCGGGAAGACAACCGCGACGCCTTCGCCGCCAATCCGGAACGCTTCCTGTACGAGGTCGGCAAGCGCTGGCCGACGCTCCAGAGCACGCTCAGTCAGTAGGTCGTTACCGCCTCCGCATCGCCCCAGGCGATGAACGCCGGGATGATGAAGCCGGTGTCGCTGCGCTCGCCGAACCTGATCTCGCCACCCTTGCCGTCGGTGACCTTGCCGCCGGCCGCGGTCACGACCGCGCAGCCCGCCCCGACGTCCCATTCCGAGGTCGGCCCGAAGCGGGGATAAATGTCGGCGCTGCCCTCCGCGATCCGGCCGAACTTCACGGCTGAGCCGCAGGTCTTTCTGACGGCGTTAGGCCGGCTGTCGATGAAGGCTTCGCTCGTGGGGTCGCCATGCGAGCGGCTCACAGCCGCGACCCAGGGCTCGCCATGGCCGGGCAATTTGCGGGTCCGGATCGGCTCCGCCGTACCGATGGTCGTGCCATTAAACGGCACGCGTTGGGCGCCGCGCCCGACGATGCCCCGCCAGAGCAGCCCGAGCGCGGGTGCGCTGACAATGCCGAGCAGCGGCACGCCTTCAGTTATGAGCGCGAGGTTGACGGTGAACTCGTCGCGGCCGGCGACGAACTCCTTTGTACCGTCGAGCGGATCGATCAGGAAGAAGCTGCCCCGAAACGGCGGCGAGACCTGCTGACACCGTTCCTCCGAGAGCGATGGCACGTCACCGGCAAGCCTGGCCAGGCCCTCGGCAATGATTCGGTCCGCCGCAAGGTCGGCCTCGGTCACCGGCGAGCCGTCCTGCTTGCCGTCGACCCGCATCGCCCCACGATTGACCGCGAGGATCGCCTCGCCGGCCTGCACCACCAGCTCGGTCAGGGGCTCCATCAGCCGGTCAGCAGCCTCGCCGTCGATAATCCTCACCTGCATGCCTCATTCATTGGCAAGTCTTGTATCGGCAAGTCTTGCATTGGCAAGTCTCGTGTCTCTCGGTTGATTCGCCTGCGTCCCCTTATGGCCGCTTCGAACCTATCGCAAGCTTCCTGCCACGGGCTGGCGAATGATAGAACCCGAAGCAACAGTTTAAGCCATGCGTGATTCGCCGCGTCCGCGCCGTGCAATTCCAGGAACCCTTTATGTCTGACGCCCCGTCACCCGCTACCGCTTCCGCTCCCGATATGCTCGAACTCGCGGCACTGCTGTGCTCGCGGGTCTGTCATGATCTCATCAGCCCCGTCGGCGCCATCGTCAATGGGCTCGAGGTGCTCGATGACGATCCGAAGCCCGAAGACCGCGAATTCGCCCTCGACCTGATTCGCAAAAGCGCGAAGACGGCCTCCGCCCGTTTGCAGTTCTGCCGCCTTGCCTTCGGCGCCGCCGGCTCCTCCGGCGCGCAGATCGACCTCGGCGATGCCCAGACGATGGCGAAGGGCCACATCGAGGACGGCAAGTGCTCGATCACGTGGAATCTGCCGCGGCTGCTGCTGCCGAAGAATCGCGTCAAGCTGCTGCTCAATATGCTGGTCGTCTCCCAGCACACGATCCCGCGCGGCGGTATGCTGACGATCGATCCGATCGGCGAGGGCGAGACGATGAGCTTCCGCATCACCGCGACCGGACACAATGCGCGCCTGCCGCAGAACATCTCCGAGCTTCTGAGCGGCGAGCGCGGGCCGGCAGCGGATGCGCACGCGATCCAGCCTTATTATACGCGGCTATTGGCGCAGGCCTGCGGGCTCACCGTGACGCTCAAGCAGGAAGGCGAAGCCATCATCATTACTGCTTCGTAAACGCGCGCAGCGCTCTCAGACGTTAATGCATTCTTTACGAGGCGCTTCGGCTTGTCCGGAGCGCCTTATCTCTTTGTTGGTTCCGTTCTTTTGCACATACTCAACCATTATTAAACGCTTTGCGGTGAAGCTGGCCCCATTCCGAATAGGCGCATCACAATTCGTGCGCGCCATCCCTGTATGAAGGCCTGTTTTCATGGATGATCTGTTGCGGGAGTTTCTGACGGAGACCAGCGAGAGCCTGGACACCGTCGACAATCAGTTGGTGAAGTTCGAGCAGGAGCCGAACAACGCCAAGATCCTGGATAACATCTTCCGCCT